>NZ_BAAASR010000021.1:0-202206 GCF_039532985.1 Streptomyces gobitricini | reverse complement strand
CCCGCCCGGCCCGGCCCCGCACCCGCGCCTGCCCCAGCGCCGAACCCGCCCGAACCCGCCCGAACCCGCCCCGCACCCGTCCGCGACCACGCCCGCCGGGACCTGCCCCCGCGCGCCCCAGCCGACGCGCAGGCGGGCGCCCCAGCCGGCGCGGAGGCGGGCGCCCCAGCCGGCGCGGAGGCGGGCGCGAGGGCCGGTAATCACCTCGTTACGCAGAAGATTATGTGCTAATCGCGGGAACCGCCGTCTTCCTCCTCCCCTCTCACCCATTGCCGGTTTGGAAGGTATGTCCGGCAACGAACGAGCGCGGATGGGGACGATATGCGCGGGATCAGTCGAAGGGGCCTCCTGGGAGCCGGAGTCGGAACGGCGGCCGCGATCGGAGTCGGCGGCTGCGGTCTCGCCGGTGGCTCGGACAAGGGCGGGGACCGACCGGACACGGGCGGCGGCCGGAACGGGACGGACGGCCCGGCCCCCGGTGAGGTGAAGGGGCGTCTCCTGGGGGACGGTTCCACGTCCGACACCGGAAAGCAGCCGAACCAGCCCGGCGAGCCCGTGCCCCTGGAGCCCGGGCAGACCCCGCCGCAGTTCGTGATCTTCTCGTGGGACGGGGCGGGCGAGGTCGGCAACGGCCTCTTCCCGCGCTTTCTGGAACTCGCCAGGAACCACGACGCGACGATGACCTTCTTCCTCTCCGGGCTCTACCTCCTGCCCGAATCGAAGAAAGCCCTCTACCGCCCCCCGAACAACCGCACCGGCGCCTCCGACATCGGTTATCTCACCGACGACCACATCAAGCAGACACTGAAGTACGTCCGCCAGGCCTGGCTCGACGGTCACGAGATAGGCACCCACTTCAACGGCCATTTCTGCGCCGGCTCCGGCTCGGTCGAGAAGTGGACCCCCGCCGACTGGGAGAGCGAGATCGACCAGGCGGTGAAATTCGTCACCGAATGGAAGACCAACAGCGGCTGGACCAACCTCGATCCGCTGCCCTTCGACTACCGCAAGGAACTCGTCGGCGCCCGCACCCCCTGCCTCCTCGGCCAGGACAAGCTGCTGCCCACCGCCAGGAAGCTGGGCTGGCGCTACGACGCCAGCTCGCCCGGCGGCCACCAGAAGTGGCCCGTCAAGCGCCAGGGCCTCTGGGACCTGCCACTCCAGCAGATCCCCTTCCCGGGCCGCTCCTTCGAGGTCCTGTCCATGGACTACAACATCCTCGCCAACCAGTCGCAGAACACGACCAAGGGCATGCCCTCGCGCTATCCCGAATGGAAGAAGCAGGCGACCGGGGCCTACCTCGCCGGGTTCAAGCGCGCCTACGAATCGAATCGCGCGCCCTTCTACATCGGAAACCACTTCGAGCAGTGGAACGGCGGCATCTACATGGACGCCGTCGAGGAAGCGCTCAAGGGCATGGCCGGGAAGAAGGACGTACGGCTGGTGTCCTTCAGGCAGTTCGTCGACTGGCTCGACGTACAGGACCCGAAGATCCTCGACAGGCTCCGTACGCTGGAGGTCGGCCAATCGCCGCCGGGCGGCTGGAACACCTTCCTTAAGCCCGCCTGACATCGGGCTTTCCGGGCAGCAAGGGGGGCGCGCAAGATCCCCGAATCGCCCATGCGAAACTTTTCACATGAGCCTTAGCCGCGCCTTCCGAGGCCCCCTGCTCACCGCCGGCGTGCTTGCGGCCGCGTGCACGCTGACCGCGTGCACCGGCGGCTCCAACGGCACGTCCGGCGGTGGTGGCAACACCAACTTCGTCACCGACACCGGTGGTGTCGAGACCGTCGCCAAGGGCGAGCGCAAGGCGCCGGGCAAGCTCGCGGGCGAGACCCTCGAGGGCGAGCGGCTCGACGTCGCCGACCTCAAGGGCAAGATCGTCGTGCTGAACGTGTGGGGCTCCTGGTGCGGTCCCTGCCGGGGCGAGGCCAAGCACTTCGCCAAGGTCGCGAACGACCTGAAGGCCAAGGGCGTGGAGTTCGTCGGCATCAACACCCGCGACTCCAGCAAGCAGTCCGCCCTCGCCTTCGAGAAGGACTTCAAGGTCCCCTACCCAAGCCTGTACGACCCGCACGGCGAGCTCGTCCTCTACGGCTTCCCCAAGGGCACCCTCAATCCGCAGGGCATCCCCTCCACCGTCGTCCTCGACCGCGACGGGAAGATCGCCGCGCGCTCGCTGGCGGCGCTGGACGACATCCGGCTGCGCAAGATGATCGACCCGCTGCTGGCCGAGAAGTGACGGGGAACGTGATCCTGTGATCCTCCTCGCCGCCGAGGCGCTGGGCCGCAACGAGACGGTCTTCAGCGGGGCACTCCTGCTGGCCCTGCCCATCGCCGTGCTCGGCGGGCTGGTCTCCTTCTTCTCCCCCTGCGTCCTGCCGCTCGTGCCCGGCTACCTCAGTTACGTGACCGGCGTCACCGGAACCGACCTGGCCGAGGCCCGGCGGGGCCGGATGACCGCCGGGGCCGCCCTCTTCGTGCTCGGCTTCTCCGCCGTCTTTGTCTCCGGCGGCGCCCTCTTCGGCTACTTCGGCTGGACCCTCCAGGCGCACCGCGAGACGCTCACCACCGTCCTCGGCGTCCTGATGGTCCTGATGGGGGTCTTCTTCCTGGGCCTCATGCCCTGGTTCACCCAGCGCGAGTTCCGCTTCCACAAGCGGCCGGTGTCCGGGCTGGCGGGAGCGCCGCTGCTGGGCGCGCTCTTCGGCATCGGCTGGACGCCGTGCATCGGACCGACGCTCGCCTCCGTCCAGGCCCTCGCCGCCAACGAGGCCAGCGCGGGGCGCGGGGCGCTGCTGACCCTCGCGTACTGCCTCGGTCTGGGTGTGCCGTTCGTGCTCGCCGCGGTCGCGTTCCGCAAGGCGCTCGGCGCCTTCTCCTGGGTGAAGCGGCACTATGCGTGGGTGATGCGGATCGGTGGCGGCATGATGATCCTGACCGGTCTGCTGCTGCTCACCGGCGCGTGGGACGCCCTGGTGCAGGAGATGCAAGAGTGGTCCGCAGGCTTCCAGGTGGGGATCTAGATCCATGAGCAAGACCGAAACGACCGAGCGGGACATGGCGGAGGCGGGCGACCAGCTGTCCACCGCCCCCAAGGAGGACCTCCCCGGAGGCGGCGGCCCGACGCTCGGCGTCATCGGCTGGATCCGCTGGTTCTGGCGCCAGCTGACCTCCATGCGGGTCGCGCTGATCCTGCTCTTCCTGCTCTCCCTCGGCGCCATCCCCGGCTCCCTGATCCCGCAGAACAGCGTGGACGACCTGAAGGTCCGCACCTTCAAGGAGCAGCACGAGGTCCTGGCGCCGATCTACGACCGGCTCCAGCTCTTCGACGTCTACAGCTCGGTGTGGTTCTCCGCGATCTACCTCCTGCTGTTCGTCTCCCTCATCGGCTGCATCGTCCCGCGCACCTGGCAGTTCGTGGGCCAGCTGCGGGGCCGGCCGCCGGCCGCCCCGAGGCGGCTCACCCGGCTGCCCGCGTACGCCACCTGGCGCACCGGGGCCCCGCCGGAGGAGGTGCGCGAGGCGGCGCTGGCCATGCTCCGCAAGCGGCGCTTCCGGGCCCACACGGCCGGTGACGCCGTCGCCGCCGAGAAGGGGTACCTGCGCGAGGTCGGCAACCTGCTCTTCCACATCGCGCTGATCGTGATGCTGGTGGCGTTCGCGGTGGGCCAGCTGTTCAAGTCCGAGGGCGGCAAGCTGATCGTCGAGGGCGGCGGCTTCGCCAACGCCCTGAGCCAGTACGACGACTTCAAGTCCGGGTCGCTGTTCTCCACCGACGAGCTGGCGCCGTTCAGTTTCACGCTGAACGAGTTCACCGGTACGTACGAGACCAGCGGCCCGCAGCGCGGCACCCCCCGCACCTTCGAGGCGGACGTGACGTACTCCAGGGGCGACGGCGTGCGGAAGCGGAGCGTCATCCGGGTCAACGAGCCGCTGGAGATCGACGGCTCGAAGGTCTACCTGATCGCCCACGGCTACGCGCCCGTCGTCACCGTCAAGGACGCCAAGGGCCGCGCCGTCTTCCACGGCGCCGTGCCGCTCCTGCCGATCGACAACAACATCACCTCCACCGGCGTGATCAAGGTGATGGACGGCTACCGCGACAAGAGCGGCAAGAAGGTCCAGCTGGGCTTCCCGGCCTTCTTCGTACCGACGTACGCGGGCAAGGGCAACGGCCAGATGTTCAGCCAGTTCCCGGCGCTGGTCCAGCCCGCGCTCAACCTCGGCGCGTACCAGGGCGACCTGCGCGTCGACGGCGGCCTGCCGCAGAACGTGTACCAGCTCGACACCAGCAAGATGAAGCCGTTCAAGGACGCCGACGGTGAGATCTTCAAGCAGACGCTGGCGCCCGGCGAGACCATGACCCTCCCCGGCGGAGCGGGCTCGATCACCTTCGAGAAGGAGATCAAGGAGTGGGCCAGCTTCCAGATCTCCCAGCAGCCGGGCAGCGGCCTCGCCCTCGCCGGTGCGGTCGCCGCGATCGCCGGGCTGGCCGGCTCGCTGTTCATCCAGCGCCGCCGGGTCTGGGTCCGCGCGGTACGGGGGGACGACGGTGTGACCGTCGTCGAGATGGCGGGGCTGGGCCGGAGCGAGTCCGCCAAGCTCCCCGAGGAACTGGCCGACCTGGCGGCCACGCTCCATTCCGTGGCGCCGACCGCGCCCGAAGCCGAAGCCGAAGAAGCACCTGCTGAAGGGGCTGAGAAGTGAATCTCGCCGCCGCGACCAACGAGAGCCTGGCGGAGATGAGCAATGTGCTCATCTACTCCGCGATGGCCGTCTACACCCTGGCCTTCCTGGCGCACATCGCCGAATGGGTCCTCGGCAGCCGCAGCAAGGTCGGCCGTACCGCGGCGGCCCTGACCACCCCCTCCGCCGGGAAGGTCCAGGTCCGCACCGGGCAGCGGGGCGGCGGCACCGCCGTCCTCGACCAGCCGAAGGTCGTCACCCGCTCCGCGTCCGGCGCGCGTGACGTGCCCGACGGGCCCGGCGCGGCCGGCGGCGACGAGCAGGGCGACCTGTACGGGCGCATCGCCATCTCGCTGACCACCCTCGCCTTCCTCGTGCAGGCCGCGGGTGTGGTCGCCCGCGCGCTGTCCGTGCAGCGGGCGCCCTGGGGCAACATGTACGAGTTCTCCATCACCTTCTCCACGGTGGCGGTCGGCGCGTACCTCGGCTTTCTGCTCGCCAGGAAGAACGTTCGGTGGATGGGCCTGCTCCTGGTCGCCACCGTCCTGCTCGACCTGGGCGTCGCCACGACGTGGCTGTACACCGAGAGCGACCAGCTCGTCCCGGCGCTCCACTCGTACTGGCTGTGGATCCACGTCTCCACCGCGATCTTCTGCGGCGCGGTCTTCTACCTGGGCGCGGTCGCCACGCTGCTGTACCTCTTCCGGGACGCCTACGAGAACAAGCTCGAGGCCGGCGGCACCCCGAGCGGCTTCGCCCGCTCGGTGCTGGAGCGGCTCCCGGCGGCGGCGACGCTGGACAAGTTCGCCTACCGCGTCAACGCGGCGATCTTCCCGCTGTGGACCTTCACGATCATCGCGGGCGCCATCTGGGCCGGTGAGGCGTGGGGCCGCTACTGGGGCTGGGACGCCAAGGAGGTCTGGTCGTTCATCACGTGGGTCGCGTACGCCGCGTACCTGCACGCCCGGGCGACGGCCGGCTGGAAGGGCCGGAAGGCGGCGTACGTCGCGCTGGCCGCCTTCGCCTGCTGGCTCTTCAACTACTACGGGGTCAACATCTTCGTGAACAGCCTGCACTCGTACGCGGGCGTCTGAGGCGGGGGCGGCCGGCGGGGTAGCGCTCGCCACGGGAGCGCGCGACGCTGGATACATGGCCGATCGGATCCCTCCCGGTACCAGCGTGAGCCGCGGCGACACCCACACCCTGCGGTTCGTGCTCTCCCTGCCCCACCCCCAGGAGCGCGTCTGGCTCGCCCTGACCACCCCCGGCGGGCTGCGGGGGTGGCTCGCCGAGGCGCAGGTCCTGGAGAGCCGGCTCGGCGGTGAGGTCGCCCTGCGGTGGCTCACCACACAGCCGCCGACCGTGGTGTCCGGGACGGTCACCGCGTGGGACGTGGAACGGATCGTCGAGTACACGGTCGAGGCGTACGGCCGGATGCGGTTCGATCTGGAGCCGGGCGGCGGGCCGGCCGCGACCGCCCTGCTGTTCGTCAACGAGTTCCGCGGGACGGACGACTTCCGGCTGGACCGCCTGGCCGGCTGGCACGACCACTTCCTGTACCTCGCCGAGTCCCTGGACGGCCGGCCGGCGGACTGGCCGGCCTGGTCCCGGGAGCGCCGGCAGGACCTGCGCGACCAGTACGAGGCCCGGGACTTCGGCGCGACGTAGCGCTACGGCTTGCGCGGTGGCATGCACTCGGCGGACGGCGGCCCGCCGTCGGGCCAGGCGATCTGCACGAAACGGGGCTTGTCGCGGGTGAGCTCCACCACCGGCACCGCCTTGTTGTACGGGTTGCCGTGGTTGTCCAGACAGATCCAGCCGCCGGCGCCCTCCACTCGCAGCGGACCCGTCACCTGCGGCCACTGCAGCCCCACGTCACCCGGTGCGGGCAGCCGTCCCTCGACCGTCGCCTGCCGGATGGCGTGCACGGCCGTCGCCATCGCGTCGTACGCCACGATCGACTGCCCGTCGGACAGCTCGACCGGCCCGACCGGCCCCGCCTCGGCGGAGGCCACCGTGTCCATCATCGAGCGGAACCGCTGGTACGCCACCGGGGACCCGCCCGCCTTCGGCACCGGCCGGCCGGCCGCCGGCTGCCACGCGTCGGGGTGCGCCAGCGCGGCGTACCGGACGGTCAGCCCACCGCCCAGGGCGCTCCGGTCGAGCTGCGGGTCCGCCCCCAGGTAGGAGCCCTCGTCACCGGTCAGCACGGTGAACGGCCGGTGCGTGCAGCCCCGCGCGCCCAGCGCGTTGATGAACTGCCGCAGCTGCGTGTGACGTCCGGCGAAGAACACGGTGTTCGCGCGGGTCGTGCACAGCAGGTGGGCGATCTGCCGGAAGGTGTTGGCGGTGGTGCCCTCGTCGGTGGGGTCGTCGGGCGAGGTGAACAGCTGCGGCTGGTAGGGGGATCGGCCCAGCAGCGAGGAGAAGGCCGTCTTCAGCGTGTCCGTGTAGTGGTCGCCGTCGCGGGCGTCGTGCACCAGGATCGCCTTCGCCGCGTCCACCCGGCCGAAGTGGGCGAGCGCCCTCGCCTCGTCGCTGTTGGTGGGGGAGACCCGCGCGAGGCCGGGGAACGGCTTCCTGCCGGGGCCGTTGGTGAGGTCGTCGGCGGTGATGGTGGTGCCGACGACCGCGATGTCCGCGCGGGTCAGCTCGGTCACCGCCTGCCGGACGGGCGTGCTGCTGGTCGCTATGCCGGAGACCGCCCGCAGATGGTGGGGCGCGCCGGTCATCCCCTTCAGGGCGGCCACGGGCGTCCGCCAGTGGGCGTTGCCCTTGCCGGTGTTGGCGAGGACCAGCCGGAT
Source organism: Streptomyces gobitricini (assembly GCF_039532985.1). NCBI lineage: Bacteria > Bacillati > Actinomycetota > Actinomycetes > Kitasatosporales > Streptomycetaceae > Streptomyces > Streptomyces gobitricini. The sequence continues at coordinate 194,713 of NZ_BAAASR010000021.1, read as the reverse complement.
CTTGGGGGCCTGGTTGTTGGAGCGGTTGTTCGCCTCGTACTGCTGGGCGAACGCGCCCTGCACCTCGTGCAGGATCTTGATCCGCATCGACGGGCTGGTGGACGTCAGCGGCAACAGCAGCGCCACCGTCGCGTACGTGCCCGGCTTGAGCCGGTCGTTCTCCCTGGCGATCGCCCGGGCGACCGGGTCCAGCGCGGCGACCCCGAAGTCGTACCCGTCGCCGGAGACCCCGACGCACTCGTCGCTGCCCACGGGCCGTGCGACGCCCGGGGCGCAGGAGCGGTCCTCCGGGGTGGTCAGCCGGCCGACGGCGTACACCGTGCCCCAGGCGAGCAGCGCCAGCACCAGCACACAGGTGACGATCTTCTGCCGGGTGGTGTAGAAGACCCGGTAGCGGAAGGGGTTGGGCACGTCAGACTCCGTCCTCCCGGCCCGGCGGGACGGTGAGGCCCCGCCAGGCACGGATGTCCCTCGGCCAGTGGGTGGCCGCGTCCCACAGCGTGCTGGTGCCGGTCAGGTGCCGGCCGGACAGCCGGCGCAGTTCGTGCACCAGCTTGTCGATCACGTCGTCGTCCGGCAGGGCCAGCGGGTCGGTCAGCAGCCACACCGCGTGCAGCAGCCGCCGCAGACACAGGTGCAGTGCCGTCGCGTCCGCGTCCAGCGCGTCCGGCAGCGGCCCGCCCGGGTCCTCGCCCAGCGCCACCGCGCGGCGCGGATCGGGGCCGGTGTGCCGGTGTTCGCGGGGGTACGGGGCGGAGGCGACGAACCGCAACCGCGCCAGCCAGCCCAGGACGTCCGGCTCCGGGAAGCCCAGCCGCAGCTCGGTCACCGCCTCCTCGGTCCGGCCGAGCGCCAGCTCCTGCCGCAGCCGGTACGGCGTCGGTTCGGGCCCGTAGTGGCGGTGCAGTGTCTCGTGGACGGCGCGCCACGCGGCGTACTCGGGCGCGTCGGCGTCGTGGAACCGCAGCCGGTGCAGCAGCACGGCCCGCAGCAGCGGATCGGCCACGAAGTGCCCGCCGCGCTCGGGCCAGCCGTCCGCCCGCAGCGCGTCCCGCACCAGCAGCGCCATGTCACCCTCCACCGACGCGCCGCGCAGCCGGGTGCGGGCCAGCACGCGGGCCGACTCCTCGTCGTGGGCGGCGGCCAGCACGGCGGCCACGTCCGGGCGCAGCCCCGGCGGCAGCAGCTCGCCCAGCAGGGTGTCCGCGACCGGCACGGCGGCGGCGTCCTCGCGCAGCCGCACCGTCAGGCCCAGCAGCGCACCCGGCGTGAGCCCCTCGCGTTCCGCCGCCGGCACGCCACCGACCGCCTGCCCGAGCAGTGCCACGCCCAGCGGCCGGCCGCCGGACAGCCGGTGGACCGCCCGCGGCAGGTCGGCCGGCACCCGTCCCGCCGCGTCGTACCGGTCGAACACGGCCTGGGCGTGCGTGGCGCTCAGCGGCGTCAGCTCCACGGCGAGGATGCCCGACGTGATGTCCGCGCCCCGGGGGCACGGCGCCCGGTGCGCGACCTCGGGCAGCCGTGTCCGGGTCGCCCGGCTCAGCCCCTCGTGGTCACGGTCCCGGGACGAGGCGACGATCACCAGCTGGTCTCGGTGCCCGGCGCTGCGGTCCCGCAGGACCGGCTCGATCAGGCGCCGGCCGAGCGGCAGGTGGGCGTTGTCCAGCAGGACGACCGGGCGGCCGCGGCGGGTCCCGCGCCGGGTGAGGCCGACGTACGCCCGGCGCAGGTCCTCCACGAGCGCGCCGACCAGGAAGCCCTCGGCCTCCTCCCGGCGGCGCCCGCCCTGTTCGAAGTCGACGGCCAGCTGGTGCAGCCCGAGCTCGCCCCGGCCGCCCGCGTTGCGGTACGTGCCGTACCAGGCTCCGGACTTGCGCTGGTAGCGGCCGAACACCTCCTCCATGACCGTCTCCACCGTCGCCTCGGCCAGCACCCCGACGAGCGGCGCCGTCGACTCGGTGGCCGTCGCGGCCAGTTTGGCGAGCACCTTGGAGACCCACGTGCCGGCCGCGCCCTTGGCCTCGTCGACGGTGGCGAGGACCGGGCCGAGGCGCTGGAGGTCGCGCCGCGCCCGGTCGTCGTCCTCCTGCGACCAGCCGGTGACCGCGACGGCCGCCAGGCCCAGGGAGAGGCGCGGGAACTCCACCGGCTTCGCCGAGAGCACCCTCGGCGACAACTGCACGGCGAGCTCGGCGAGCGCGCCGGTGAGCGGGTTCCAGCCGGGTCCGTGGTCGAGGGGCGGCTCGATGTGCGCGCAGTCCAGCAGCGCGAGCGGGGTGCCGCCCCGGTAGGAGTTGCGCACCTGCTTGAGCAGTGCGGTCTTGCCCATGCCCCGGCCGCCGGTGAAGACGGTGACGGGTGGATCGTCACCGTGTTCGTACCCGGCGGCGGCGAAGCTGTACGGGGTGAGTCCGGTCAGCCGCGCGGCCAGACCCGACTCGTCCAGGACCGCCTCGCGGCCGTACAGCGCTCTGTCCACCGCCACCCCCCGTGACTCAGCGTCAAGCCAAGGCTACTTTCGAAGCGTTGGCCGTGTGCGGAGTCGGGTGAACCGTCACTCAGTCGTGATCGCGTCGAGCTGCGCGCGCAGGTACACGTGCGAGTCGACGCCCCGCACATCGGTGCCGGGATCGCACTCGTGGAAGTACACCAGCGACATCAGTTCCTCGGCCGGGTCGTCGGCGGGCGGCGGCAGCACCCGGTGGCGGCCCGAGCGCCAGCGCCCGCCCGTCCAGCGGGCCATCAGGTCGCCGATGTTGACGGTGAGGGCGTCCGGGTCGTACGGGGCGTCCTCCCAGCCGCCCTCGTCGGTGAACACCTGGAGCCCGCCCCTGCCCGCCTGCCGGTCCAGTACGGTCACCGTCCCGAAGTCGGTGTGCGGCCCGATGCGGAACTGGCCGGGCTCCGGCTCGCCGAGCACGTCCCGCCCCGGATACCAGTTGATGTTGAAGCCCCAGGTGGGGTGGGCGGTGTGCCGGGTGAAGAAGTCCTCGCCCTCGCCGAGCGCCACGCCCAGCAGTTCCAGCAGCCGGTCGGACAGCTCCCGCGTCCGCGCCAGGTACTCCTCCACCAGGGGCCGGAGCCCCGGCACCTCGGCCGGCCAGGTGTTGGGCAGGAACCACTCCGCGTCCACCGCCGGGTCGCCGGTCGGCTCGTCGGCGGCGAACGACAGCGACTCCTTCAGGTCCGGCGGGCTCTGCCCGCCCTCCGCGTACGCGTTGGCCTCCGCGCCCGGCCCGAGCCAGCCGCGCCCGCCGACCCGCACGGCGTACCGCTCCTTCACCCGGGCGTCCAGGTGGAAGAAGCTCCGCGCCTCCCGCCGGACCGCCGCCCGCAGCTCCGGCTCGACGCCGTGCCCGGTCACCAGCAGGAACCCGGCGGTGCGCAGTGCCCGGTCGACACGGCGGGCGGTCGCGGCGCGGGCGGCGGGGTCGCCGGAGAGCCACGGCGCCAGGGCGATCACGGGGATCCGGGACTCACTCATCGCCGATGTCCTCGTTCCACAGCGCCGGGTGTTCCGCGGTGAAGTCGCGCATCATCGCGACGCACTCCGGGTCGTCGAGCAGGACCACCTCCACGCCGTGCTCCGCGAGCCAGTCGTGGCCGCCGTGGAACGTCTCCGCCTCGCCGATCACGACCCGGGAGATCTCGAACTGCCGTACGAGCCCGCTGCAGTACCAGCAGGGGGAGAGTGTGGTGACCATGGTCGTGCCCCGGTACGACCGCCGGCGCCCGGCCGCCCGGAACGCGGCCGTCTCGGCGTGCGTGGACGGGTCGCCGTCCTGGACGCGTCGGTTGCGCCCCTGCCCGAGGAGGGTGCCGTCCGCCCCGTACAGGGCGGCCCCGATGGGCAGCCCGCCCTCGGCGAGCCCGCGGCGCGCCTCGGCGACGGCCGTCTCCAGCCACCGCCGGTCCTGTCGCTGATCGTCCATGGCGGGTACCTTCCCCGCCGCCCGCCCTTCTTCCCGCGAAACGGGGTCAGGACTTGCCGGGACCGGTGTCGCCGCCGTCCTGCTCCTCGCCGCGCTCCTTCTTCAGCTCCTCCTCGCGGCGGCGAAGGTCGGCCTCCTCGTCCTTCGGGAGCGGCTCGTCCTTCCGGCTGTCGTGGCGGAGCGACTTCAGGAACTCGGGGTTGTCGTCGGGCGCGACCCACGTGGTGCGGCGACCGCGGGGACCCGGGGAGAAGGGCGAGGACGAGCGCCCGCCGGCCGGGCCGTGGCGCACCTTCCCGGCGGCGATCCAGACGATCGGGCCGACGACCCAGAAGAGCAGGATGATGAAGACCCAGGCGATCTTCGGCAGGTGCCTGGTCTCCTCCTCGGGGGTGTTCAGGCAGTCGATGAACGCGTAGATCGCCAGCGCCAGCGGCAGGATGTACAGCAGTGCCCTGAGCATGTGGGACAGCCCCCTGGAAGCATTGGCGGGGCGCGTTTCCTCTGCCCCGGTGACAAGGCCAGCGTAGCCGGTGGCGGATACTGGACCCCATGGCTTACGACGATCTTCGCTCACTGCTCAGGGCGCTGGAGCGCGAAGGCGACCTCAAGCGCATCAAGGCCGAAGTCGACCCGTACCTGGAGGTCGGGGAGATCGTCGACCGGGTCCAGAAGTCCGGCGGTCCGGCTCTCCTCTTCGAGAACGTGCGCGGGTCGGCGATGCCGCTCGCGATGAACGTCTTCGGGACCGACCGCCGGCTGCTGAAGGCGCTGGGCCTGAAGTCGTACGACGAGATCAGCGCCAAGATCGGCGGGCTGCTGAAGCCGGAGCTCCCGCACGGCTTCGTGGGCGTCCGGGAGGCCTTCGGCAAGCTGGGCGCGATGACCCACGTCCCGCCGAAGAAGGTCAAGGACGCGCCGGTCCAGGAGACCGTCCTCACCGGCGACGACGTCGACCTCGACAAGCTGCCCGCGCTCTTCACCTGGCCGAAGGACGGCGGGTCGTTCTTCAACCTGGGGCTCACCCACACCAAGCACCCCGAGAACGGCATCCGCAACCTCGGGCTGTACCGGCTCCAGCGCCACGACAAGCGCACCATCGGCATGCACTGGCAGATCCACAAGGACAGCCGCAACCACTACCAGGTCGCCGCCCGGCGCGGGGAGCGGCTGCCGGTGGCCATCGCGTTCGGGGCGCCGCCGGCCGTGACGTACGCCTCGACGGCCCCGCTGCCGGAGGACATCGACGAGTACATGTTCGCCGGGTTCCTCCAGGGCAAGCGGATCGAGATGGTGGACTGCAAGACCGTGCCGCTCCAGGTCCCCGCACAGGCCGAGGTGGTGCTGGAGGGCTGGCTGGAGCCGGGCGAGATGCTGCCCGAGGGGCCGTTCGGCGACCACACGGGCTTCTACACGCCGCAGGAGCCGTTCCCGGCGCTGAGGATCGACTGCGTGACGATGCGGAAGCGTCCGCTGCTCCAGTCGATCGTGGTGGGCCGCCCGCCGACGGAGGACGGCCCGCTGGGGCGGGCGACGGAACGCTTCTTCCTCCCCCTGCTCAAGATCATCGTCCCGGACATCGTCGACTACCACCTGCCGGAGTCCGGCGGCTTCCACAACTGCGCGATCGTCTCGATCGAGAAGAAGTATCCGAAGCACGCGCAGAAGGTCATGCACGCCATCTGGGGCGCGCACATGATGTCGCTGACCAAGCTGATCGTGATCGTCGACGCCGACTGCGACGTCCGCGACCTGCACGAGGTGTCCTGGCGGGCGCTCGGCAACACCGACTACTCACGTGACCTCACGGTCGTCGAGGGCCCGGTCGACCACCTGGACCACGCCTCCTACCAGCAGTTCTGGGGCGGCAAGGCGGGCATCGACGCCACGAGGAAGTGGCCCGAGGAGGGCTACACCCGCGACGGCGGCTGGCCGGACATGGTGGAGTCCGACCCCGCGACGGCGGCGCTGGTCGACCGCCGCTGGAAGGAGTACGGCCTGTGAGCGCCGTCGCCGCGGGCGGCCCGGCCCTCTTCATCGGCACCGGCACCGACTACGTGGCCCTGGTGCGCCCCCGGCTCGACCCGGCCGACGACGGTGTCCGGCTGGCGGCCCGGGAGGCGGGCGTCTCGCCCGAGGAGTTCGCGGGCCCCGGCGACCTGTGGGCGGTGCTGGTCGAGACGGGCGGCGAGGGCGACGGCTTCGAACTGCCGGGCGTGCGGGACGGCGAGCCGGCCGGCTTCGCCGAGCGGCTGCGCGCCGAGCTCGCCGCGGCGACCGGACCGTTCACCGTCGACGGCGGCGCCGTGCTGCGTCTGGACGCCCGTCCGGCAGGGGAGGACGCGTACGCCTTCACGGCGCACGTCACGCCGCCCGATGACACCGGGACGACGGTGACCGTGGAGACCGGACCGCTGCCCGTCGCCGGGCTGCTGGCCGACCTCGACGCGTTCCTCGGGAGCCTCGCATGATGACGACCGCCGACGAGGTCGCGGGCTCCGGCCCGGTGCCGCGGCCGGCCGGGAAGGTGAAGGCCTTCCTGCGCCTGGTGCTCATCGAGCACTCGGTCTTCGCGCTGCCCTTCGCGTACATCGCCTCGCTCACCGCGATGTTCCGGGACGACGGGACCGTCCACTGGGTGGAGCTGCTCCTGGTGACCGTCGCGATGGTGGGCCTGCGCACCTTCGCGATGGCCTGCAACCGGATCATCGACCGTGAGATCGACGCCCGGAACCCGCGCACCGCCGGGCGTGAGCTGGTCACCGGCGCGGTGTCCGTCCGCACGGCCTGGACCGGGGCGCTGGTGGCGCTGGTGGCGTTCCTCGGCGCGGCGGCCCTGCTGAACCCGCTCTGCCTGGCCCTCGCGCCGGTCGCCGTCGTACCGATGGTGGTCTATCCGTACGGGAAGAGGTTCACGAACTTCCCGCACGCCATCCTGGGCCTGGCGCAGGCGATGGGCCCCGTCGGCGCGTGGATCGCGGTCACCGGGGCATGGTCGTGGGAGGCGGTGGTGCTGGGGCTCGCGGTGGGCGTCTGGATCGGCGGCTTCGACCTGATCTTCGCCTGCCAGGACGTGCGGGCCGACCGCGCCCACGGGGTGAAGTCCGTGCCCGCCCGCTTCGGCATCCCGGCGGCGCTGCACGGCGCCCGCGCCTGTCACGTCGTCACGACGGCGCTGCTGGTCTGGTACGCCGTGGCGACCGGCGCGGGCGTGTTGTTCTGGGCGGGCCTGGTGGTCGTGGCCGTCGCCTTCGTCTACGAGCACACGATCGTGCGCCCGCACGACCTCTCGCGGCTGAACCGGGCGTTCTTCACCACGAACGGCTTCATCGGCGTCGCGCTCTTCGTCTGCGCGCTGGCCGACCTGGTGGTGCGCGGCCTCACACCGTGAGAGGGGCCGCCGCGCGCGGACGGTGGCGGCGGAAGACGAACGCCGCCGCCACGCCCGCGAGCAGGCCGAAGAGGTGGCCCTGCCAGCTGACGCCCGACTGGGTGGGCGATACGCCCAGCAGGACGGTGCTGCCCCAGATGGCGCCGATCAGCAGCCCCACGACGATGTCGATCGGCTTGCGGTCGACGAAGCCGCGCACCAGCAGGTAGCCGAAGAGCCCGAAGATCAGGCCGGAAGCGCCCGCCGTGACGCTGTGCGCGGGGGAGACCAGCCAGACGCCCAAGCCGTCGACGACCACGATCAGCGCGGCGACGGCCAAGAAGCGGCGGATGCCGCCGAGGGCGGCGAGGAAGCCGAACACCAGCAGTGGCACGGTGTTCGCCGCCACATGACCGAAGCCGAAGTGCAGGAACGCGGCCGGGACGAGGTCGCGCAGCTCGACGGCCTCGCGCGGCGAGATGCCGTACGCGTCGAGGGCGTGCCCGGTCACCAGGTCGACGGCCTCCAGCAGCCACAGCAGGGCCACCCACGCGCCCATCAGCGCGGCGGCGGCCTTCACCCGCTCGGCGCCGGTCCGGCCGGTGCTCCCGCTTCTCGTCGTATCCGCCATGGCGGCCCCCTGTGATGTCGGGTGTCTCACCCCGGAAACGCCCGGGGCGCCCCGCTCGGTTCCGTACCGGCCGGTTCGGTACGGGTCCGGCCGGATAGGCTCAGCGGCGTGGAGCCGGGAGAAACGCAGCGTCGTCCGTGGGTCGTCGGGGTGTCGGGGGCGTCAGGAACCCCGTACGCCGCCGCCGTGCTGCGCGGACTGCTCGCCGCCGGGGAGAGCGTCGATCTGGTGGTGTCCCGGGCGTCGCGGCTGACGCTGCTCGACGAGACCGGGATCGCCTTCCGGGACGCGCACTGGCGCGAGGACCTCGCCGAGTGGCTGGCGCGGGGCGCGGACGGGAAGCCCGGCGCGTTCCGGGTGGACGTGTCGGACGTCCGGCACTGGGCGGCGGGTGACCTCGCGGCCGGGCCGTCGTCGGGTTCGTACCCCGTCAAGGGGATGCTGATCGTGCCCGCGTCCACCGCGTGTGTGGCGGGGGTGGCGCTCGGGCTGTCGAAGGACCTGCTGCAACGGGCGGCGAGCGTCACGCTGAAGGAGCGGCGCCCGCTGGTGGTGGCCGTCCGGGAGACCCCGCTGAACGGCCAGACGCTCAGGCAGCTGGTGGCGCTGGACGAGGCCGGCGCGGTGGTGCTGCCCGCCTCCCCGGCGTTCTACGCGGGCGCGACGCACATCCAGGACCTGGTGGACTTCGTCGCGGGGCGGGTGCTGGACGCGGCGGGCGTGCCGCACCGGCTGTACCGCCGCTGGAAGGGAGAACTGGGCGGGGGTTCGCGTGGGGACTAGCGCCTCCGGGCCGGGCGCGGACGGGACGTCCGGTCGATCCGTCGTGCGGCGGCCCGCGGGTGGGCACGCGGGCGGTCGGCAGGCTCCCGCAGAGCGCGCATACGGGCGTGGGCCGTCTCGATCGTGTACACGATGAACGGCGTCTCCTGACGGATCGTCTCTGATTGTCTGAATGATTCGCAGGACATTGGCTCTGCGTGCCTTTGATTCTATAATGAAACATGCTGTTTGCTGAATAATGGAAGGCTTCAGGTATATGGACGCCGTGGATAGGCAGCTCATCCAGGCTCTGCGCGAGAACGGCAGAGCCTCGTACGCCGAACTCGGCCGGCTCGTCGGGCTCTCCGGGCCCTCCGTCACCGACCGGATCAACCGCCTGGAGGCGGCGGGCGTCATCACCGGCTACCGCGCCACCGTCGACGCCGCCTCCCTCGGCCTCGGCGTCACGGCGCTGATCGGCATCTCCCTCTCCGACGCCGCCGATCACGAGGACGTGGCGCGCCGGCTGAAGGACCTGGCCGAGATCGAGGACTGCTGGTTCATCGCGGGCGACGACTCGTTCATGCTCAAGGTGCGGGCGAGCGACGTCGACGGACTGGAGAAGACCATCCGCCGGCTGTCCGGCACCAAGGGCGTCTCCCGCACCAGGACGACCATCGTGCTGTCCACGAAGTGGGAGAACCGGGTCGGAGACCTGCCGGAGGAGGGCTGACACCGCCCCGGAAAAGCGGGGGAGTACGGTGGTGGAGCCCGATTGACACACGTATGGGAGGCGGCCTGACATGGACGCGGGGCTCAAGCGCGAGCTGGAGGAGAAGGTCCGGTCCGGGGAGCGGCTGACCCGCGAGGACGGTGTCGCCCTCTACGAGTCGGACGACCTGGCCTGGCTCGGCGGCCTCGCCCACGAGGTGCGGACGCGCAAGAACGGTGACGTCGTCCACTTCAACGTCAACCGGCACCTGAACATGACGAACGTGTGCACCGCGTCGTGCGCGTACTGCTCGTTCCAGCGCAAGCCGGGCGAGAAGGACGCGTACACGATGCGCATCGAGGAGGCCGTCCGCCTCGCCAAGGCGATGGAGAACGACAACCTCACCGAGCTGCACATCGTCAACGGGCTCCACCCCAACCTGCCGTGGCGCTACTACCCGCGGTCGCTGAGCGAGCTGAAGAAGGCGCTGCCGAACGTCTCCCTCAAGGCCTTCACCGCCACCGAGATCCACCACTTCGAGACCATCTCCGGGCTGTCCGCCTCCGAGATCCTCGACGAGCTGATCGAAGCCGGTCTGGAGTCGCTGACCGGTGGCGGCGCGGAGATCTTCGACTGGGAGGTCCGCCAGCACATCGTGGACCACCGGACCCACTGGGAGGACTGGTCCCGCATCCACCGGCTCGCGCACGAGAAGGGTCTCAAGACCCCCTGCACGATGCTGTACGGCCACATCGAGGAGCCGCGCCACCGCGTCGACCACGTGCTGCGGCTGCGTGAGCTGCAGGACGAGACCGGCGGCTTCCAGGTCTTCATCCCGCTGCGCTACCAGCACGACTTCGTGGACATGCAGGACGGGAAGATCCGCAACCGGCTCCAGGCGCGGACGACCATGGCGACGGGCGCCGAGGCGCTGAAGACCTTCGCGGTCTCACGGCTGCTGTTCGACAACATCCAGCACGTCAAGGTCTTCTGGGTCATGCACGGCGTGCAGACCGCCCAGCTGGCGCTCCAGCACGGCGCGGACGACATGGACGGCTCGGTCGTCGAGTACAAGATCACGCACGACGCGGACAACTACGGCACGCCCAACAAGCTGGGCCGCGAGGACCTGCTGGAGCTGATCCGCGACGCGGGCTTCCGCCCGGTGGAGCGCAACACCCGCTACGAGATCATCCGCGAGTACCCGGGCCCGGACCCCGACCGCCGCGAGTCGCCCCAGCCGATGCGGGTCTGACCCGCCGGGGCTCCGGCGCGTTCGGCCGCGCCCCGGGTGGGTACCCGGGGCGCGTGACCGGCCGCAAGGGCGCCGCCCCGGAGGACGCCTACACCGCCGAGCCCTTCGTACCGGAGGGCGCCGGCGTCGAGGTGCTGCGCGAGGCGGCCGCCGGGTGCCGGGGGTGCCCGCTGCACCGGGAGGCCACGCAGACCGTCTTCGGCGCCGGGAACGCCCACGGGCGGGTCCTGCTCGTCGGGGAGCAGCCGGGGGACCAGGAGGACCGGCAGGGCGCGCCGTTCGTCGGGCCGGCCGGCAAGGTGCTCACCCGGGCGCTCCACGAGGCGGGGATCGAGCCCGGCGACACCTACGTCACCAACGCCGTGAAGCACTTCAAGTTCGAGGTCGTCCCCGAGCGGGGCAAGCGCCGCATCCACAAGTCGCCGAGCCTGCGTGAGACGGCCGCCTGCAAGCCGTGGCTGGAGGCCGAGCTGCGGCTCGTCGATCCCGAGGTGATCGTCGCCCTCGGCGCGACCGCCGGGAAGGCGCTGCTCGGCTCGTCGTTCCGGGTGACGAAGCAGCGCGGCGCGCTGCTGCCGCTCCCCGGGCACGAGGAGCGCGGCGAGTGCCTGGTGGCCACCATCCACCCTTCCGCGGTGCTGCGCGCCGACGACCGGGAGGCGCTCTACGCGGGCCTGGTGTCCGACCTGCGGATGGCGGCGCGGGCTCTGCGCTGAGCCGTTTATCGTCGAGCGCATGCCGTTGACCTTCGAGCTGGATCCGCGGATCGACCCCGCCCTCCGCGACGGCGTCCTCACCCTGTGGACGGACGTCTCCAACGCGGGCGGCTCCGTCGGCTTCGTCCCGCCCGTGACCCCCGACGACATCCGCCCGGAGTGGGTCAAGCACCTCACCGCCATGGCCGAGGGCCGCACCCGCCTGCTCGTCGGCCGCGACGAGGACGGGGCCGTCGCGGCCACGGCCTTCGTCGCGTACAACACGCACCGCCTGATGCGGCACTGGGTGTGGCTCTACACGGTGATGGTGCACCCCCGCCACCAGGGCAAGGGGTACGGGCGCGACCTCATGGCCGCGGCGGAGACGGCGGTACGCCGCCTCGGCGGCATCGAGGCGATCCGGCTCACCTGCCGCGGCGGCACCGGCGTCGACCGGTTCTACGCCTCGTGCGGGTACAAGGAGGTCGGGCGGGTCCCGGACGCGATCCGCGTCGCCGACGGCGACGACCGTGACGACATCATCATGTATCTGCCGCTCACCCCCTGAATTGATCGATTCGTCACGTGCTTCACTAGACGGGCAGGAACGCCGTACGAAGGAATACGAAGGAAGAAGGCCCCGCCGTGTCCGCTGCCGCCAGCACGAGCGCCACGATCCGGTACACCCTGATGCGTCTCGGCGTCTTCGCCGGCTGCTTCCTCGTCCTGTGGGGACTCGTGTACGTCGGCGCGCTGCCGCGTGGCCTCGGCGACTCCAACCTCCTGTGGGTGCTGCTCCTGTCCATCGTGATCTCGGCGCCCCTCAGCTTCGTCCTGCTGCGCAAGCAGCGTGAGGCGATGTCCGCGCAGATCGTCGAGAAGGTCGAGACCGCGAAGGGCCGCCTGGAGGCCAACCGGACCCGCGAGGACCGCGCCGTGCAGTGAGGTGGCTCACGCGCACCCCGCACCCCCGTGCCGAAGCTTCGCTTCGCACGGGGGTGTTGGCGTTCCGGGCCCCCGCGCCCCAAAGAAGTGCTTTGAGGTACTCAAAGTTCAAGTGTTAACGTGTTCGACGTGAAGACAGCAGTGCGCCCCCGAGACGACGTCATGAGCATCCCGCTCGTGGCGCGCCTGCATGTCGACCTCTGCCGCTGTATGTCCGCGGTCTGTTGCCGCGAGGTCTGACCCGGCATCATGCAGCGGCGCCGCCGTAAGGCGCGTGCGCCGCACCCCTCGTCCCCGTATTCCCCGATACGTACCACTGGAGTGTGTCCGTGTCCGCGTCCGCGAGCACCGCGAACCCCGATACCCAGCCCACCCGCCGCATACCCAAGGTGCCCTTCTGGGCCCAGATCGTCGCCGGTCTCGTGCTCGGCGTCATCCTCGGCTGGATCACCCGCACCTATGACGTGCAGTGGCTGTACACCACCCTCGACAAGGTCGGCCACATCTTCGTCCAGCTGCTGAAGCTGGCCGTGGCGCCCCTCGTCTTCTTCGCGATCCTGGTGTCCATCACCAACCTGCGCAAGGTCAACAACGCCGCCCGGCTGGCCTCCCGCACCCTGCTCTGGTTCATGATCACGTCGCTGATCGCGGTCGCCATCGGCCTCACCATCGGCCTGCTCACCAACCCGGGCGCCGGCACCGGCCTCACCCCGAAGGACGGCGAGAAGCCCGAGAACGCCGGATCCTGGCTGGACTTCCTCACCGGCATCGTCCCGACCGACGTGATCACGCCGTTCACCGAGCTGAACGTCCTCCAGATCGTCTTCATGGCCGCCGTCGCCGGTATCGCCGCCCTGAAGCTCGGCGAGAGGGCCCAGCCGATCCTCACCCTCAGCGAGTCGGTGCTGGAGCTGCTGCAGAAGGCCCTGTGGTGGGTCATCCGCCTGGCGCCGATCGGCACCGTCGGCCTCATCGGCTACGCCATCGCCGACTACGGCTGGGACCTCATCGGCAAGTACGCCACCTTCACCGCCGACGTCTACATCGGCTGCGCGCTGGTCATGTTCGGTGTCTACCCGCTGCTGCTGGCGACCGTGGCCAAGGTCAACCCCATCCAGTTCTTCAAGGGCGCCTGGCCCGCCATCCAGCTGGCCTTCGTCTCCCGCTCGTCCGTCGGCACCATGCCGGTCACCGTCAAGGTCACCGAGCGCCTCGGCGTCCCGAAGGAGTACACCTCCTTCGCCGTCCCGTTCGGCGCCACGACCAAGATGGACGGCTGCGCCGCGATCTACCCGGCGCTCGCCGCGATCTTCATCGCCCAGATCTTCGACGTGCAGCTGGGCATCGGCGACTACCTGCTGATCGCCTTCGTCTCGGTGATCGGCTCGGCGGCCACCGCCGGTCTGACCGGCGCCACGGTCATGCTGACGCTGACCCTCTCCACGCTGGGCCTGCCGCTGGAGGGCGTCGGTCTGCTCATGGCGATCGACCCGATCCTGGACATGATGCGCACCGCCACGAACGTCGCCGGCCAGGCGCTCGTCCCGGTGGTCGTCGCGGCCCGCGAGAAGATCCTCGACCTCGACGCGTACAACGCGGCGTCGTCCTCCCCGATCGACGAGGACGACGAGGACGACGAGACCGGCGAGAGCGGCGCGTACGACGTGCGCGGGACCGAGCGGAAGGCGACCGTGCCGGTCACCGCCTGACCCTCCCTCGCACGAGGACGCCCCCACCGGCCGGTGGGGGCGTTTTCGCGCACGTTCAGAGGCCGGCGGTCTGCACCAGGCGGTTGGGGGAGGACTTGGTCACCGTGAGGACGCCCTTCACCGAGTGGTCGATGATCCACCCGTAGACCTGCCGGGGTGTCGCCGAGGGGTTCTGCGCCTTGAGGAGGGTGGCGACGCCCGCCACGTGCGGACTGGCCATGGACGTGCCGTTCAGCGCCACGCTCCCGCCGCCGAGCTTCGCCGAGACGATGGCGGCCCCGGGGGCGTAGATGTCCAGGCAGGTACCGAAGTTGGAGAAGCCGGTCTCCTGGTCCTGGTGGTTGGTGGCCCCGACGGTGAGGACCCGGGCCGCGCTCGCCGGCGAGACGTTGCACGCGTCGATCGAGTCGTTCCCGGCGGCGATCACCGGCAGGACGCCGCTGTCCGACAGGGCGGTGGCCGCCTGGTTGACGGCGTCGCTCCGCGGGCCGCCGAGGGACCCGTTGAGCACGGCGGGCTGCCTGGCGTTCTTCGCCACCCAGTCCATGCCGGCGATCATCCCGCCCAGGGAGCCCCGGCCGTCACAGCCGAGTACGCGGACGCTGACCAGGGACGCCTGCCGGGCGACCCCGAAGGTCGCCCCGCCGACGGTCCCCGCGACATGCGTGCCGTGGCCGTTGCAGTCCTGTCCGTTCCGGCCGTCGCCCATCACGTCGAAGCCGGGCCTGGCGCGGCCGCCGAACTCCGCGTGCCCGTAGTCGATGCCGGTGTCGAGGACGTAGGCCGTGGCGCCGGAACCGGAGCTGTTGACGTAGAACTGCCGGTCGAGCGGGAGATACGGCTGGTCGATGCGGTCCAGCCCCCAGCTGGCGGCCGGGGCGCGGTTCGCGCGCAGGGGGCCGGCGGTCACCACCGCGTCCTGCTCGACGGCCGCCACGTCCGGCAGGCCCCGTACGGTCGCCAGCTGGGAGGCGCTGAGTCTGGCCGTGAAACCGCGCAGCACGCTGGAGTACTCGTGGAGCGGGGTGACGCCGAGCTGTTGGGCGATCCGGACCGCCGAGGTCGTGCCCGGCTTCAGGGTGACGATGTACTGGTCGGGCACCGGCGCCGCGGTGGTCCGCAGTGGCGCGGGCCGGTCGTCGTCGTCGGCGGTGGCGGTGGACGGGGTCGCGGCGAGGGGAAGCAGCAGGAGCAACGCGACGCAGGTGCGGCGGGCGAACAGCCTCATGCAGAACTCCGATCGGGAGTGTCCGGCAAAGAGCGACCTCTGTAGGGAAGCAGCCCCCCGGGACCACGGAACATCACCTGCGGGAGTGACATGAACACTTTCGGTAGCGAACGGCGCATGTGTCGCCGGGCTATGTGCGCGGCACGCGCCCTCCCGCCGGGCCGTAGGCTTACCGACTGCCGAGAAGTAGGAGGACGGTTGTCGTGAAGAGGACGGGGACGAAGGCCAAGCGCATGCCGCGGGCCGTGCGCGAACAGCAGATGCTGGACGCGGCCGTGCGGACCTTCGGGCAGCGGGGATACCGGGCCGCCTCGATGGACGAGATCGCCGAACTCGCGGGCGTGTCCAAGCCGTTGGTCTACCTCTACCTGAACTCCAAGGAGGAGCTCTTCACCGCCTGCATCCGCCGGGAGGCCGCCGCGCTGGTCGCCGCCGTACGGGCCGGGGTGGAGCGGGACGCCGCCGGGCCGGGGCTGCCCGCCGACCGGCAACTGTGGGCGGGGCTCACCGCCTTCTTCACGCACACCGCCGAGAACCCGGACGGCTGGGCGGTGCTGCACCAGCAGGCCCGTACGCACGGTGAGCCCTTCGCGGCGGAAGTGGCGGCCATGCGGGACGAGATGGCGGCGTTCGTGACCGGCCTGATCGGCGAGGCGGCCCGGGGCGCGCACCAGGATCCCCCGTTCGGCGACCGGGACGTGTCCGGGCTCGCCCAGGCCCTGGTGGGCGCGGCGGAGTCACTGGCGCAGTGGGCCAACGAGACACCCGGGGTGTCGGCCAAGGAGGCGGCCGCGACCCTGATGAACTTCGCCTGGACGGGCCTGGGCGGCCTCATGGACGGTCGGCGCTGGTCACCGTCCCGGTGAGGTGGACCCGGTCCGCGCCGCGCAGTTGGAAGGCGGTGTCCCCGGCGGCGTAGGTCACGGTGGCCGGGAGCGGGACGGGCGCCTTGAACCGTGCGTGTACGCGTACGCCGTGGAGGTCCTGGTCCCGCTCGGCCAGGCAGCGGGCGAACGTCCACATGCCGTGGGCGATCGGCCGCGAGTGGCCGAAGGCGCGGGCGGTGAGCGGGTGCAGGTGGATCGGG
The DNA here is from genome assembly GCF_039532985.1 of Streptomyces gobitricini. NCBI lineage: Bacteria > Bacillati > Actinomycetota > Actinomycetes > Kitasatosporales > Streptomycetaceae > Streptomyces > Streptomyces gobitricini. The sequence continues at coordinate 178,387 of NZ_BAAASR010000021.1, read as the reverse complement.
TTGCGGTCGCCGGAGACGCGGCCGTAGCGGCGGCCCAGCCCCGGTGCGAGGCGCCATTGCGCGCGGGCGGGCAGCGGCGTGGGGAGCGGTGCGGCCTGCGGGACGGGCGGCGGTGCGGCGTGCGGTGCGGGTTCCGCCGGGTGGGGGCCGGGTGCCCGGTGGCGGGCCAGGTAGCCGCTGCGGGACTCCCAGACCGGCTCGCCCGCCACCCGCGCCTCGGTGGTGACGGTGGCCTCGGTGCCCCGCCGGTGCGGGGCCACCGCGGCCAGCCGGACGGTGAGTTCCAGGTGTTCGGCCGGGTGCAGCGGCCGGTGCTGGGTGACCTCGATCCAGGTGTGGACCAGCCCGAGGAGAGGCAGGGGGAAGTCCCGCGCGGCCATCAGACGCAGGGCGAGCGGGAACGCCAGGACGTGCGGGTACGGCAGCGGCACCGGCCCCGCCCCCCGGAACCCGCACACGCGGGCGTACGCCCCGAGGCTGGCCGGGTCGATCCGTACGCCGGGCGCGACGAGCCGTCGGCCGGGGGCCGGCGCGTCCGGCCCGGGGTGCTTGAACGGGGATCGCAGGGCGCCGGCCGCCAGGGCGAGCGGTGACGGGCCGAGCCGCCGGGCGGGGAAACGGCCGGGTGCCGTGGCGGTGGGGCGCGGATGACGATCGGCCATTGTCCTGACTCCCTGCTCGGCCCTAGATTTACTCCTGAGTAAGGTTACTCAAAGGTCAGGAAAGGGTCGAGACGGTGCCCCGGCAGCGACTCCTCGGCCCCGGCCCGACGAAGGAGCCGCACGTGACAGTCGCCCCCACCCAGCCGCCGCACGAAGTCTCCGTCCCGCCCCTCGTTCCCCCCGTGACGAGCGGTTCCCTCGCCGACATCCCCTTCGACAACGCCCGTGAGGCGCCCGCCGATCCGGTGCTCAGCCGCAAGGACGCCGAGGGCGCGTGGTCCGACGTGTCCGCCGCCGGCTTCGCCGCCGAAGTCCTCGCGGTGGCCAAGGGGCTCGTCGCCGAGGGCCTGCGGCCGGGCGACCGGCTCGCCATCATGGCCCGTACGACGTACGAATGGACCCTGCTGGACTTCGCCGCGTGGGCCGCCGGACTGGTCACCGTCCCCGTCTACCCGACCTCCTCCGCCTTCCAGGCCCGCTGGATACTCCAGGACTCCGGCGCGGTGGCGTGCGCCGTGGAGAACATGGACCAGGCCCGGCTCATCAGCGGCGAACGGCAGCGGATGCCGGGGCTGGAGCACCTGTGGGTCCTCGGCAACGGCGCTGTCGGCACCCTGCGCCAGGCGGGCCACCGGATACCCGACGAGGTGATCACCGCGCGGCGGGCCGGCCTGTCCCCGGACTCGATCGCCACCCTCATCTACACCTCCGGCACCACCGGCCGCCCCAAGGGCTGTGTCCTCACCCACGCCAACTTCTTCGCCGAGGTGGACAACGCGGTCGAACTGCTGCACCCGGTCTTCAAGTCCGTCAGCAAGGACCCGGCCTCCACCCTGCTCTTCCTGCCCCTGTCCCATGTGTTCGGCCGGATGGTCGCCATCGGCTGTCTGCGCGCCCGGGTGCGCCTCGGCCACGCGCCGTCCATCCGGACCGAGGACCTCCTCGCGGACCTGGCCGGTTTCCGCCCCACGTTCCTGCTGGCGATCCCGTACGTCCTGGAGAAGGTGTTCAACACCGGCCGCGCCACCGCCGAGAAGATGGGCCGGGCCGCCTCCTTCGACCGGGCCGCGACGGTCGCCCGGCGGTACGGCGAGGCGGTGGAGGCGGCCCAGCACGGCACCGGTCCCGGACCGTCGCTCGGCCTGCGGGCCGCCCGCGCCCTGTACGACCCGCTGGTCTACCGCCGCATCCGGGCGGCCCTCGGTGGCCGCGTGCGGTACGCGATCTGCGGCGGCTCCCCGCTGGGGCGGCGCCTCGCGTCGTTCTACGCGGGCGCCGGAATCGACGTGTTCGAGGGGTACGGCCTGACGGAGACCACCGCCGCGTCCACCGTGACCCCGCCCCTCAGGCCCAAGCTGGGCACGGTGGGCCGGCCGATGCCGGGTACGGCGGTGCGGATCGCCGAGGACGGCGAGGTCCTGCTGCGCGGCGGCCACGTCTTCGCCGGCTACTGGGACGCGGAACGCGGCCGGGCGGTGCCGGCGGTCACCGACGGGTGGTTCGCCACGGGCGACCTGGGCGCGCTGGACGAGGACGGTTACCTCACCATCACGGGCCGCAAGAAGGACATCATCATCACCTCGGGCGGCAAGAACGTCACGCCCGCCCCGCTGGAGGACTGGCTCCGCGCCCACCCCCTGGTCTCCCAGTGCATGGTGGTCGGCGACGACCGTCCCTACGTCACCGCCCTGATCACCCTGGAACCGGACGGCCTGGCGCACTGGCGCCGTATGAGGAAGAAGGACGACGTGCCACTGCGGGACCTCGTGACGGACGAGGACCTGAGAACGGCCCTCCAGCGGGCGGTCGACGAGGCCAACCGCCTGGTCTCGCGCGCCGAGTCCATCCGCCGCTTCCGCGTCCTGACGACCGACTTCACGGAGGAGGGCGGTCACCTGACGCCTTCCCTGAAGCTCAAGCGGGCGGCGATAGCGCGGGACTTCGCGGCGGACATAGAGGCGCTGTACGAGAAAGGGGAGTGACCGGCGGGCTCACCGCCCTACGAGCCGCCCGCTCCGCCGGCACGGCCGACCGAGCCCGTGATGTCCCGGTCCGTGGGGTCCTCGCGCTCGGGCTGGTCGGGCGCCCGTACGAAGTCGTGCGAGGCGTTGTCCGACGACTGTCCGCCCCAGTGCGGAAGCGGCCGGTCGCAGCCGGGACCGGGCCGGTTGCCCATCGGCATGAGGGCGTACTCCGTGGCGAGCACCGGGACCAGCGCGTACCCGCCGTTGCTGCACATGGGCAGCACCAGGAACCGCTGGGCGTTGGCCTTCTTCGCGGCCTGGGGGTCCTTCGGGTCCACCAGGTCGGTGAAGCGCATGCCGTCACGGACGTTGTCCGGGTTGATGGACAGGTACTTGTCCTCCCGCTTGTTTTGGAAGAGGTAGACGGCGTTGCCCTTGTAGTAGCCGTCCAGGTGGGCGACCCAGAGGTGGCGCTTGTTGTGGATGTTCTCGACCGGGTCGGTCTCGATCTGGAGGTCGCCGTTGTGGGTGAGGTATCCACCGGTGACCCGGTGGATCATCATCATCTCCTTGCCGTGCCGTACGGAGGTCACGAACGTGTCGAGTGTGTTCGGGAACATGGCCCGCCCTTCCGTTCGGAGGTGGTCGTGTCCACCTCAATGACGGTTCGATGCCCGTCACTCCGCCGGAGAAAGCGGCGATATGCCCACGGCATGGTGCATGAGGGATGACAGAGAGCGAATACGACCATAGGAAAAGCGCGTACCGCGCCACCGCGCCCGCCGGGCGACGCCGTTACGCGGACCGGGGCCGCCCCGTTCCCCGGCCGCCCCGGCCGCCTGCGTGGATTGCGAGGTGGGCAAGGCGATGTGGCGCCCGCTTCCGGCAAGGGGCGGGCGGGGCCGTGCGGTCGGTGGTCGGCAAGCCGGCGGCCCGGCCGCCGTCCTGGCCGCCCGGCTCACCCGGCGGTGCGGACCGGGCGGCTGCCGTCGGCGACCGCCCGGTCGCGGGAGGTGCGGCGCTCAGACGCCGCCGAGGAACGCGGACCACGCGGCGGGCGTGACGGCGAGCTGGGGGCCGGCGGGGTTCTTGGAGTCGCGGACGCGGATGGTGTTGACGGCGGTGGCGACTTCGACGCAGTCGGGGCCGTCGTTGGTGCTGTAGCTGCTCTTGAGCCAGGCGACTTCGACGCACGCAGGGCCGTCGTTGGTGCTGTAGCTGCTTTTGTGCCACTCCGGTGTGGTCCCGGTCGAAAGCGTGAGGCTCATGTCTCTCCCCGAATCTTCTCGATGAAGGCCAGAGACTCCCGAGGGGTGAGAGCCTGGGCCCGGATCATGCCATAGCGCATCTCGAGAACCTGCACTTCCCTCGGGTCGGAGATCAGGCGGCTCGTGAGCTGCACCTCGTCGTGTCCCACTGCGGTGCCGCCCTTGAGCTTGAGCACACGCAGGGATCCGGCAAGGCCCGCGTGCTCCTCCGCCTCCGTGGGCATGACCTGGATCTCGACGTGCCTCAACTTGGCCAGCTCCAACAGACGTTCGAGCTGGTGGCGTAGAACCATTCTGCCCCCGACGGGGCGTCGTAGCGTCGCCTCTTCCTGGACGAATGTCAGCAGGGGCGCCGGGCTCAGCTGGTAGATGTGCTGCCGATCCATCCGTGCGGCCACCTGTCGCTCGACCTCGTCCTCTCCGTATGCCGGACGCCGCAGCCTGTACAGCGCGCGTGCGTAGTCCTCGGTCTGCAACAGGCCATCCACCACGGTGTTCGTGTACGCACCCATCTCGACCGTGTTGGCTTCCAGCTTCGCCAGGTCCCGGACCTTCTTCGGGTACCGCGCCTCCGCGACGTCCTTCGCCATCGCTGCGATCTTGCCGCCCGCGCCCAGGACCTCGTCCGCCCTCTCCAGGTACTCCGGCCTGGGGATGCGCTTGCCGGCCTCGACCTTGTAGACGAGGTTCTCGCCGTAGCCGATGGCGGTGCCGAACTCGGCCGGTTTGAGGCGTGCCGCCTCGCGCCACAACTTCAGCTGGCGGCCCACCGCCGTGATGACGGCCCTGGAGTCGTCGTCCTCCAGGCCCAGTTCCTCTTCGCTCATCAACACCCCGTCTCCCGTGTCCGTGTACCGGCTGGACCGGGCTGGACAACACCAGGACAGTCACCGCACGTACAGGCAACATCACTGTTCAGGTTAGGTGCGCTGCGCCACTCTGAGTGACGTGAATCACGAAACGACCCTCACTCGCCAGTTCAGTGTCCAACTGTCGCCGACCCGCCGGGGCGCTCGGCTGGCCCGGCTGCTCACGGTCGAGCAACTCCGTTCCTGGGGACTGGCGTTCGACGCGGCGGCGCAGGTCGTCGCGGAGCTGGCGGCGAACGCCGTCGTCCATGGGCGTGTCCCCGGGCGGGACTTCCGGCTGACGCTCCTCGTGGCCGGGGATGTCCTCCGTATAGAGGTGACGGATACGCGGGGTGAGCGCATGCCCGTCGTACGGGAGCCGTCCGACGGTGAGGCGGGGCGGGGGCTGCTGCTCGTCGAGGCGTTCGCCGACCGGTGGGGCGTGACGCCCGGACCGGCGCCTCGCAAGACGGTCTGGGCCGAGCTGACCGGACTGTGACGGCGCCGGCCGCGTACCGCGTCGTGGATTCCCGCGACGCGGTGGACCGGGACGCGGTGGGCCGCGACGCCTACAGAGAAAAGAACGTAGGGGAAAAGACCTTCCCCACCCCACCCCACCCTCCCGTCACCCACATGGGTGGAGTGTGCCCACTCGGCTGGATTTGGGGCGGGTTGGCTGGCATATGCTCACCGCGACCGACCGCAGACATGCGACAGCCCTCGCCGGGACGGCCATCCCGGACGAGGGCCTAGCCACCTAGGAAGTAAGCGGCTTCCCGATGGATGTTCAGAACCTTAGCGCGCCCTCGCGCGCGAAGCCCCCCGTTCGCCGATCGGCCCCCCGATCCGGTGTCGTCCACGTCAACGTGCGGCACACCAGCCACTACACCGTGGTCGGCAACCACCTCGCCCAGCATCGCGAGTTGAGCCTCGTCGCGATCGGGCTCGCCGTCCACATCCAGTCGTTGCGCGCCGGGGCCCGCGTCGGCATCAAGTGCTTCGCCGACCGTTTCCCGGAGAGCGAGCAGCGCATCACGGAGGCCATGCGGGAGCTGGAGGCCGCCGGGTATCTGGCGCGCTCGTGCGAGCGGCTGCCGAATGGCCGGCTGCTGCCGCGCACGGTCTCCTACAACAGACCGGGCGCCGCCCACGCCATCCCGGCGCCGGATCCCGCCCCCGTGGCCGCTCCCGGGACGGACCCCGTGCCCGAGTCGGTGGCCGGTCCCGTACCCGTACCCGTACATGACCCCGACCCCGGCCCCGCTCCCGAGCAGCCGTCCTCACCCGCGCCTCCCGGGCCCGCGTCCGCGCCCGAGCCGCGACCCGAGCCCGTCCCCGGGCCACCCGCCCCGCCCCTCCCGGCGCCCGGCTCCCACGACCCCGACCGCCACCGTGCCGCCGTCGGCCTCCTCGCCGGGCTGCGCCGCGACGACCGCCGCCTGCTGCTCTCCGAACCGGACGTCCAGCGCCTCGCCCCCGGCGTCGCCGCCTGGCTGGAACGGGACGCCGCCCCCGACGCCGTACGGCGGACCCTGACCGCAGGCCTCCCCGACCGGATGCGCAACCCGGCCGCCGTACTGGCCTACCGCCTCACCGCCCTGCTGCCGCCGCCGCTCCCTTCGGCACCGGCGGCTCCCGACCCGTTCCAGACGTGCGAGTCCTGCGACCGCGCCTTCCGCGCGCCCGAGCCGGGCCGCTGCCGCGCCTGCCGGCCGGCGTGACACGGCTGTCGCCTCCCGCCGGTCAGAACGCGACCCGCGCCGCCTCGACGGCCGCCACGGCGGCGGGATCTCCGTCGCAGTCGACGCCGCCCGGCCGGGGGCGGCCCGACAGGTGGCGCATGAGCGTCACGGCGTCCGTCCGCACCACCACGGCGGGCCTTCCCCGTCCCAGCCTCCAGCGGCCGCCGGCCGGACCGGACAGGTCCAGGAACGCCGGAGGGCCGTTCCAGTCCAGGGCGAGGTCCAGCAGCACCTGGCCGACGACTTCCTTGTCGTGCTCGTGCAGGACGGGCTCACGGCCGGTGGCGTCGCAGATGTCCACCCGGTGCATCCAGGTGTCGCGGGTGATCAGCACCCTGGCCAGGTAGTCCATGGAGTCGTCGGGCAGTTCCTTCGCCTCCGGGAACAGCGCGCTCAGCGGGACCCGCCGCCGCAGGCCGCCCGGCAGACGCTCCACCGCCCGCAGTCCCGGTGGACCGAACCGGTCCAGCAGCTCCGCGACGGCCTGGGGCGGCACGGAGCACCGGGCCTCCACCTGGCACAGGTTGTGCGCGTCCAGCGGCGCCAGTCGCGGGTGGCGCCGACGGCCGAGCAGCGTCCGGCCGACCAGCAGCCACGGCCGGGCGAGCTCCTCGTACTGCCCCACCACGTGGGTGGCGAGGTCCCGCACGGTCCAGCCGTCGCACGCCGTGCCGAGCGACCAGTCGCCGGGGCCCAGCCCCTTCAGCGTGGCGGTCATCGCGCGGAGCTCGGCGGCGTTCACCGCCCGCGCCCGCAGGGGATGCGTACGGGGGATGTCGAGGGCGGAGGCCAGTGCGGTGGTGACCATGGTGCGCCTCCCTGGGGGCGGACGGCGTTCTCCCCGAGACACGACTCACGCTACGCCCGTCGCGATGAGTTTTCCCGCCGCCGGCGGTCCACCCCTCCGACGACCCACGAAGGAGCGGCATCATGACGACCAAGGTGTACACCGGGGCCAGCATGTCCCTCGACGGCTACATCTCGGGGCCGGACGAGACGGGCTTCGACAAGCTGTTCACCTGGTACGGCAACGGCGACGTGACCGTCGGGACCACCCACCCCGAGCTGACCTTCCGGCTCACCGGGGTGAGCGCCGCGCACTGGCACCGGACCGTCCGCGAGACCGGGGCGCTGGTCGTCGGGCGCAAGCTGTTCGACCTGACCGGCGGATGGGGCGGCGACCACCCGATGGGGGTGCCCGTCGTGGTCGTCACCCACTCGGTGCCGGACGGCTGGCCCCGGGAGGGAGCGCCGTTCCACTTCGTCACCGAGGGGGTGGAGAAGGCGGTGGCGCTCGCCCGTGAACTCGCGGGTGCCCAGGGCAGGCACGTCGTGGTCAACGCGGGGACGATCGCCCGGCAGTGCCTGGAGGCCGGGCTCGTCGACGAGGTCGGCATCGACCTGGTGCCGGTGCTGCTCGGAGGCGGGACGCCGTTCTTCCCGGACCTGACGGGCGCGCCGTACGAGCTGGAGGGACCGGTCTCCGTCGCCGAGGGGAAGAACGTCACGCACCTGCGCTACCGGGTGCGGTACGCGCGAGACGTCTGACGCGTAAAACGTTTGTGCGGCGGCGTTGTGCGCCGACTAGGGTGCGTCGCGCCGGGACCGCCACTGGCGGACGAGTTCGTCGGCGTCGAGGGGGACCAGCCGCAGGGGCGGGCCCGCCGGCGGGCGGCGGACCGCTTCGGCGATCTTCTCGTTGATCCCGGCGGCGATCCGGCGCACCTCCGCCTCGCTCGTCGCCCGTCCCACCGCCTCCAGCGCGTCCTCCGCCTCCTTGCGGAGGGCGAGCGCGGGCGGCAGGACGGGGGCGATCCCCTCGCGGTGCATCTTGCCCTTGACCCACCACAGTTCGTCGTACGGGGCGGTGTCGTCCGGCAGAGGCTTGCCGAAGCCGGGGAGGTCGCTGAAGTCACCGCGTTCGGTCGCCTCGCGGATCTGCTTGTCGACCCATGACTCGACGTCGACACCTGGCGGTTTGCGTTCGGTCATGTGATCCAGCGTAGAGGCCCCGCTGCTGAGCACAACGGGACGACGTGGCGCCCCCCGGCCGTACCGAGGGGCGCCACACGGACCTCGTCGCTCGTGGGCGCACGCTCGCGGGTTCAGCAGTCGCCGGACGCGGGCTTCCCGGCGAACCGGTCCGCCAGCCAGTCGGCGGCCCTCGGGGACTCGGTGATCACGCCGGAGACGTGCTCGCCGACCACGATGGTGCGCCAGCGCACGTCGGCGCCCCTGGCACACCAGTCCTCGCGCAGCCCCGAGCCCTGGGAGTACGGGATCAACTCGTCGGCGAGCGCGTGGTAGAGGTACACCGGGTGGCCGGGCGCCTTCCTCCCGAGGTCCGACTCGGCGAGCCGGGCCTGCCACTGGGGGGTCTCCAGCGGATCGCGCACCGTCAGGTCGGAGATCCGCTTGAAGGAACCGACGGTCGCGTCGACCGCCACGCAGTTGTCCCGGAGGAAGCCGATCAGCGCCGTGCCGGCCGTGTTGAGGTACGAGTCGAGCTTCAGCTCCGGGTACGCGGCGTCCTGCCCGGCCGCCGCCATGAACAGCAGCCCCGAGCCGTACGAACCGTCGTGCACGGGCGCGAGGCGCGCCAGCCGTGCCGGTACGCCACCGGCCGCCGTGCCCTTCACCTTCAGCTCCGGGGCGTACGAGGAGTGCAGTTCGGCCGCCCAGCCGGCGGCCTGGCCGCCCTGCGAGTAGCCCATGATGCCGACCGGGGTGTCCGCGCCGAGCCCCGCCTCCGGCAGGCGGATCGCCGCGCGGGCCGCGTCCAGCATGGCGTGCCCGGCCGAGGATCCGGCGGTGTACGTGTGCTCTCCGGGTGTGCCGAGGCCCTCGTAGTCGGTGACCACCACCGCCCAGCCGCGCAGGGTGAGCTGCTGGATCAGGTTGGCCTCCATCGTGGTGCCCCTGGGGAAGCCCGCGCTGGGCGCGCACGAGTCGCCGAGCCCGACGGTGCCGACGGCGTAGGTGATCAGCGGCCGGGGCCCGGTGCGGCCGTCCCGCGGGACGATGACGGTGCCGGAGACGACGTTCGGGGTGCCGGTCACCGACGTCGAGCGGTAGTGGATCTTCCAGGCCCTGGTGGCGGTCGGCTGCCCGGGCAGGGGGTGGAAGGCGGAGCGCTCGGCGCTCACCAGGTCGCCGGGGGACCCCGGAGCCTCCCCGGCGGAGGCGGCGGCGGGGGTGGGGGCGGCGAAGGTCAGGGCGAGTGCGGCCACGCAGGCCGGCACCGTGGTTCGTACGCGCATGTGCGGCTCTCCCGACGTCCGGTGGGGGTGGGACGGTGTGGGAGACCGTAGTGACCCCGGAGTAAGGAAGGGGCTGACCGGAACGCTCAGCTTCCCCGGCCCCGGTACGCACCCGGCGTCGTGCCCGTCCACCGGCGGAACGCCCGGTGGAACGAGGTGTCCTCCGAGAACCCCAGCCGCGCGGCCAGCTCGGCGACCGGCTCGCGCCCCTCGGCCAGGCCCGCGATGGCCGCGTCCCGCCGTACCGTGTCCTTCAGCCGCTGGTACGAGGTCCCCTCCCGCTGGAGCCGGCGCCGCAGCGTCGCGGGGCTCACCGCCAGCCGCGCCGCGACCTCGCCCAGCGACGGCAGCCGGGGCGAGACCCGCAGCGCCCGGGCGAGGACACAGTGCACCTGCTCGGCCACGGTCGTGCCGTACGCCCGGCGGCTGAGCAGCTCGAAGGGCGTGCGGCGCAGCATCTCGTCCAGGTCCCGCTCGTCCCGTACGAGCGGGGCGGTCAGCCAGTGCGCCGGGAACGCCGCCTCGGTCGCCTCCGCGCCGAAGACCACCGGGCACCCGAACAGCCCGGCGTACTCGTCCCGGTGCGGCGGCGGCGGGTAGGCGAAACGGGCCCGCAGCAGCGGGATACGGCGCCCGACGAGCCAGCTGCACAGCCGGTGCCAGATGATCACCAGGCACTCGGTGAGGAACCGGTCCTCGTCCCCGAGACCACCGCCCACCGTCAGGGCCGCCTCGCCCCCCTCGCACCGCAGGCCCAGCTCGGGCCCGCCCGGGAACAGCCGGTAGAACGCCGTACCGCGCTCGATCGCCGCCCCCAGGTCCCGGCAGCCGAGCGAGACGTGGCACATCATCGCGAACGTCCCGGGCCGGCTCGGCGCGGTGGCGAGCCCCAGGAACTCGTCGCCCGTCGCCCGGTACAGCGCCCGGAACAGCAGCGCGAACTGCGCCGAGGTGACCCGCGCCCGGTCGTCCCCCAGCAGCAGCGGAGGGATCCCGGCGGCCTGGAGGAGCGGCACGGTGTCGAGCCCCTGCCGCCGCGCGCCGCGCACCAGGGCCCGCACATGGTGCACGGTGATGGTCCGCTTGGCCATGGCCATGGCCGGACCGTACCGGTGTTGAGCGCCGGGGTCAGCGGGGCCGACGTTTTCCGTCATGTCCCCGCCGCCCTCGCCGTCCTTACCGTCGGCCCATGGACGACATACGGCCCGTGACACTCGCGGTCCTCACCGAGTGGGCGGCGGAGCGGTACGGCGAGCTGCCGGCGCTGCGGCACAGGCGCGACGACGGGACCTGGACCTCGGTCGGCTACGACCGGCTGCGGGTGACGGTACGGCACTGGCGGCGGGGCGTGGCCGCGCTGGGCGTGGCCCCGGGGGACCGGGTCGCGATCCTGTCCGAGACCCGGGTGGAGTGGACGTACGCGCACCTGGCCGTGCTCGCCGCGGGCGCGGTGGTGGTGCCCGTCTACCCGTCGGCCGGGCCGGAGGAACTGGCCTGGGTCCTCGGTGATTCGGGAGCCTCGGTGGTGCTCGTGGAGGACGCGGCGCAGGGGGAGCGGGTGGCGGCGGTGCGGGGAGGGCTGCCCGCGCTGCGGCACGTGGTGGAGCTCGGCACCGTCCCGGCGGTGGAGGGCTCCCCGGACGGGCCGCCCGACCGGGCGGCGGCCGTCCGCCCGGACGACGGGGCGGCCATCATGTACACCTCGGGCACCACCGGCCCGCCCAAGGGCGTCCGCCTCACGCACGGCAACTTCGGTGCCGTCCAGGACGCCACGCTCCCGCTGATCGAGGCCGGCCCCGGCGACCGCACGTATCTCTACCTGCCCCTGGCCCACCTGCTGGCCCAGATGATCCAGTTCACCACCCTGCTGCACGGCGGTGAGCTGTGCTACTTCGGCGGGCGCGTCGAGAACGTGGTCGCGGAGCTGGCGGAGGCGCAGCCCACGCATCTGCCGTCGGTGCCGCGCCTCTTCGAGAAGGTGCACGGCATGGCCCTGTCGTTCGGGGCCTCCCCGCGGCAGGTGCGGGAGGCGCTCGGCGGCAGGTTGCGCGTGGCGCTCACCGGAGCCGCGCCCATCGCGCCGGAGACGCTGGAGTTCCTGCGGGACTGCGGGATCCAGGTCTTCGAGGGGTACGGCATGACCGAGTCGGCGGGGGTGATCTCGCTGAACCACCCCGGCGCGGTGCGTCACGGGACCGTCGGGCGGCCCGTGGCGGGGTGCGAGGTACGCGTCGCGGAGGACGGGGAGATCCTGGCGCGCGGGCCGATGGTGGCGGCCGGTGAGGTCGCCGGCGACGGGTGGCTGCACACGGGGGACCTCGGGGCGCTGGACGAGGACGGGTTCCTGACCATCACGGGCCGCAAGAAGGACCTGATCATCACGTCGTCGGGGAAGAACCTCAGCCCGGCGGAGGTCCAGCTGCTCATCGAGCGGGCGCCGGTCGTCTCGCACGCCGTCATGGCCGGTGACCGCCGCCCCTATCCGGTCGCGCTGATCACCGTGGACGCCGACGCCGTGCGCGGCCTGGACGGGGCGGCCGTGCGCGCCCTGGTCCAGGAGGCGGTCGACGCGGCGAACGCGCGGGTGTCCCGGCCGGCCCGGATCCGGGCGTTCACCATCCTGGACGGGGACTTCAGCGTCGCCGACGGCGTACTGACACCGACGCTGAAGGTGCGGCGCAAGGCGGTGCTGGAGCGGTACGCGGCGGAGATCGACGAGCTGTACGACCGGTGACGGGGCCGGACAAGGCAGGAGCCCTCTCCGCGCGGCCGTGCGACCGGACGGAAAGGGCTCCTTGGGTACTGCTACTAGCTGGTACTGAAAGTCGTGCGCGATCGCCGACCCGAACGACTAGGCCGGGGTGACGTTCTCCGCCTGCGGGCCCTTCGGGCCCTGGGTGACGTCGAAGTTCACGACCTGGTTCTCCTCGAGGGAGCGGAAGCCGGACGCGTTGATCGCGGAGTAGTGGACGAAGACATCCGGGCCGCCGCCGTCCTGGGCGATGAAGCCGAAGCCCTTTTCAGCGTTGAACCACTTGACGGTTCCGGTAGCCATAAGCCCTCCTATGGGCCAAAGGGTTGCCCTGCTCCAGAACCTGCCAAACAAGTCTGAAAACTACAAAAGCCTGCGGGTCACATGCTCCGCAGGCTCTGTACTGCAAGGGAAACCAAACTGCAACTTGCGTCGAGCCTAGCACGCAGGGTGCGCGCATGGGTAGAGGGAAAGATCACGTCACCCGGATGTCCGGCGGAGCCCCTCCGCGCTGACGCCGGACCCGGCGCGGCCCGCCGTACGAGACGGGGCTAGCCTCGCGATGTGGACAATTCAACCGACGATCCCCACCAGCTGCGGAGCCGGCCCCGCGTCGGACACATCCAGTTTCTGAACTGCCTCCCTCTCTACTGGGGCCTGGCCCGCACCGGAACGCTCCTCGACCTCGAACTCACGAAGGACACCCCGGAGAAGCTCAGCGACCGGCTCGTCCGGGGCGACCTCGACATCGCGCCGATCACCCTCGTCGAGTTCCTGCGCGCCGCCGACGACCTGGTCGCCTTCCCCGACCTCGCGGTCGGCTGCGACGGCCCCGTGATGTCGTGCGTGATCGTCTCCCAGCGGCCGCTGGAGGACCTGGACGGCGCGCGCGTGGCGCTCGGTTCCACCTCCCGCACCTCCGTACGCCTGGCGCAGCTGCTGCTCACCGAGCGGTACGGGGTCACCCCCGACTACTACACCTGCCCGCCGGACCTGGGCGTGATGATGCAGGAGGCCGAGGCCGCCGTCCTGATCGGCGACGCCGCGCTGCGCGCCTCCCTGCACGACGCCCCCCGGCTGGGACTCCAGGTCCATGACCTGGGGCAGATGTGGAAGGACTGGACGGGCCTGCCGTTCGTCTTCGCGGTGTGGGCCGTGCGCAAGGAGTACCTGGCGCGCGAGCCGCGTGTCGTGCGCCTGGTCCACGAGGCGTTCCTCGCCTCCCGCGACGTGTCGCTGGAGGAGGTCGCGAAGGTCGCCGAGCAGGCCGCGCGCTGGGAGGCGTTCGACGCGGCGCTGCTGGAGAAGTACTTCACGACGCTGGACTTCCGCTTCGGGGCGGACCAGCTCGCCGGCGTCCGGGAGTTCGCCCGCCGGACCGGTCCGACGACCGGGTTCCCGGCGGACGTGGCGGTCGAGCTGCTGGCCTAGCGCCCCGGGGCGGTGGCGTGCGGGCGCTCGCCGGCCCCCGGGCAAGGGCCGCCCCCGCCCCCCGAGGGCCGGTGGGGTGCGCCCGGAGGCGGCCGAAACGCTGGCGTAGGCTGGTTCGGTCCGTCCACAACCCTGCCGAAAGGGACACCCGGTGACCGAGAAGGCCGACCTCCAGTCCGTGCTCGACCGTGCCGCCGACGGTGGGCGGATCAGCCCCGGGGAGGCGCTGGACCTGTACCGGTCGGCTCCGCTGCACGCGCTGGGCGCGGCGGCGGACGCGGTGCGGCGGCGGCGTTACGCCGGTACGGAGCACATCGCGACGTACATCATCGAGCGGAACATCAACTACACGAACGTGTGCGTCACGGCGTGCAAGTTCTGCGCCTTCTACGCGCCGCCCAAGGACACCGCCAAGGGCTGGACCCGGGACCTGGACGACATCCTGCGCCGCTGCGCGGAGACCGTCGAGCTGGGCGGCACGCAGATCATGTTCCAGGGCGGGCACCACCCGGACTACGGCGTCGAGTACTACGAGAAGCACTTCACCGCCATCAAGAAGGACTTCCCGCAGCTGGTCATCCACTCCCTCGGCGCCTCCGAGGTCGAGCACATGGCCCGCATCTCGGGCGTCTCCGTCGAGGAGGCGATCGCCCGCATCCACGCCGCCGGACTGGACTCGTTCGCGGGCGCCGGCGCGGAGTTGCTGCCGGAACGGCCGCGCAAGGCCATCGCGCCGCTGAAGGAGTCGGGCGAGCGGTGGCTGGAGATCATGGAGACCGCGCACACGATGGGCGTGGAGTCGACGTCCACCATGCTGATGGGCACGGGCGAGACGAACGCCGAGCGCATCGAGCACATGCGGATGATCCGTGACGTCCAGGACCGCACGGGCGGCTTCCGCGCGTTCATCCCGTACACCTACCAGCCGGAGAACAACCACCTGAAGGGCCGCACGCAGGCCACGCTCTTCGAGTACCTGCGGATGATCGCCATCGCGCGGCTGTTCTTCGACAACATCGCCCACATCCAGGGCTCCTGGCTCACCACGGGCAAGGAGATCGGGCAGCTGACCCTGCACTACGGCGCCGACGACCTGGGGTCGATCATGCTGGAGGAGAACGTCGTCTCGTCGGCGGGCGCGAAGCACCGCTCCAACCTGCGCGAGATGATCGACATGATCCGCACCGCCGACCGCGTCCCGGCGCAGCGGACCACGACGTACGAGCACATCGTGGTCCACGACGACCCGGCGGACGACCCGGTCGACGAGCGCGTCGCCTCCCACATCTCCTCCACGGCGATCGAGGGCGGCACGGCCCACCCCGAGCTCAAGCTGCTCCCCGCCACCTGAGCCGGCCGTGCTGACGATCCACGCCGCCGACGCCTCGCCCCGGGCCGCGGTCCTCGTCGAGGGCGCGTACATCGCCGCCCTCGGCCCGTACGAGGAGCTGGCCGCCGCCCACCCCACCGCGCGGGTGCGGCGGTGGCCCGGCATCCTCACCCCCGGGCTGCTCAACCCCTACGGCCCCGAGCTCCTGGAGCAGGCGTACCACCCCGACCCCCGCGAGGCCGGCACGCTCGGCACCGAGCCGATCACCGGCGAGCGGGCGCGGGCCGTCTTCCGCGCGGACCCCTCACGGCAGGGTGCCAGCGCCCGGCGCGGGGTCCAGCGCATGCTGGCGCACGGCACGGTCGCCGTCGCCGGTGAGCTGCGCGCCCGTGCCGCCCTGGACGCGGTGCGGCGGGCGGGGCTGGTCGTCGGCCACCGCCCGCCCAGCCTGCCGGGGCCGGCGTCGTTCTCGCCCAAGCCGCTGGTGCTGCTGCCGGGGCTCACCGTCGGCGGACCGGCGCGGTTCGCGGTCTTCGACGTCCCCGACCCGGCCGCGCTCGTGCGTCTGGGCGCCTCGACGTGCGTGGCCACCGTCGTGGCCGGCCGCCTCGTCCACAGGCGCGCGTAGGCCGGCCGGGGCCGCCTGCCACAATGGGCGGGTGACGCGAGCAACCCTGGACAAGCAGCCGCACGAAGTCGCCTCGATGTTCGACGACGTCGCCGCGAACTACGACCTCACCAACGACGTGCTCTCGCTCGGCCAGGACCGGCGGTGGCGCAAGGAGGTCGCCAAGGCGGTCGACGCGCGCCCCGGACAGAGGGTCCTCGACCTGGCGGCCGGCACCGGCACGTCGTCGCTGCCGTTCGCGCATGCCGGTGCGTACGTCGTGCCGTGCGACTTCTCGCTCGGCATGCTGCGCGAGGGCAAGAAGCGTCACCCGTGGCTGCCGCTGACGGCGGGCGACGCCACGAGGCTGCCCTTCCGGGACGGCGTCTTCGACGCGGTGACCATCTCCTTCGGGCTGCGCAACGTCCAGGACACGGACGCCGCGCTGCGCGAGCTGTACCGGGTGACCAAGCCCGGCGGGCGCGTGGTGATCTGCGAGTTCTCGCACCCCACCTGGGCGCCGTTCCGGACCGTGTACGAGGAGTACCTGATGCGCGCGCTGCCGCCGGTGGCGCGTGCCGTGTCGTCCAACCCGGACGCGTACGTGTACCTCGCCGAGTCCATCCAGAGCTGGCCCGACCAGCCCGCCCTCGCCCGGCGCCTCCAGCGGGCCGGCTGGTCGAAGGTGGCGTGGCGGAACCTGACCGGCGGCATCGTGGCGCTGCACAGGGGCACCAAGGCGGCATGACGCGATCCGGGCCGACCGGCGGGCAACGGCCACCGGGCCGGATGTGACCGTTCATCACAGGGCCCGTCGCGCCCGCCCGCTCCTCGTCGGCGTCGTCCACGACGCCCCGTACACCTTCCCGGAGAACTCACGGCGCCGGAAGCCGGCTCCAGGAAACGGACGACAGCCGGGGCGCCGCCCGCGAGGCGTCCGGCGCGGCCCTGCCGGCGCGGATGCCGAGCGACGCCGGACGGGAGCGGATCAGGAGGCCAGCGCCAGGCGGAAGCAGTACCCCTCCTGCCCGCCGCTGCCGGGGATGGCGTACGTCTCCGCCCGGTCCATGCCGAGCCGCCGCGTCACCGCGACCGACCGCTCGTTGCGGGTGTTCACCATGGCGACCACCCGCTCCACCCCCGCCGCCCGCAGCCGCTCCAGCGTGGCGCGGGCGGCGGCCGTCGCGTACCCCTTGCCCCACGCCGACCGCGCCAGCCGCCAGCCGATCTCGATCTCGCCGGCCGGCCCCCAGGCGTGCGGCCACGGCTGGGCGCCCGTGAAGCCGATGACCCCGCCGTCCTCGTCCAGCAGCGTCCACAGGCAGAAGCCGAGCTCGGCGTCGTGCCGGCGCTGCCGGGCGGTGAACTCGTGGTAGACCGACAGCTCGGCCGGGCCGCCCTGGAAGAACTCCATCACCTCCGGGTCGTCGAACACCCGGTGCCAGGCGTACGCGTCCTCGTCGGTGGGCACACGCAGCCGCACCACGGGCTCGACGGAGGCGGGGAGCAGCTCGGTCATCGGGGTGGCCCTTCCGGTCGGTGATCGGTACGTCCCCATAGACTGCACGCGTCCCGTGCCGTCCGGTACGCAGTTTCGAGTATTCGGGAGACCCCGCCGTGACCGAGCAGCAGCCCCTCACCGAGCACACCGCGGATGTGATCGTCGTCGGGGCCGGTCCGGCCGGCTCGACGACCGCGTACTACCTCGCCAAGGCCGGCCTGGACGTCCTGCTCCTGGAGAAGACCGCGTTCCCGCGCGAGAAGGTCTGCGGCGACGGCCTGACGCCCCGCGCCACCAAGCAGCTGGTGGCCATGGGCATCGACATCTCCGAGGAGGCGGGCTGGCTCCGCAACAAGGGGCTGCGCATCATCGGCGGCGGTGTCCGCCTCCAGCTCGACTGGCCGGACCTGGCCAGCTACCCGGACTACGGACTGGTCCGCAAGCGCGACGACTTCGACGAGCAGCTCGCCCGCCAGGCCCAGAAGGCCGGGGCGCGGCTCCACGAGCGGTGCAACGTCGGCGCCCCGGTGATCGACGACCGCACCGGCCGGATCACCGGCGTGCACGCCAAGCTGGGCGAGGAGAAGACGCCGGTCACCTTCCACGCGCCGCTCGTCGTCGCCGCCGACGGCAACTCCACGCGCCTGTCCCTCGCCATGGGCCTGCACCGGCGCGAGGACCGGCCGATGGGTGTGGCCGTCCGCACGTACTTCACCTCCCCGCGCCACGACGACGACTACCTGGAGTCCTGGCTGGAGCTGTGGGACCGCCGCGGTCCCGGCGAGGACCGGCTGCTGCCCGGCTACGGCTGGATCTTCGGCATGGGCGACGGCACCTCCAACGTGGGCCTCGGCGTCCTCAACACCTCCGGCTCCTTCAAGGAACTGGACTGGCGCGAGGTGCTCAAGGCCTGGTGCGCCTCGATGCCGGAGGACTGGGGGTACGTCCCCGACAACATGACCGGCCCGATCCGCGGCGCCGCCCTCCCCATGGCCTTCAACCGCCAGCCGCACTACACGCGCGGCCTGCTGCTGGTCGGCGACGCGGGTGGCCTGGTCAACCCGTTCAACGGCGAGGGCATCGCCTACGCCATGGAGTCCGGGCAGATCGCCGCCGACGTCATCGTCCAGGCGCACGCCCGTACGACGCCGGCGCAGCGCGAACTGGCCCTGCACAACTACCCGAAGATCCTCAAGGACACCTACGGCGGCTACTACACGCTGGGCCGCGCCTTCGTGAAGCTGATCGGCAACCCGAAGGTCATGAAGATCGCCACGCAGCGCGGTCTGACCCACCCGCTGCTGATGAAGTTCACGCTCAAGATGCTGGCGAACCTCACCGACCCGACCGGCGGCGACGCGATGGACCGCATCATCAACGGCCTGTCGAAGGTCGCGCCGAAGGCCTGACCGCCCGGGACGCCGCCCCTGATCGCGGTACGGCACGATGAGCGCATGATCAGTGGACCGATACGCACCGGTGGAGCGCTGCCCCTGACCGCGGTGACCGCCGGGGCGGTCGCCATGGTGGTCTCCTACGCGGGGCCGCTCGCGCTCGTGCTGGCCGCCGCGTCGGCCGCCGGGCTGTCGCGGGCGGAGACCTCGTCGTGGGTGTGGGCGGTCTCCATCGGGGCGGGCGTCACATGCGTCGGGCTCAGCTGGTGGAGCCGCGCCCCGGTCATCACCGCGTTCTCCACGCCCGGCGCGGCGATCCTGGTCACCGCCCTGCCCCAGCACGGCTACCCCGAGGCCGTCGGCGCGTTCCTGGTGGCGGGCGTGGCCGCCACCGCGCTCACGGCGACGGGGGCCTTCGCGCGGGTGATGGCCCGTATCCCGGCCGGTGTGGTGGCGGCGATGCTCGCCGGGACGCTGTTCTCCTTCGGCACCGCCGTGTTCACCTCGGTGCGTACGGCCCCGCTGCTCGCCGGGGCGATGCTGCTGGCGTACCTGGTGGCGCGGCGCCTGGTGCCGACGTACGCGGTGGTGTGCGCGCTCGCGGCCGGGCTGGCGGTGGCGGGGGCGACCGGGGGCCTGCGGGTGGACCTGCCGGGGCTCGGGCTCGCCGTACCGCACCTGACGGTGCCGCAGTTCTCGGTCGGGGCGCTCGTCGGGATCGGCGTGCCGCTGCTGGTGGCGACCCTGGCCGGGCAGTACGCGCCGGGCATCGCCGTGCTGGAGGCCGCCGGGTACCGGCCGGACAGCCGGGTGGTGTGCGGGTCGACGGGCCTGGTGTCGGTGCTCCTCGCGCCGTTCGGGTCGCACGCGGTGAACCCGGCCGCCATCACGGCGGCGATCTGCACCGGGCCGGACGCGCACCGGGACCCGGCGAAGCGGTGGATCGCCGGAGTGGCGTGCGGTGCCGGGTACCTGGTGGTGGGCTGCTTCGGCTCGACGCTGGTGGCGCTGTTCACCGGGCTGCCGGACGCCCTGGTCGCCACGCTCGCCGGGGTGGCGCTGCTCGGCTCGATCGCGGGGAGCCTGGCCCGTACGGTCGCCGACGAGCGGGACCGGGAGGCCTCCGTCATCACGTTCCTGGCCACCGCGTCGGGCGTCACGATCGCCGGGATCGGCTCGCCGTTCTGGGGCCTGATCGCCGGTGTCGGCGCCCACTTCCTGCTGGGCGGGGACACGGCGAAGGGCCGTCGCTCCCACCCCGAGCGGGGGAGCGACGGCCCTTCAGGCCCTGTGCGTACGCCTCAGAGCACGCGCACCGCGCCGGACGGCCGGTCGTAGTCGAGCGACCGCTCGACGACGCCGGTCTCGGGGTTCTGCGCGCCGACGAACATGCCACCGCCCACGTAGATCGCGACGTGGTACGAGTTGCTCCGGCTGCCCCAGTAGAGGATGTCGCCCGGCTGGAGGTTGTCCAGCGAGACGGAGGTGCCGCGGCTCGACTGGTCGCCGGAGACGCGCGGGAGCTCGATGCCGGCCTGGCGGTAGGCGGCCTGCACGAGACCGGAGCAGTCCCAGGAGTTGGGGCCGGTGCTGCCCATGACGTACGCGTCGCCGACCTGGGCGCGGGCGAAGGCCACGATCGCCGCGGCGGAGCCGGTCGCCTGGCCGGAGTCGTAGGAGGAGCCACCGCCGTCCTCGTCGGAGGAGGAGGAGGAACCGGCGGACGCGGACAGCGTGGTGCGCTCGGAGGAGCGGGAGGCGCGCTCGGCGGCCTCGGCCGCGGCGTCGGCCCGGGCCTTCGCCTCGGCCTTGCGCTGGGCCTCCTCGGCCTCCGCCTTGCGCTCGGCCTCGGCCTTGGCCGTCTTGGCCTCCTTCGCGGCCTTGGCGGCCGCGGCGTCCTCCTGGGCCTGCAGTTCCTGGTCGAGAGCGATCCGCTGGGTCGCCTCGGCGGAGGCGGCCACGGCGCTCGACAGGTCCGCGGACAGGTCCGCGTTGAGGGTGGGCATCTCGATGGTCTCGGTCACCGGCTCGGCGTTCGCCGGCCCGGCAGCACCGGCCACCGCGATGGTGCCGAGGACGCCACCGGCAACTCCGGCCCGCAGCGCGAGCTTCGAAGCGCTACGGCGGGGCTTCCGGTGGCTGGGTATGTGAGCGGTGTGGGACATGAGTACAACCGCTATCAGGGCTTCACGGTTCCCTTCAAGAAACGTGTGTTGCGCCACAGTTGCGCACGGAATCGGTGAATCCGGTTCCCTGTGCTCCTTATTGACGCCGTAACGGACAATGCGGACTGTGGTGATCATGGCCGTGATCATGGGTTTTCCGTGAAACGTCCGAATTGCCGTTCGCTTACCACTCCTTGACGCCGGTGGCCAAGCCCGCTTTCACCGGACGCTTCCCGGGGTGACGCAGGTCACGGAGAGGTCACTGTGGAAGGTGCCCGGAAGATCGTGAAAGCGCGCACGTGTCCACTTCGGTACCGATCGGCCCCCCGCCTGAGTGAAGCGAGGCTCTTTATCACCCGGGCGGGTCCAGGGCGAATTTGCCCGCACTCGCCTCGTCTTGATAGGGCGCACGCCTCTGACCAGCCACAATCTTGGAAAATGTCACGTCTTGTGAGTGTCTGGACACGGGCGGTATGAAGATCACCTCTGCCGGTGATTCATGATCCTTCGTCGGGTGGTGGAGATCACAAGAGCGTTGCCGTACCCCGTGTCGCAGATCACAGATCGACGGGCATAGGATGCGAAGCAGTCGGGCTTGTGAACTGCCTCACATATGCGCGATCTTCGCGAGGCGGCGAGACGGTGCCCGGTGCGGTCCATCGGTCAAGGACGACTGGAAGGAGCGAGGAGCGTGAATGCCTACGCGCCCATCCTCGTGCTCGGCGCCCTCGGCGCAGCGTTTGCGATCTTTTCCGTGGTCATGGCCACGCTTATCGGCCCAAAGAGGTACAACCGGGCGAAGCTTCAGGCTTACGAGTGCGGTATCGAGCCGACACCCACTCCGGCCGGAGGGGGCCGCTTCCCCATCAAGTACTACCTGACGGCGATGCTCTTCATCGTCTTCGACATCGAGATCGTCTTCCTCTACCCCTGGGCCGTCAGCTTCGACGCCCTGGGGCTTTTCGGGCTCGTGGAGATGCTGCTCTTCGTGCTCACCGTCTTCGTCGCCTACGCGTACGTGTGGCGGCGTGGCGGCCTGGAATGGGACTGAGGGGCTGAGGGGCACCAATGGGACTCGAAGAGAAGCTGCCGAGCGGTTTTCTGCTGACGACCGTCGAACAGGCCGCGGGCTGGGTGCGCAAGGCGTCCGTCTTCCCCGCGACCTTCGGCCTCGCCTGCTGCGCCATCGAGATGATGACGACCGGCGCCGGGCGGTACGACCTGGCGCGCTTCGGCATGGAGGTCTTCCGCGGCTCACCGCGCCAGGCCGACCTGATGATCGTGGCCGGGCGGGTGAGCCAGAAGATGGCGCCCGTCCTGCGCCAGGTCTACGACCAGATGCCGAACCCCAAGTGGGTCATTTCCATGGGGGTCTGCGCCTCATCGGGTGGCATGTTCAACAATTACGCGATTGTTCAGGGCGTCGACCATGTCGTCCCCGTTGATATCTATTTGCCGGGCTGCCCACCGCGTCCGGAGATGCTGATGGACGCGATCCTCAAGCTCCACCAGAAGATCCAGAGCTCCAAGCTCGGCGTCAACGCCCGGGAAGCGGCCCGCGAGGCGGAGGAGGCCGCGCTCAAGGCGCTGCCCACGATCGAGATGAAGGGGCTGCTGAGGTGAGCGACCAGCCGAATCCCGAGAAGGACCTCAGCGCGCAGAACCTGCCCGGCCAGCGCGGCTCGCACGGTGAGGAGGTCCGGGTCCAGCGCGGCATGTTCGGCGCGAACAGCGGCGGCGACACCTCCGGCTACGGCGGCCTCGTCCGCTCCGTACGCCTGCCGGGCCCGGCCACCCGCCCCTACGGCGGATGGTTCGACGAGGTCGCCGACGAGCTCGAAGGCGCCCTGGAGGAGCAGGGCCTCCTGCCCGGGAACGCCATCGAGAAGACGGTCGTCGACCGCGGCGAGCTGACCTTCCACATCGCGCGCGAGCACCTCGTCCGCGTCGCCCGCACCCTGCGCGACGACCCCGCCCTGCGCTTCGAGCTCTGTACGGGAGTGAGCGGCGTCCACTACCCCGGGGACAAGGGCCGCGAGCTGCACGCGGTGTACCACCTGCGCTCGCTCACCCACGGCCGGCTGATCCGGCTCGAGGTCTCCGCCCCGGACGCCGATCCGCACGTCCCGTCGCTCGTCGGCGTCTACCCCACCAACGACTGGCACGAGCGCGAGACGTACGACTTCTTCGGCCTGGTCTTCGACGGCCACCCCGCCCTGACCCGGATCATGATGCCGGACGACTGGCAGGGCTTCCCGCAGCGCAAGGACTACCCCCTCGGCGGCATCGCCGTCGAGTACAAGGGCGCCCAGATCCCGGCTCCGGACCAGCGGAGGTCGTACTCGTGACCACTCCACCTGCCAGCGCCCGCGAGACCACCGAGGGCACCGTCTACACGGTCACCGGCGGCGACTGGGACGAAGTCGCCCAGGCCGCGGCCAAGGCCGACGACGAGCGGATCGTCGTCAACATGGGCCCGCAGCACCCGTCCACGCACGGCGTGCTCCGGCTCATCCTGGAGATCGACGGCGAGACCGTCACCGAGGCCCGCTGCGGCATCGGCTACCTCCACACCGGCATCGAGAAGAACCTCGAGTACCGGACCTGGACGCAGGGCACCACCTTCGTCACGCGCATGGATTACCTGACGTCGTTCTTCAACGAGACGGCGTACTGCCTGGGCGTGGAGAAGCTCCTCGGCATCGAGGACCGGATCCCCGACCGGGCGACGGTCGTCCGCGTCCTGCTGATGGAACTCAACCGGCTCTCCTCCCACCTGGTGTGCATCGCCACCGGCGGTATGGAGCTGGGCGCCACCACGATCATGATCTACGGCTTCCGGGACCGCGAGATGATCCTGGACCTGTACGAACTGATCACCGGCCTCCGGATGAACCACGCGTACATCCGCCCCGGCGGTCTCGCCCAGGACCTGCCGCCCGGCGCCGTCGACCAGCTTCGCGAGTTCGTGAAGACGATGAAGAAGAACCTGCCGGAGTACGACAAGCTCGCCACCGGCAACCCCATCTTCAAGGCCCGTATGCAGGACATCGGCTACCTGGACCTGGCCGGCTGCATGGCCCTCGGCGCCACCGGCCCGATCCTGCGCTCGACCGGCCTCCCGCACGACCTGCGCAAGACCGACCCGTACTGCGGCTACGAGACGTACGACTTCGACGTCCCGACCGCCGACACCTGCGACGCCTACGGCCGCTTCCTCATCCGGCTGGACGAGATGCGCCAGTCGCTGCGGATCGTCGAGCAGTGCCTGGAGCGGCTGGAGCCGGGCCCGGTGATGGTCGCCGACAAGAAGATCGCCTGGCCCGCCCAGCTGGCCCTGGGCCCCGACGGCCTCGGCAACTCCCTCGACCACATCAAGAAGATCATGGGTACCTCCATGGAGGCCCTGATCCACCACTTCAAGCTGGTGACCGAGGGCTTCCGGGTGCCGCCCGGCCAGAGTTACACGGCCGTCGAGTCGCCCAAGGGCGAGCTCGGCGTCCACGTCGTCAGCGACGGCGGCACCCGCCCCTACCGGGTCCACTTCCGCGACCCGTCGTTCACCAACCTGCAGGCCATGGCGGCGATGTGCGAGGGCGGCCAGCTCGCCGACGTCATCGTCGCCGTCGCGTCCATCGACCCCGTGATGGGAGGCGTCGACCGGTGACGGACGTCAGCTTGGGGATGCCGCAGCTCCCCGCCCCCGACTACCCCGACGACGTGCGGGCCCGGCTCGAAGCGGACGCCAGGGAGGTCATCGCCCGCTACCCCGACAGCCGGTCCGCGCTGCTGCCGCTGCTGCACCTGGTGCAGTCGGAGGAGGGGTACGTGACCCGGACCGGCATGCGGTTCTGCGCGGAGGTGCTCGGCCTGACCACGGCCGAGGTCACGGCGGTCGCCACCTTCTACTCGATGTACCGCCGCAAGCCGTCCGGCGACTACCAGGTCGGGGTGTGCACCAACACCCTGTGCGCGGTCATGGGCGGCGACGCGATCTTCGAGGAGCTCCAGGAGCACCTCGGCGTCGGCAACAACGGCACCACGCCCGACGGCAAGGTCACCCTCGAACACATCGAGTGCAACGCCGCCTGCGACTTCGCCCCCGTGGTGATGGTCAACTGGGAGTTCTTCGACAACCAGACGCCCGACTCCGCCAAGCGGCTCGTCGACGACCTGCGCGCCGGCCGCCCCGTCGAACCGACCCGCGGCGCGCCCCTGTGCACGTACAAGGAGACCGCCCGCATCCTGGCCGGCTTCCCCGACGAGCGTCCCGGCGCGGTCGAGGCGACCGGCGGCGCCGGCCCCGCCTCGCTGGTCGGCCTGAAGCTCGCCAAGGGCGAGACCACACCCGGCGCGCGCGTGGTCCACCCGCGCGGCGAGGCCCCGCAGGACGAGCCCACACCCGGCTCGGGTCACCTGAGTTCGCACGACGCGCCTCAGCCGACTTCGGCCTCCGACCCGAAGCACCCGTCCGGACCGGTCGGACCGGCCCGCCAGGACGGCCCGGCCACCGAGGAGGGGGAGTGATGACGTTGGCAACCGAGATGACCAGCCCCGAGAAGCTGCTCGCACCGGTCCTGTCCGCGTTCTGGGACCAGCCGGACTCCTGGACGCTGGAGACCTACCGGCGGCACGAGGGCTACGAGGGTCTGCGCAAGGCCCTCGCCATGACGCCCGACGACCTCATCGCGTACGTCAAGGACTCCGGCCTGCGCGGCCGTGGCGGCGCGGGCTTCCCCACCGGGATGAAGTGGCAGTTCATCCCCCAGGGGGACGGCAAGCCCCACTACCTCGTGGTCAACGCCGACGAGTCGGAGCCCGGCACCTGCAAGGACATCCCGCTCCTCTTCGCCAACCCGCACTCCCTCATCGAGGGGATCGTGATCGCCTGCTACGCGATCAGGTCCAGCCATGCCTTCATCTACCTGCGCGGCGAGGTCGTGCCGGTCCTGCGCCGGCTGCACGAGGCCGTGCGCGAGGCGTACGCGGCGGGCTACCTCGGCACGAACATCCTCGGCAGCGGACTCGACCTCGAACTCACCGTGCACGCCGGCGCCGGCGCGTACATCTGCGGCGAGGAGACCGCGCTGCTCGACTCGCTCGAAGGCCGTCGCGGCCAGCCCCGGCTGCGCCCCCCCTTCCCCGCGGTCGCCGGTCTGTACGCGTGCCCCACTGTGGTGAACAACGTCGAGTCGATCGCCTCGGTTCCCGCGATCCTGAACCGGGGCAAGGACTGGTTCAGGTCGATGGGCAGCGAGAAGTCCCCCGGCTTCACCCTCTACTCGCTCAGCGGCCATGTCGCCTCGCCCGGCCAGTACGAGGCGCCGCTCGGCATCACCCTGCGCCAGCTGCTCGACATGAGCGGCGGCATGAGGCCCGGCCACCGGCTGAAGTTCTGGACGCCCGGCGGCTCGTCGACCCCGATGTTCACCGACGAGCACCTCGACGTCCCCCTCGACTACGAGGGCGTCGGCGCGGCCGGCTCGATGCTCGGCACCAAGGCGCTCCAGTGCTTCGACGAGACGACGTGCGTGGTGCGGGCGGTCACCCGGTGGACCGAGTTCTACGCCCACGAGTCCTGCGGCAAGTGCACCCCGTGCCGCGAGGGCACCTACTGGCTCGTCCAGCTGCTGCGGGACATCGAGGCCGGCAAGGGCACGCTGGGCGACCTCGACAAGCTGAACGACATCGCCGACAACATCAACGGCAAGTCGTTCTGCGCCCTCGGTGACGGCGCCGCCTCGCCGATCTTCTCGTCGCTGAAGTACTTCCGCGGCGAGTACGAGCAGCACATCACGGGCAAGGGCTGCCCCTTCGACCCGGCCAAGTCGACCGCCTGGGCGGACAACCACGTGGAGGTGACGGCGTGACCGTCATGGCATCCGGCTCCGGCGGGGGCGGCGGCCCCGCCGTCCCGCCCGAGGAACTGGTCACCCTGACCATCGACGGCATCGAGGTCTCCGTCCCCAAGGGGACGCTGGTCATCCGCGCCGCCGAGCAGCTGGGCATCGAGATCCCCCGGTTCTGCGACCACCCGCTGCTGGACCCGGCCGGCGCCTGCCGGCAGTGCATCGTCGAGGTGGAGGGCCAGCGCAAGCCGATGGCCTCCTGCACCATCACCTGCACCGACGGCATGGTCGTCAAGTCGCAGCTCACCTCGCCCGTCGCCGAGAAGGCCCAGGTGGGGGTGATGGAGCTGCTGCTCATCAACCACCCGCTGGACTGCCCGGTCTGCGACAAGGGCGGCGAGTGCCCCCTGCAGAACCAGGCCATGTCCCACGGGCAGGCCGACTCCCGCTTCGAGGGGCGGAAGCGGACCTACGAGAAGCCCGTGCCGATCTCCACGCAGGTGCTGCTCGACCGTGAGCGGTGCGTGCTGTGCGCCCGTTGCACCCGGTTCTCCAACCAGGTCGCGGGCGACCCGATGATCGAGCTGATCGAGCGCGGCGCGCTCCAGCAGGTCGGTACGGGGGAGGGCGACCCGTTCGAGTCGTACTTCTCCGGCAACACCATCCAGATCTGCCCGGTCGGCGCGCTGACGTCGGCGGCGTACCGGTTCCGCTCCCGCCCCTTCGACCTGGTCTCCTCGCCGAGCGTCTGCGAGCACTGCGCGGGCGGCTGCGCCACGCGCACCGACCACCGGCGCGGCAAGGTCATGAGGCGGCTGGCCGCCAACGACCCGGAGGTCAACGAGGAGTGGGTGTGCGACAAGGGGCGCTTCGCGTTCCGGTACACGCAGCAGCGTGACCGGCTCACCACTCCGCTGGTGCGCGGCGCCGACGGCGTCCTGGAGCCGGCCTCCTGGCCGGAGGCCCTGGAGGTGGCGGCGCGCGGCCTGGTCCGGGGTCGCACGGGCGTCCTGACCGGCGGCCGGCTGACCGTCGAGGACGCGTACGCGTACGCCAAGTTCGCCCGCGTCGCCCTCGACACCAACGACATCGACTTCCGCGCGCGCGTGCACAGCAGCGAGGAGGCCGACTTCCTGGCCGCCCGCGTCGCGGGACGCGGCCGGGACCTGGACGGGGCGGGCGTCACGTACACCTCCCTGGAGAAGGCCCCGGCGGTGCTCCTCGTCGGGCTGGAGGCGGAGGAGGAGGCGCCGGGCGTCTTCCTGCGGCTGCGCAAGGCGTGGCGCAAGCACGGGCAGAGGACGTACGCGCTCGCCTCCCACGCCACCCGGGGCCTGGAGAAGGCGGGCGGCACCCTGCTGCCGGCCGCCCCCGGGACCGAGCCCGAGTGGCTGGCCGCCCTCGCCGCCGGGACGGGGCTGGACGCGGACGGAGCCGCCGCCTCCGGGGCGCTGCGGGAGCCGGGCGCGGTCATCGCGGTCGGTGAGCGGCTGGCGGGAGTGCCGGGCGCGCTGACCGCGGCCGTGCGCGCCGCGGCGGCGACCGGGGCGGAGCTGGTGTGGATCCCGCGCCGGGCCGGTGAGCGCGGCGCGGTGTGGGCGGGCGCGATCCCGTCGCTGCTGCCGGGCGGGCGCCCCGCGACCGATCCCCGCGCGCGTGACGAGGTCGCCGTCGCCTGGGGCGTACGGGAACTGCCGCACCGGTACGGCCGGGACACCGGCCAGATCGTGGAGGCCGCGGTCACCGGCGAGCTGGCCGCCCTGCTGGTCGCGGGCGTCGAGGTGGCGGACCTGCCGGACCCGGCACGCGCGCGTGAGGCCCTGGACGCGGCCTTCGTGGTGTCGCTGGAGCTGCGGCCGGGCGAGGTCACCGAGCGGGCGGACGTCGTCCTCCCGGTCGCGGCGGTCGCGGAGAAGTCCGGCACCTTCCTCAACTGGGAGGGCAGGGTGCGGATGTTCGAGGCCGCGCTGAAGCCGGAGCACATGACGCGCGCCCTCGCCCCGACGGACGCGCGGGTGCTGCACATGCTGGCCGACACCATGGACGCGCACTTCGCGCTGCCGGACGTGAAGGCCGTACGCCGTGAGATGGACCGGCTCGGCGCCTGGGCCGGGGCGCGGTCGGGCGACCCGGTCGAGTCCGCCGCGCCGCTGCCCCGCGCGGGCGAGGGCGAGGCGGTGCTGGCCGGCCACCGGATGCTGCTGGACCTGGGCGTCCTGCAGGAGGGTGACGAGGCCCTGGCGGGCACCCGCCACGCCTCGGTGGCCCGCCTGTCGGTGGCCACGGCGGTGGAGACGGGCGTCAAGGACGGCGACCTGGTGTCGGTGGCCGGCCCGGCGGGCGCGGTCGAACTCCCCCTCCGCGTGACGGAGATGCCCGACCGGGTGGTCTGGCTTCCCCTCAACTCGACCCCCGGCGGCGTCCTGTCCGTCCTGGGCACCACACCCGGACACCTGGTGCGCCTCGCCCCGGCCGGCGCCCCCCGAGCGGCGGAGGCGCGGTCATGACCCGTGACTCCCACCGTCCCACCCGCGTCCCGGAGGTGCGCGCATGACCGCCCTGGTCCAGCTCGCGGCAGAGCCGCAGAGCGTCCTCGCGCTGGAGGACCTGTCCATGTTCGGCCGCGACCCCTGGTGGCTCGTGGTGGTCAAGGCGGTCTTCTGCTTCGCCTTCCTGATGGTCACCGTGCTCTTCTCCATCGTGTGGGAGCGCAAGGTCGTCGCCTGGATGCAGCTGCGTATCGGCCCCAACCGGCACGGCCCCTGGGGCCTCCTCCAGTCCCTCGCGGACGGCATCAAGCTGATGCTGAAGGAGGACGTGGTCGTCAAGCGCGCCGACAAGGCCGTCTACATCCTGGCCCCGATCGTGGCCGCGATCCCCGCGTTCATGGCGATCGCGGTGATCCCCTTCGGCCCGGCCGGCAACGAGGTCTCGATCTTCGGCCAGCGCACCACGATGCAGCTGACCGACCTGCCGATCGCGATGCTGTACATCCTCGCGGTCGCCTCCGTCGGCATCTACGGCATCGTGCTCGCCGGGTGGTCGTCCGGCTCCACCTACCCGCTCCTCGGCGGCCTGCGGTCGTGCGCGCAGATGATCTCCTACGAGATCGCCATGGGCGCCGCCTTCGCCTCCGTCTTCCTCTACTCCGGGTCGATGTCGACCTCGGCGATCGTCGAGGCGCAGGCGGACCGCTGGTTCGTCATCCTGCTGCCGGTCTCCTTCGTCATCTACGTCGTCACGATGATCGGTGAGACCAACCGTGCTCCGTTCGACATGCCCGAGTCCGAGGGCGACCTGGTCGGCGGCTTCAACACGGAGTACAGCTCCATCAAGTTCGCGATGTTCATGCTCGCCGAGTACGTGAACATGGTGACCGTCTCGGCGGTGTCGGTGACGCTCTTCCTGGGCGGCTGGCGGGCCCCGTACCCGGTCTCCGCCTTCTGGGAGGGCGCGAACCACGGCTGGTGGCCGATGCTCTGGTTCGTCGTCAAGGTGCAGCTGCTGCTCTTCTTCTTCATCTGGCTGCGCGGCACGCTGCCGCGCGTCCGCTACGACCAGCTGATGAAGCTCGGCTGGAAGGTCCTCATCCCCGCGTCGGTCGTCTGGCTGATGCTGGTGGCGACCGTGCGGGCGCTGCGCAACGAGAACTACGACTTCCAGGAGATCGTGCTGTACGTGGCGGGCGCGGTCATCGTGGTCCTCATCCTCTCCTTCGTCGTCGACATCTTCCGCGACAAGAAGGCCGGGCGGGGGGCGGAGGCAGCCGCGCCGCCCGCCGAGTTCGACCCGATGGCCGGCGGATTCCCCGTACCGCCGCTGCCGGGTCAGACCCTGCCGCCGGTGCCCCGACGACGGCCGCGCCGTGACGGCGAGTTGATTGTCAGTGGTGGGGTCAATACTGACAGTGACGGAAAGGAGGCTGACGGTGCCTGAGAACGACTTCCAGAATCCGGTCGCCGGCTTCGGCGTGACCTTCAAGGCCATGTTCAAGAAGCGGCTCACCGAGCAGTACCCGGAGCAGCAGAAGACGACGGCGCCGCGCTTCCACGGGCGGCACCAGCTCAACCGCCATCCGGACGGCCTGGAGAAGTGCGTCGGCTGTGAGCTGTGCGCCTGGGCCTGCCCGGCCGACGCCATCTACGTGGAGGGCGCGGACAACACGGACGAGGAGCGCTACTCGCCCGGTGAGCGGTACGGCCGCGTCTACCAGATCAACTACGCCCGCTGCATCCTGTGCGGACTGTGCATCGAGGCCTGCCCGACCCGGGCGCTGACGATGACGAACGAGTTCGAGCTGGCCGACAGCTCCCGCGAGAACCTGATCTACACCAAGGAGCAGCTCCTCGCGGGGCTGGAGGAGGGCATGGTCGACTCGCCCCACGCCATCTTCCCGGGCATGACCGAGCAGGACTACTACCGGGGACTGGTCACCGAGGCCGCGCCCGGCACCACCCCGCAGACCGCGGCCGACACCGGTGAGCCGCAGCAGGGCGCGTCGGACTTCGGGCCCGACGAGCCCGCGTCGAAGAAGGTGATCGGCACATGAGCGCGCTCGCCGCCGCCAACGCGGCCTCCACCGGTGAGGCCGTGCAGTTCTGGGTGCTCGGCACGATCGCCGTCATCGGCGCGCTGGGCACGATCCTGTTGAAGAAGGCCGTGCACAGCGCGCTGAGCCTGGCCGCGACCATGATCATTCTTGCTGTCTTCTACCTCGCCAACGGGGCGTACTTCCTGGGCGTCGTGCAGATCATCGTCTACACCGGCGCGATCATGATGCTCTTCCTCTTCGTCGTCATGCTCGTCGGCGTCACCGCCGCCGACTCGCTGAAGGAGACCATCAAGGGGCAGCGCTGGCTTGCCGTCGCCTGCGGGCTGGGCTTCGGCATCCTCCTCGTCTCCGGACTCGGCAGGGCCTCGCTGGACACCTTCGAGGGCCTCGGCACGGCGAACGCCGGGGGCAATGTGGAGGGCCTCGCGGCACTGATCTTCACCACGTACGTCTTCGCCTTCGAGATCACCGGCGCCCTGCTGATCACCGCCACCGTCGGCGCGATGGTGCTGACGCACCGGGAGCGCATCGAGCGGGCCCGGACCCAGCGGGAACTGTCCGAGCAGCGGGTACGGGAGGGGAAGCACCTGCCGCCGCTGCCGGCGCCCGGTGTCTACGCCCGCCACAACGCCGTGGACATCGCCGGTCTGCTGCCCGACGGCACGCCGTCCGAACTCACCGTCAGCCAGACGCTGCGGGCGCGCGGCCAGGTCCGCGACGTGTCGCGGCAGGCGCTGGAGGACCTCAAGGCGCTGGAGCAGCGCGCGGAGGAACGCCTGGGACGCGGCCCGTCGGAGCCGCAGGCGTCCCGGCCCCAGGGCCGTAAGGAGGAGAACGCGCAGTGAATCCGGTCAACTACCTGTACCTGGCCGCCCTGTTGTTCACCATCGGTGCGGCCGGGGTGCTGATCCGGCGGAACGCGATCGTCGTCTTCATGTGCGTCGAGCTGATGCTCAACGCCTGCAACCTGACGCTCGTCGCCTTCTCCCGGATGCACGGCAATCTCGACGGCCAGATCGTCGCCTTCTTCACCATGGTCGTCGCCGCCGCGGAGGTCGTGGTCGGGCTCGCGATCATCGTGTCGCTGTTCCGTTCCCGCCACTCGGCCTCGGTCGACGACGCCAGCCTGATGAAGCTGTGAGGGGCTGAATCGTGGAGAATCTGATCGCGCTGCTCGTCGCGGCGCCCCTGCTGGGAGCGGCCGTCCTGCTCTGCGGCGGGAAGCGGCTGGACAGGGCCGGGCACTGGCTCGGCACCCTGCTCGCCGCCGCCTCCTTCGTCATCGGGGCGGTGCTCTTCTTCGACATGCTGGGCAGGGACACCGGGGAACGGGCGCTGCACCAGCACCTGTTCAGCTGGGTGCCGGTGGAGAGCTTCCGGGCGGACATCGCCTTCCAGCTCGACCAGCTGTCGATGACGTTCGTCCTGCTCATCACCGGTGTCGGCACACTCATCCATGTGTACTCGATCGGGTACATGGAGCACGACGAGCGCAGGCGCCGCTTCTTCGGTTACCTGAACCTGTTCCTCTCGGCGATGCTGCTGCTGGTCCTCGCCGACAACTACCTGCTGCTGTACTTCGGCTGGGAGGGCGTCGGCCTGGCCTCGTACCTCCTGATCGGTTTCTGGCAGCACAAGCCCAGCGCGGCCACCGCCGCGAAGAAGGCCTTCCTGGTCAACCGGGTCGGCGACATGGGCCTGTCGATCGCCATCATGCTGATGTTCACCACCTTCGGGACGTTCGCCTTCGGGCCGGTGCTCGCGGCGACGGGGCAGGCGAGCGAGGGCATGCTGACGGCCATCGGCCTGATGCTGCTGCTCGCCGCGTGCGGCAAGTCCGCGCAGGTGCCGCTCCAGTCCTGGCTCGGTGACGCGATGGAGGGCCCGACCCCGGTCTCGGCCCTGATCCACG
Source organism: Streptomyces gobitricini (assembly GCF_039532985.1). Classification (NCBI taxonomy): domain Bacteria; kingdom Bacillati; phylum Actinomycetota; class Actinomycetes; order Kitasatosporales; family Streptomycetaceae; genus Streptomyces; species Streptomyces gobitricini. The sequence goes on along the minus strand of NZ_BAAASR010000021.1, from coordinate 145,150 downwards.
CGGCCACGATGGTGACCGCCGGCGTCTACCTGATCACCAGGTCGGGTGCGATCTTCAACGCCGCCCCGGACGCGCAGCTGGCGGTCGTGGTGGTGGGCGCGGTCACGCTCCTGTTCGGTGCCGTCGTCGGTTGTGCCAAGGACGACATCAAGAAGGCGCTGGCCGGTTCGACGATGTCGCAGATCGGCTACATGATCCTGGCGGCCGGGCTCGGCCCGATCGGGTACGCCTTCGCGATCATGCACCTGGTGACGCACGGCTTCTTCAAGGCCGGGCTGTTCCTCGGCGCCGGTTCGGTCATGCACGGCATGAACGACGAGGTCGACATGAGGAAGTACGGGGGCTTGCGGAAGTACATGCCGGTGACCTTCGTGACCTTCGGGCTCGGGTACCTGGCGATCATCGGCTTCCCGGGACTGTCCGGCTTCTGGTCCAAGGACAAGATCATCGAGGCGGCCTTCGCCAAGGGCGGCACGGAGGGCTGGATCCTCGGCGCGGTCACCCTGCTGGGCGCGGGCATCACCGCGTACTACATGACCCGCGTGATGATCATGACGTTCTTCGGTGAGAAGCGCTGGCAGCCGGCCCCCGACGCCGGCGCGGTGCCCAGCGCCGAACCGGCCGCCGAGGACCACGCGGGCCGGATGCCGCACCCGCACGAGTCGCCGAAGTCCATGACGATTCCGATGATCCTGCTGGCGTTCGGATCCGTCTTCGCGGGCGGGCTCTTCTCGTTCAACAGCGCCTTTGTCAACTGGCTCGAGCCGGTCACCGCGTTCGAGCACGGGCACCCGCCCATCAGCGCGGGCGCGGTCACCGCCTCCACGGTCGTCGTCCTGCTGACCGGCGTCGGCATCGCGTACGCGCAGTACGGCCGCCGGCCCGTCCCGGTCGTCGCCCCGCGCGGTTCGCTGCTCACCCGCGCCGCCCGGCGCGATCTGCTCCAGGACGACTTCAACCACGTCGTCCTGGTCCGCGGCGGCGAGCACCTCACCCGCTCGCTGGTGTACATGGACCACACCCTGGTCGACGGGGTGGTCAACGGAACCGCCGCCTCGGTCGGCGGACTGTCCGGCCGGCTGCGCAAGCTGCAGAACGGCTTCGCCCGCTCCTACGCGGTCTCGATGTTCGGAGGTACGGCGGTGCTGATCGCCGCGACCCTGCTGATGAGGGGGGTGTGACCACGATGTCGTTCCCCCTCCTGACGGTGACGGCGGTCCTGCCGGCCGCCGGCGCGATCCTCACCGCCGCCGTCCCGGCCGCGCGCCGCACGGCCGCCAAGTGGCTGGCGCTGCTGGTCTCCCTGGGCACGCTGGTCCTGGCCGCGCTCGTGGTCGTCCGGTTCGAACCGGGCGGCGAGCGCTACCAGCTCACCGAGTCCCACGCCTGGATCAAGGACTTCGGCGTGCGGTACGAACTGGGCGTGGACGGCATCGGGGTGGCGCTCATCGCGCTCACCGCACTGCTGATCCCGTTCATCGTCCTGGCCGGCTGGCACGACGCCGACCCCCTGGAGACCCAGTCGAAGCGGTGGCGGCCGACCCAGGGCTTCTTCGCCCTGATCCTGATGGTCGAGGCGATGGTGATCCTCTCCTTCGCCGCCACCGACGTCTTCCTCTTCTACATCCTCTTCGAAGCCATGCTCATCCCGATGTACTTCCTCATCGGCGGCTTCGGGGACCGGGCCCACACGGGCACCGACGACAACGCGGCGGCCCAGCGCTCGTACGCCGCGGTCAAGTTCCTGCTCTACAACCTGGCCGGCGGGCTCATCATGCTGGCCGCCGTCATCGGGCTGTACGTCGTCGCCGGCAACTTCTCCCTCACGGAGATCGCCGCGGCGCGGGCGAGCGGCGAGCTCGAGATGGCGGCCAACACCGAGCGGCTGCTGTTCCTCGGGTTCTTCCTCGCCTTCGCGGTGAAGGCCCCGCTGTGGCCGCTGCACACCTGGCTGCCCAACGCGATGGGTGAGGCCACCGCGCCGGTGGCGGTGCTGATCACGGCGGTCGTCGACAAGGTCGGCACCTTCGCGATGCTCCGTTACTGCCTCCAGCTCTTCCCGGAGGCGTCGAAGTGGGCCACGCCCGCGATCATCGTGCTGGCGCTGATCAGCATCGTCTACGGGGCGCTGCTCGCGGTCGGCCAGCGCGACATCAAGCGCCTGATCGCGTACGCGTCGATCTCCCACTTCGGCTTCATCATCATGGGCATCTTCGCGATGACCAGCCAGGGCCAGTCCGGGGCGACGCTGTACATGGTCAACCACGGCATCTCGACGGCCGCGCTGATGCTGGTGGCCGGGTTCCTGATCACGCGCCGCGGATCGCGGCTCATCGCCGACTACGGCGGGGTGCAGAAGGTGGCGCCGGTGCTCGCCGGGACGTTCCTGGTGGGCGGCCTGGCCACGCTGTCGCTGCCCGGCCTCGCGCCGTTCGTCTCCGAGTTCCTGGTCCTGGTGGGCACCTTCGCCCGCTATCCGGTGGCGGGCGTCATCGCGACCTTCGGCATCGTGCTGGCCGCGCTCTACACGCTGGTGCTCTACCAGCGGACGATGACCGGTCCGGTGAAGGAGGAGGTGCGGGCCATGCCCGACCTCAAGGCGCGTGAGCTGGCCGTGATCACTCCGCTGATCGCCCTGCTGCTCTTCCTTGGCGTCTACCCCAAGCCGCTCACCGAGATCGTCGACCCGGCCGTGCGGCACACCATGTCCGACGTACAGCAGAAGGACCCGCGACCGGAAGTGGAGGCGGCCAAGTGAGCGCATCAGCCGCAGTGGCTGTCCACAGCCTGTGGACGACGGCAGCCGAACCGGCCGCCGTCGACAAGATCGGGGCGCCGGCCATCGAGTACGCCCAGCTGGCACCCGTGCTGATCGTGGTGGGCGCCGCGGTGGTGGGCGTGCTGCTGGAGGCCGTCGTACCGCGCCGCGCCCGCTACTACGCGCAGGTGTTCCTGACCGTCGTGGCACTGGCCGCCGCCTTCGCGGCCGTCGTCGCCCTGGCGGTCGGCGGCCACGCCACGACCAAGGCCGGCATCGTCGCCATGGGCGCGATCGCGGTCGACGGACCGGCCCTGTTCCTCCAGGGCACCATCCTGCTGACCTCGCTGGTCGCCGTGTTCACCTTCGCGGAGCGACGGCTCGACCCCGCCCATCACGGGCACCGGGTCGACTCCTTCGCGGCCGAGGCCGCCGCCGTACCGGGCAGCGACCACGAGAAGGCCGCCGTCAAGGCGGGGTTCACCACGACCGAGGTCTTCCCGCTGGTGCTGTTCGCCGTGGGCGGGATGCTCGTCTTCCCGGCGGCCAACGACCTGCTGACGCTGTTCATCGCGCTGGAGGTCTTCTCCCTGCCGCTGTACCTGCTGTGCGCGGTGGCCCGCCGCAAGCGGCTGATGTCGCAGGAAGCCGCGGTGAAGTACTTCCTGCTGGGCGCCTTCTCGTCGGCGTTCCTGCTGTTCGGCATCGCCCTGCTGTACGGGTACGCGGGCTCGGTGTCGTACGCCCGGATCGCCGACGTGGTGGACGGGTCCGTCGCCGACATCACCCCGGCGCTCGCCCAGACCATGGGCAACGACGTGCTGCTGCTCATCGGCTTCGCGATGGTGCTGATGGGCCTGCTGTTCAAGGTCGGCGCGGTGCCGTTCCACATGTGGACCCCGGACGTCTACCAGGGAGCCCCGACGCCGGTCACCGGCTTCATGGCGGCCGCCACGAAGGTCGCGGCGTTCGGCGCGCTGCTGAGGCTGCTGTACGTGGTGCTTCCCGGACTGCGCTGGGACTGGCGGCCCGTCATGTGGGGCGTCGCCATCGTCACCATGCTCGCCGGCGCGATCGTCGCCATCACCCAGACCGACATCAAGCGGCTGCTCGCGTACTCGTCGATCGCCCACGCGGGCTTCATCCTCGCCGGTGTCATCGCGGCCACGCCCGACGGGGTGTCGTCCGTCCTCTTCTACCTGGGCGCCTACTCGTTCGTGACGGTGGGGGCCTTCGCCGTCGTCACCCTGGTGCGGGACGCCGGCGGCGAGGCGACCCACCTCTCCAAGTGGGCAGGGCTGGGGCGGCGCTCGCCCCTCGTCGCGGCCGTCTTCGCGGTGTTCCTGCTGGCCTTCGCCGGTATCCCGCTGACCTCGGGGTTCTCGGGCAAGTTCGCCGTCTTCAAGGCGGCGGCGGAGGGCGGCGCGGGGACACTGGTGGTCGTCGGTGTCATCTCGTCGGCGATCGCCGCGTTCTTCTACGTCCGGGTCATCGTGCTGATGTTCTTCAGCGAGCCGAAGCCGGAGGGCCCGACGGTCGCCGTGCCGTCACCGCTGACGATGACGACGATCGCCGTGGGAGTGGCGGTCACCCTCGCGCTGGGCGTGGCGCCGCAGTACTTCCTCGAACTGGCCGGACAGGCCGGCGTCTTCGTCCGCTGACCCACTGGAAGGCCCGCCGGGAGGCGAGCCTCGCAGGGCCCGGCATCCCGTACGGGGTGCCGGGCCCTGCGTGCGCGTGCCATCGTGACCCCGGGAGATTGGTCTGGACCTCCAGGAAGGGGAACAGGAGATGCGCGGCACCACCGTCTTACCCGGCACACCCTGCGCCGCACCCGTAGCAGGCGTGCTGCCCATGCACCGCCTCGAAGTGCCCATGCCCAACGCCCTGCCGTTCGCGATCGGCACCTTCGACACCATCGGCCCGATGTCACGCGCCGCCTTCCCGCACCGGCACACCTTCTACGAGATCGTCCACGTCACCGCCGGGACGGGCACGCACGTGCTGGACCTGACCCGGTGGGAACTGCGCCCGCCCCACCTGTGCGTCATCGCGCCGGGCCAGGTCCACCACTGGGAGAACGCGGCGGGCCTCGACGGGTCCGTGGTGCTGTTCACCGAGGACTTCCTGCTCGACCACCCCGGTGACCGGGACGTGCTGCGGGGCCTGGCCGGACACCCCTGGCTGACGCTCGACGAGCACGACCACGAGCGGACCGGCCGTCTGGTGGCCGAGCTCCACGAGGAGTACCGGCGTGGTGCCGAGGGGTTCGAGAGCGTCCTGCGCGCCCTGCTGCACATCCTCGTCGTACGTACGGCCCGGCTGCCCGCCCCCGTGACCACCATCACCGCCGCCGTACCGTCCGGTCCGGCCACCCGGCCCGGAGCGGTCGCGGACGCGTTCGCCCGGCTCCTCGCCCGTACCGATCCGGACCTCTGGTCGGTACGCGCCTGTGCCGAGCGGATCGGCGTCACGACCGGCTACCTCACCGAGGCCGTCAAGGCGGCCACCGGCCGGACCCCCGGCCAACTGGTCCGGGAAGCCCGCGCCCACGAGGCGAAGCGGCTGCTGGCACACACCGATCTGACGGTCCGCCAGGTCGCGGCGCGCGCCGGGTTCGCCGACCCGGCGTACTTCTGCCGTTTCTTCCGGCGGGAGACCGGGCTCAGCCCCGGCGCGTTCCGGAGGGGCGGCGAGACGCACGGCGGCGGCGGTATTCACCACGACCACCGGATCGAGTCCATCGCCCGCCCGGAACCGGCTGCGTAGGTTCGGTGCCGATCCCCGACGCCCCCTCATGAGGAGCAGGCATGGACGGACACCCCAGCCGAAAGGCCGTGCTGCGCGCCGCGCTCGCCGCCGGCGTCACCACGCCCGCCGCGCTGATGGGCGTGCCGGCGCTGGCCCGTACGGTCACCGCGAACGGCACGGCGAACGGCACCGCGCCTCCGCTCACCCCTTCCTGTGACGACGGGGACGACCCCACCCCGCCGCAGATGGAGGGCCCCTACTTCAAGCCGAACTCCCCCCGGCGCACCTCGCTGCTGGAGCCGGACACCCCCGGAGTGCGCCTCACCGTCACCGGCTATGTCTTCGGGCTCGCCTGCCGTCCGCTGAGCGGCGTGCTGCTGGACTTCTGGCAGGCCGACGTCAACGGGGCCTACGACAACACGGGCTTCCGCTTCCGTGGCCACCAGTTCACCGGCGAGGGAGGCGCGTTCACCCTGAGCACCATCGTGCCGGGGCTGTACCCGGGCCGGACCAGGCATCTGCATGTCAAGGTCCAGGCGCCCGGCCGCCCGGTGCTGACGACGCAGCTCTACTTCCCCGGAGAGCCCCGCAACAACACCGACCCGCTGTTCGACCCCCGGCTGCTGATGACGGTGCGGGACGCGGGCGGCGGCAGGGAGGCGGCGTTCGACTTCGTCCTGGACGTGCCGCAGCCCCCGGGGCCCGGCCCCACCCCGCCGCCCGGCGGGTCCACCTGGGCGGCGGGCACCACGTACCGGACCGGCGACCGCGTCACCTACGGGGGAGCGGTGTACGGCTGCCTCCAGAGCCACACGGCACAGCCGGGCTGGGAGCCGCCGCGCGCGCCGGCCCTGTGGCGGGCCGGCTGACCGGCCGGGCCCCGGGCCGACCGGTCAGGCCGCGCTCCCCGGGCAGCGCACCCGCGGGTTCCACTCGGTGAACATCCCCTTGGGGTTCTGCTTGTAGAGCCAGACGTGCAGGTCGTAGTGGACCGGTACGCCCGCCTCGACACCGGGCGTCGGGCCGAGGAACGGCTGCCCGAACATCGTCGGGCGGTCGTCGTCCGTGGTGACGTCCTGGTCGCGGTCCTCGACGAAGAACTCGATGCCGACCAGCCGCTTGCCCCTCTCCGTCTCCTCGTACATCAACGCGGAAGGCCTTGCCGGGTCGGTGGAGTTGTTGAGGGCCGGGTTGACGTAGTGGTAGCCCATACCGCCCTCGGGCCTGGCGACACAGCCACGCATGGGCTTGTACCCGTCCGCGAGGGCACGCTCCACCGAGTGGTACGTCACCGTCGCGCGGTACGCCGTCAGCAGGTCGGCGCGGACGTCGTCGTCGTCGGCGGGCGGCGCCGCCGCGCCCAGGGTGAGGGCGGTGAGGGCGGTGAGGGCGAGCGCGGACACGAGTGGGCGGCGACGCATGCTGCTGCTCCAGGGGGTGGGGGCCAGGGCCGGGGCTCCCCCCAGGGCCCACTCGCCAGCCTGCGGTCGCAGGCAGGGCCTCGCACACCGGGCGGGCCGATCGGCTGACGGAGGGCGGGGGGCGAGGACGCGGGCGGGGGAGGGGCGGGGCGCCCGCCCTGGCGCCGCCCGCGCCCGGGCGGGCGCTCGCGCCCCGGTCCCCCTCCGGCGCCGGTTGGGTCCGCCCGCGGCCCCGCCCGCCGTCGGGCGGGTCAGTGCGCGGGGGTGATCCGGCCGCTGACCTCGCCGAGGCCGACCTTCGTGCCGTCCGGGCCAGGCGCCCAGGCCGTGAGGGTGACCTCGTCGCCGTCCTCCAGGAAGGTCCGCTTGCCGGTGGACAGTTCCAGCGGCTCCTGACCGTTCCAGGTGAGCTCCAGCAGCGAGCCGCGCTGGTGGACCTCCGGGCCGCTGACCGTGCCGGAGCCGAAGAGGTCGCCGGTACGGAGGGAGGCGCCGTTGACCGTCATGTGCGCCAGCTGCTGGGCGGCCGTCCAGTACATGGTCGAGAAGGGCGGCTCGGAGACCGTCTCGCCGTTGACGCGCACCGTGATGTGCAGGTCGAAGCCGCCCGGCTCCTCGTCGGAGCTGTCGTCCAGGTACGGCAGGAGCGGGAAGTCGCGGGTGGGCGGCGCCACCCGGGCGGCGTCCAGGGCCTCCAGCGGGGTCACCCAGGCCGACACGGAGGTCGCGAAGGACTTGCCCAGGAAGGGGCCGAGGGGGACGTACTCCCACGCCTGGATGTCGCGCGCCGACCAGTCGTTGAGCAGCGTCAGGCCGAAGACGTGGTCGCGGAAGGAGGCGAGGGGCACGGGCCGGCCGAGCTCGGAGGGAGTGCCGACGAGGAAGCCGACCTCCGCCTCGATGTCGAGCTTGACGGACGGCCCGAAGACGGGGGCGGGGTCCGTGGGTGCCTTGCGCTGCCCGGCGGGGCGCGTGATGTCGGTGCCGGAGACGACGACCGTGCCGGAGCGGCCGTGGTAGCCGATCGGCAGGTGCTTCCAGTTCGGGGTGAGGGGCTCCCCGTCCGGACGGAAGATCTTGCCGACGTTGGTGGCGTGGTGCTCGGAGGCGTAGAAGTCGACGTAGTCCGCGACCTCGTACGGCAGGTGCAGGGTGACGTCGCCGAGCGGGTGCAGCAGTGGCTCTATGTCGGGGCGGTGCGCCGGGACGGTCACCCAGGCGGTGAGGGCGCGGCGGACGTCGCGCCAGGCGGTACGGCCGGCGGCGAGCAGCGGGTTCAGGCTCGGCTGGGCCAGCAGTGCCGCGTACGGCGAGCCCAGCGCGTGCGCCGCCGCACCCGCGTCCAGGACGTGGTCGCCGATGCGGACGCCGAGCCGGCGGCGGCCGGGTTCGTCGGCGGTGGTGAAGACGCCGTACGGGAGGTTGTGCGGGCCGAAGGGATCGCCTTCGGCCAGGTCGAGCGGGCTCTGCTCGGGCATCGGTGCTTGCCTCGCTTTCCACGTGTGTGGGGGACACGTTAGATCAGCCCGGCTCGCGGGCGACGCGCTTCTCCCAGGTGTGATGGAAGAGGACCTCGGTGCCCTCCGTGCAGATCACCTCGTCGGTGGTGAGGAAGTGCGTGGCGTCGCAGGTGATCTCGGAGCGGGTGTCGACGGTGACGTTCCAGGGGATGTCGGGGCGGTGCAGCCGGATCCTCCACTCGGAGCGGGCGCGGGCGGAGAGGGGGTCCCGTTCGGTGATGACGCGGGTCTCCACGGTGTCCTCGGTGATCTCCAGGCCGTCCGGATAGGCGCGCGCGCCGTCCTGGCGGGGGTTCTCCTCCAGGCGCCATTCGCCCTTGGCGACGTCCCGGACGATCAGGCGCGCGGGGCGGCGGGTTTCGGTGTCGTCCAGGGCGGTGGGGACGGTGACGCCGAGGGGCTCGGCCTGTTCCGGCTCCTCGAAGGCGACGGCGTCGGTGGTCGGGCGGCGGACGGGGAGCCGCAGGGAGCAGGCCGCGGGGTCGAGGGTGAACCCGGCGGCCCGCGGACCGGGCCAGACCCAGGGCCAGTACGCGGAGGAGACCGCGAGCCGGACCCGGTGGCCGGGCGCGAAGGCGTGACCGGTGCCGTCCAGTTCGAAGACGTGCTCCGCCGGGCCGCCGGGCCGGTCGGACAGGCTGAGCGCGCCCCGGGTGACGAGGGCGGACGAGCCGTCCGGCGCGACGTCGCAGAGGCGGGCGACGACGTGCCCGGTGGGGGCCTCCACGCCCAGGGTGAGGGAGACGCGGGGCCGGCCGAGGATCTCGACGGGCGCGCCGTCCGGGGGGACCGGGAAGTCGAAGCAGGCGGAGTGGGCGTCCTCGGCGCGCTGGTCGGGCGGCAGGTCGGCGACGTCACCGCAGGGGACGAAGCGGCCCGCGTCCAGGCCGGTGTGCTGCGGGGAGCGGACGAGGACGGGCGGGCCCTGGAGGGCGTACGTGATCGGCGTGACGTTCGGGGAAGGCCAGGCGCCGTCGCCGACCCAGCGGCCGTGGACCTCCGGCTCCGCCGGGACGTGCGGCTGCGGGAGGGGCCCGGGCTGGGTGCCGGGGTGGGGCTGGGTGCCGGGCGCGGGGTGGGCGCCGGCCGAGGGGCGCGGCCCGCCCATCCAGGACCGGAGGAGCGGCTCGGACATGGCTCCGGTCGGTTCGTCCCTCAGGTGGTGGTCCCACCAGCGCAGCGTCTCCTGGAGGAAGCCGATCGCCGTGCCGGCCGGCCCCTCCCGGTCCGGGTACCGGTGCGTCCAGGGCCCGATGATCCCCCGGACCCGGTCGTCCGGCAGGTGCTCGACCAGCCGCAGCACCGTGTCGCGGTACGGGTCGTGCCAGCCGCCCACCGCGAGGACGGCCGCCCGGATGTTGTCGTACCGGAGGGCGCCGTAGCCGTCATGCGCGTCGCGGTGGGACTCGGGGGCGTCGTCGTGGGGGTCGGGGGCGTCGCGGTGCGGGTCCTGGGCGTCGTCGCGGTGGTGGGGGGCGCCGTCCCGCCCGTGGTCGTCGCCGCTCCGGTGGGCGAGCAGGGTGTGCGCGGGCGGTTCCAGCGCTTCGAGGCGCTCCAGCCACATGTCGCGCCAGGCGTCCCCGACGTACAGCGGGTCAGGCGGGCGCGCGGCGAAGGCGAGCAGCCGGGCCGCCCGGGCGTGCGCCCCGGCGCCGGGGCCGGAGCCGCCCAGGCGGGTGACGTCGGCGCCGTACCGCTCGTCGGGAGAGGCGACGGCGACGACCGCCCGGAGGGGTCCGGGGGCCAGGGCGGCGGCCCGCAGCGCGGTGGTGCCGCCCCGGCCGATGCCGAACACGCCCACGCGGCCGGCGCACCAGGGCCGGGAGGCGAGCCACTCGATCACCTCGACGAGATCGGCGGCTTCCGCCTCGGAGCGCACGGCGCCGGGCAGCCCCTCACTGTTGCCGTGACCGCGTGCGTCCACCCGTACCGAGGCGTAGCCGTGGCCCGCGTACCAGGGGTGGCGCTGCCGGTCACGGGGCGCGGTCCAGTCGGTCAGCCGGTACGGGTCGTACTCGACGAGGACCGGGACGGGCTCGTCGGTGAGGGGGCGCCAGACGCGGGCGTAGAGCCTCGTGCCGTCCGTGAGGGGGATGCGGACGTCCTCGTGGTCCGTTTCGTACGGGAAGGAGGTGCGGATCTTCATGGGCCTCGGGACCCGTCTCGTCGATGTTCCTGGGGTTTCCTCGGCAGCGTGGGGCAAAGGGAGCGCTCCCGGTCATATGAGCTGTTCTTGAACATACCGGGGGAGGGCGGAAGGCGCCCACGGTGATCGAAAGGGGACCGGATACGCTGACTTGAGTGAATCCAGCGACACATCGACAATCCGTGTGATCGTCACCAGACAGGAGACCCCCTCGTGACCGCAGTCGGGCCGTTCGGGCTGAGCGTGCGGGACCAGGCTCTTGAGGCCGATGTCCAGACCGGATTGGCGGCCGTCGAGGCAGGACTCCTCGATGCCACCAAGAGTGACGTGCCGTTCATCACGGAGGCCGCACAGCACCTGGTACGGGCCGGGGGGAAGCGCTTCCGTCCGCTGCTGGTGATGCTCGCCGCCCAGTTCGGCGACCCCCACGCGCCGGGCGTCGTGCCCTCCGCCGTCGTCGTCGAGCTCACGCACCTCGCGACCCTCTACCACGACGACGTGATGGACGAGGCGGACGTACGCCGTGGGGTGGACAGCGCCAACGCCCGCTGGGGCAACTCGGTGGCCGTCCTGACGGGTGACTTTCTCTTCGCCCGCGCCTCGCACATCCTGGCGGACCTCGGACCCGAAGCCGTACGCGTCCAGGCGGAGGCCTTCGAACGCCTGGTCACCGGGCAGATCCTCGAAACGGCCGGCCCGCGCGACGGGCGCGACCCGATCGAGCACTACCTGGACGTCATCGCGGGCAAGACCGGCTCGCTGATCGCCGTGTCGGGCCGCTTCGGCGCCATGATGTCGGGTGCCGACGAGCACGTCGTGGACATCCTCACGCAGTACGGCGAGCGGCTCGGCGTCGCCTTCCAGCTCGCCGACGACGTCCTGGACATCGCCTCCGACTCCCACGAGTCGGGCAAGACGCCGGGCACCGACCTGCGGGAGGGCATCCCCACGCTGCCGGTGCTGCGCCTGCGGGCACAGGCGGCCTCGGGTGGCGGGGCGGAGGACCTGGAGCTGGTCGCGCTGCTGGACGGCGACCTGACGGACGACGCCCGGCACGCGGAGGCCCTGCGGCGGCTGCGCGTCCACCCGGCGCTGGAGCAGGCGCGGCGGGACACCGTCCGGTACGCCCAGGAGGCGCGGGCGACGCTGGGGCCGCTGCGGGACTGCTACGCGAAGGCCGCGCTGGAGGAGCTGTGCGACCTGGTGGTGCACCGCGCGGGGTAGCCGTCTCGGGGTTCCTGTCATCCCTGAGCAGTACGGAAGTTGAGCCTGCGGGCTGACGCCCCGGGGGCGCCGCCTTGGTCAGATGGATACAGAAGGATCGCTGACCACGGAGGTAGGCACACATGGCACCGAACGACAGCGCCGGACGCCGCAGGACGGCGCGGTACGCGGTTCCGGTCGCGGTGGCGGGGGTGGCGGCGGCGACGATCGGGCTCGTCCCGGCGCTCGCGGCATCCGGGGACCCCGAACTGCCGGAGATCACGGCACAGCAACTGGTGGAGAGGATCGCCGCGTCGGACGTGCAGCAGCTGTCCGGCACGGTGAAGGTGACGACGGACCTGGGGCTGCCGTCGCTGGCCGGCCTCGGGGGCGACCTCGGGGGCGGCGGCGCGGGGGGCGGTGAGGGCCTCGGCAAGCTGATGGAGCTGGCCTCGGGCACGCACACCCTGCGCGTGGCGGCGGACGGCCCGGACAAACAGCGGCTGACCGTCGTGGACGACGCCTCCGCCGAGTACAGCCTGGTGCGCAACGGCGCCGACGTGTGGGCGTACGACGGCGCCTCCAAGGAGGCGGTGCACTCGACCGGGGCGGGACCGGCGGCCGGGGACGACACCGAGCCCGGGCTGCCGGCCGGCCCGGCCACCCCGAAGGCCCTCGTGGACGAGGCGCTGAAGGCCGTCGACGCCACGACGTCCGTGACGGTCGACGGAACGGCGCGCATCGCCGGACGCGACGCGTACCAGCTGGTGATCAAGCCGAAGCAGAGCGGTTCGACGGTCGGCTCGATCAAGGTCGCGGTGGACGCGGGCAACGGCGTGCCGCTGAAGTTCACCCTCACCCCGAGCGGCGGCGGCAAGGCCGCGATCGACGCGGGGTTCACGAAGGTGGACTTCGCCAGGCCGGCCGCGTCGACGTTCGACTTCACCCCGCCCAAGGGCGCGAAGGTGATCGAGGAGCCGGCTCCGGGAGAGGAGCACGCCGCTCCCGAGGCGACCCCGAAGGGCGCCCCCAAGGGTGCTCCGGAAGGGCCCGCGGGTCACGAGGACCTGAACGTCATCGGCGAGGGCTGGACCTCCATCGCCCGGCTGTCCGGCCCGGCCGGAGGTGTCCCGTCCGACCTGCCGGAGGACGCCCCGGCGGAGGCGCAGCGGTTCCTGGACGCGCTCGGCGACAAGGTGACCGGGAAGTTCGGCTCCGGCACGGTGTTCAAGACCCGTCTGGTCAACGCCCTGATGACCGACGACGGCAAGGTCTACGTGGGCGCCGTCACCCCCGAGGCGCTGGTCGACGCGGCGAACGGCGACAAGTAGCGGCCGGTGCCCGGGCGGTGGGCGCGCGGGCGCTTGGGTGCTTGGACACGCCCGGGTGCTTGGGGGCGCCCCGCTCGGAGCGGCTCTGCCGGTCTCCGAGCGGGGCGCCGGTTCACGGCGGACGTGCGGTTGGTGCGGCGGCGCGGTCGGTGCGGGAGGCGTGCCGCCGGCCGCCGGGGCGCCGGTTGTCAGAACGTGAGGCGGAACGCGTTGATGTATCCCGTGTCCTGGGCCGCCACGTCCTGGACGCGCAGCCTCCATGCTCCGTTCGCCGCCTCGCTCGACGCGTCGACCGTGTAGGTGGTCTGGACGTTGTCGGCCGAGTCGTTGCCGCTGGAGTTCTTCAGGCGGTACGCCGTGCCGTCGGGTGCGAGAAGGTCCACGACCAGGTCGCCGCGCCACGTGTGGATGATGTCGACGCCCACCTTCAGCGCGGCCGGCGCGTTGCCGGTGCGACCGGAGACGGTGACCGTGGAGGTCACGGCCGTGCCGTTGTCCGGGATCGCCACGTCGGCGGTGTTCTCGAACGTGTCGCCGGTCGGGGGTTCGGTCGTACCGGCCGACAGCGTCCAGATGGCGTGCGCGACCGCGTCGCTGTTCCGGTCGAGGGCGGTGTCGTTGATGTTGGACGTGGTGTCGCACGAGGAGTGGTAGCAGCGGTCGAAGGCCTGGCCGGCCGTGCCGCCCCACTTCTGCGCCTGGGCGCTGGTCTTCGTACGGCTCGCGCCGGTGAACAGGCCGCCGACCGGGATGCCGACGTTCTTGAACGAGGCGTGGTCGGAGCGGCCGTCGCCCTCCGTCTCGATCTCGGTCGGGACGCCGAGGCCCGCGAAGTAGTCCTTGAAGGTCTTCTCGATGGCCGGGTCGTCGTCGTAGACGAAGTAGCCGGGGTTCGGCGAGCCGATCATGTCGAAGTTCAGGTACCCGGACACCTTGGCGCGCTCGGTGGCGGGAAGGTTGTTGACGTAGTACTTCGAGCCGACCAGGCCGAGCTCCTCCGCGCCCCACCACCCGAAGCGCAGGTGCTTGGCGGGCTTGAGCTGGGCGCGGGAGACGGCGAGCGCGGTCTCCAGTACGGCGGCCGAGCCGGACCCGTTGTCGTTGATGCCGGCGCCGGAGGAGACGGAGTCGAGGTGGGCGCCGGCCATGATCACCCGGTTGGTGTCGCCGCCGGGCCAGTCGGCGATCAGGTTGTAGCCGGTGGTGCCGTTGTACGTGAACTGCTGGACGGTGGTGATGAACCCGGCGGCGTCGAGCTTGGCCTTCACGTAGTCGATCGACGCCTTGTAACCGGGCCTGCCGTGGGCGCGGTTGCCGCCGTTGCTGCCGGCTATGGACTGGAACTGGGTGAGGTGCCCCTTGACGTTGGCGAGGGGGATGTCGGGTGCGGCGAGCGCCGCCGCGGTGGTGGGCGAGGCGGCTGCCGGTGCGGCGGTGGCGGCGGCGGTGGATGCGGTGGCTGCCGGTGCGGCGGTGCCCAGGAGGCCGGCCAGGGCGAGCGCGGCGGTCACGGCGGTCGTGGCGGTGCGTCTGGGTATGCGGTGGTGCGCGGAGAGTTTCATGTGGGGGCTCCGGATTCCGTACGGGGATGGGACGGAACGTGCGAGACGCCCCGCGGCCTTGCTGGCGCGGGGCGTTGGAGCTGATCGAGCCGGTGGAGCTACTGCTGCGACGTGCGTGCTGAATGTTCAGCGAGAGTTTGACTCAGCGTCAAGGGCGTAAACCGGTCACGAGTGTTCGGATATCGGAAGAATCCCGGTATGGAGTGGTCGCGGAACGAACACCGCCGTGCGGCTTTTCGGCCATGACCGCCCTTGCGGGGTTGCGGCGGGGGTGCCGCCCGCATGCGTCAGCACGAGCACGGGCGCGAGCACGGACGTGAGCACGGGCGCGAGCGCGGGCCGGGGAGTTGCCCGGCATCCGGGGGCGTGCTGCTCTGTGCCCGCGCTACTGGTCGCGGACCGTCCGGGCGGGGGCGTCCCGCGGCGGGGCCGCCGCGCCGCCGAGGGGATACGCGCCCGCCGAGGGGCTGCCGCGGCCCCGTAAGGGCGCGGCACGTCCGTTCCGTCGCTACTGCACGCAGAACTCGTTGCCCTCCGGGTCCGCCATGAGGGTCCATTCGCCGCCCGGCTCCTTGACGTGGCGCAGCACGGACGCGCCGCGCGCCTCCAGGCGGACCACCTCCGCGTCGCGCCGGCCCGGCGGGGCGTGCAGGTCGAGGTGGAGACGGTTCTTCCCCGTCTTCGGCTCGGGCACCCGCTGGAAGAGCAGCCGCCTACCGAGCCCGATGCCCGTCTCCTCCTGATACGGATCGTCCGGATGCCGGACGGCGACCAGATCGCGCCACGCGCGACGGCCGTGCGCCTCGACGGTCTCGGCCTCCGTCACGTATCCGAGGCCGATCAACCGGTCGATCTGGGCGCTGTTGTCCTCGACCAGGTATCCCAGGGCCTCGGCCCAGAAGTCGGCCTGGGCGTGCGGGTCGGCCGCGTCGATCACGAGTTTCCAGTGGAGCGTGGTCATGTAACCAGTTATATTGGTTATGTGAGTGAGTGCGCAACGGGCATGATCCTGAATCCGCCGGATGGCGGCTCCTTCCGTTTCGACCCCGGCGCGCTCTGCCTGGAGCTGCTGCTCACCGGCGGGCCCGGCCCGCTCGCCCGGTTCGAGGTGCTCGACACCCCCGCCGGCCTGCTCGACTGGGTCGCGGCCAGCCGCCTGGAGCCGCCGGGCCTCCGGCTGCCGCCGGTGGACGAGGGCGACCTCGCCGCCGTACGGGAGGTGCGCGACGCCCTGCTCGGGCTCACCGCCGCCCGGGCACACGGCCGCCCTCTCGCGGCCGCCGGCCTGGCCGTGGTGAACGCGGCCGCGGCCGTACCGCCGCTGGCCGTGCGCATGACGGCCACGGGGCAGCGGGAGTGGGCGCCCGGCGCGAGTGTGGCCGGGTTGCTGTCGACGGTCGCCCGCGACGCGATCGACCTGTTCACGGGCCCGCACGCGGCGGCGGGCCGGATCCGCGAGTGCGCGAGCCACGACTGCTACCTGCTCTTCGTCGACACCTCCCGCCCCGGCCGGCGCCGCTGGTGCGCGATGGAGCGGTGCGGCAACCGCCACAAGGTGCGCGCGCATCGCGCCCGTACCCGGAGCGAAGGAGAGGAACCATGCCCACAGGACTGACCCGCGACGCGGGCTGGGAGATCGGCGTGTCGAAGACCCTGCCGCTGCCCGCCGACGCCGTCTGGGACTTCATCGCCGGCCCGCGAGGTGTCGCGCTGTGGCTGGGCGGCGTGCGGGGCGGGCTGCCCACGGAGAAGGGGGCGGCGTACGAGACGGTCGACGGCGTCACCGGCGAAGTGCGCGGCTACCGGCCCGGCGACCGCGTACGCCTCACCTACGGCGGGACGACGCTCCAGGTCGCCGTCTCGGCGGCCGGCCCCGCAAAGGCGGTCCTCCGCTTCCACCAGGAGCGCCTCGCGAGCGCGGACGAGCGTGAGCGGCGCCGCACGCACTGGCAGGACGTCATGCGCCGGGTGGTGGCGGAACTGGTGCCCTAGACCTTCGGGGCGTCCGCACGCGGCTGGTCCAGCGGGCCGTCCGCCGCCGCCGGGGTCGCCGCCGCGGTCGCCGCCGACAGCCGCAGCGCCGCCGCCTCCGCCCTCGTACGCCGCGACGTCCGCAGCGCGTCCACCGTCAGGATCGTCAGGGCCAGCCAGACGAGGGAGAAGCCCGCCCACCGCTCCGGCGGCATCGCCTCGTGGAAGTAGACGACGCCGAGCAGGAACTGGAACACCGGCGCGAGGTACTGCAGCAGCCCCATCGTCGACAGCGGCACCCGGATCGCCGCCGCGCCGAAGCAGACCAGCGGCACCGCGGTGACCACGCCCGTCGCGGCGAGCAGCGCCGCGTGCCCCGCCCCCTCCGTACCGAAGTGGGCCGAGCCCACCGAGCCCAGCCACACCAGATACGCCAGCGCCGGCAGGAACTGGACGGCGGTCTCCGCCGCCAGCGACTCCAGGCCCCCGATGTTGACCTTCTTCTTCACCAGGCCGTAGACCGCGAAGGAGAAGGCGAGGATCAGTGAGATCCACGGCGGCCGGCCGTATCCCACCGCCAGGACCACCACCGCCGCGAACCCGGTGCCTACGGCCGCCCACTGCGCCGGCCGGAGCCGTTCCTTCAGCAGGAGGACGCCCATGGCGATGGTGACCAGCGGGTTGATGAAGTAGCCGAGCGAGGCCTCCACCACCTGGCCGGCGTTCACGGCCCAGATGTACAGGCCCCAGTTGACGGTGATCACGGTCGCGGCGAGCGCGATCAGGCCGAGCTTGCGGGGCTGTCCCAGCAACTCGCGTATCCAGCCCCAGCGGCGCAGCGCGAGGAGCGCGACGCCGACGACGGCCAGGGACCAGACCATGCGGTGGGCCAGGATCTCAACCGCCCCGGCCGGCTTCAACAGCGGCCAGAACAACGGCACGAGGCCCCACATGCCGTAGGCGCTCACGCCGTAGAGGAACCCCGCCCGCTGCTCGCCGCCGCTCTTCGCCGCCACCGGCCGCCGCCCTTCCGCGCCCTGTCCCGCACACGCCCTGGACATGCCCTGAACATGTCCTGCGGACGAAGGTAACGCCGTGCGGGCCGGCCTGTCATGCCCGTACCGCGATACGGTCATGACGCCTGCGTCACAGTCGGCCGGGCGCCCGCGCCACCGCGTCGGCGACGACGCCGAGTCCCTCGTCCGCGGGAAGACGCTCGCCCAGACGCTCCGTGCCCGTCGCGGGACGCGCTCCTCCGCCGCGACGCCGGCCCCGTCGTCCCGCCACGCGCCCGACCGCTCGCTCACCGTGCCCGGGAGGGAGACCGCCGGGCGGGTGTACGCGCCGGCGCGATGGACCGAACGCCACGTCGGCGGTGTCCGGCGGGCACGGACGCCTACGACGAGGCCCGGGCCTCCTCAGGGAGACCCGGGCCTTCGCAGCCGTGCGCGCCGGACGTCAGCCGACGACCGTCCAGGTGTCGTTGCCCGCGAGCAGCGCGGCGAGGTCGCCCTTGCCGTTCTGCTCGACGGCCGCGTCGAGCTGGTCGGCCATCTGCGTGTCGTAGACGGGACGCCGGACCGCGCGGAACACGCCGATGGGCGTGTGGTGCAACGTGTCCGGGTCCGCGAGCCGGGACAGGGCGAACGCCGTGGTCGGGCTCGCGCCGTGCGCGTCGTGGACGATGACCTGGCTCTCGTTCTCGGGCGTGACCGTCACGACCTTCAGGTCGCCGGTGGCCGCGTCCCGCACGACACCCTTGCGGCTGTCCGGGCCGAAGCGGACAGGCTGCCCGTGCTCCAGCCGGATCACCGCCTCTTCGGCCTTCTCCTTGTCCTTCAGCGCGTCGAAGGCCCCGTCGTTGAAGATGTTGCAGTTCTGGTAGATCTCCACCAGCGCCGTGCCGGGGTGGTCGGCCGCCTGCCGCAGGACCTCCGTGAGGTGCTTGCGGTCGGAGTCGACGGTCCGCGCCACGAAGGACGCCTCCGCGCCGATGGCGAGGGACACCGGGTTGAACGGCGCGTCGAGCGAGCCCATCGGTGTCGACTTGGTGACCTTGCCGACCTCCGAGGTCGGTGAGTACTGCCCCTTGGTCAGGCCGTAGATCCGGTTGTTGAACAGAAGGATCTTGAGGTTGACGTTGCGCCGCAGGGCATGGATGAGGTGGTTGCCGCCGATGGACAGCGCGTCCCCGTCACCGGTGACGACCCAGACGGACAGGTCGGTGCGGGAGGAGGCCAGGCCGGTCGCGATCGCGGGCGCCCGGCCGTGGATCGAGTGCATCCCGTACGTGTTCATGTAGTACGGGAACCGGGACGAGCAGCCGATACCCGAGACGAAGACGATGTTCTCCTTCGCCAGACCGAGCTCGGGCATGAAGCCCTGCACGGCGGCGAGGATGGCGTAGTCACCGCAACCGGGGCACCAGCGCACTTCCTGATCGGACTTGAAGTCCTTCATGGACTGCTTGGCCTCGGCCTTGGGGACCAGCTTCAGCGCCTCAGTCATGGATGGCCTCCTTGAGAGCCGTGGCGAGCTGCTCCGCCTTGAACGGCATCCCGTTCACCTGGTTGTAGCTGTGCGCGGCGACCAGATATTTCGCCCTGATGAGAGTGGCGAGCTGGCCCAGGTTCATCTCCGGCACGACGACCTTGTCGTACCGCTTCAGCACAACCCCGAGGTTCTTCGGGAAGGGGTTGAGGTGGCGCAGGTGGGCCTGGGCGATGGACTCGCCCGCGGCGCGCAGCCGTCGCACGGCGGCCGTGATCGGCCCGTACGTCGAGCCCCATCCCAGCACCAGGGTGCGGGCCGCGGAACCCGGGTCGTCGATCTCCAGGTCGGGGACGTCGATGCCGTCGACCTTGGCCTGACGGGTGCGGACC
The DNA here is from genome assembly GCF_039532985.1 of Streptomyces gobitricini. Classification (NCBI taxonomy): domain Bacteria; kingdom Bacillati; phylum Actinomycetota; class Actinomycetes; order Kitasatosporales; family Streptomycetaceae; genus Streptomyces; species Streptomyces gobitricini. The sequence continues at coordinate 125,605 of NZ_BAAASR010000021.1, read as the reverse complement.
ATGAAGTCGTGGTTGGCCGGGTCGTACGAGATGTTGCCCGTGCCGTCCTGCTTCTCGATGCCGCCGATGCGGTGCTCCAGCCCCGGTGTACCGGGCAGTGCCCACGGCCTGGCCAGCGTCTCGGGGTCGCGCTTGTACGGCCAGAACACCTCGGTGCCGTCGTCCAGGGTGTGGTTGGGGCCGGTGGCGAACCGGACACCCAGGTCGGGCAGCTCGTCGAGGTCCGGGACGCGCCACGGCTCCGAGCCGTTGGCCAGATAGCCGTCGGAGAGCAGGAACACCGGGGTGCGGTAGGTCAGCGCGATCCGCGCCGCCTCCAGCGTCGCGTCGAAGCAGTCCGCCGGAGTCCTCGGCGCCACGACCGGCACCGGCGCCTCGCCGTTGCGCCCGTACATCGCCTGGAGCAGATCCGCCTGCTCGGTCTTGGTCGGCAGGCCGGTGGACGGGCCGCCGCGCTGGATGTCGACGATCAGCAGCGGCAGCTCCAGCGAGACCGCGAGACCGATCGTCTCGGACTTCAGAGCCACACCGGGGCCGGACGTGGTCGTGACGGCCAGGGACCCACCGAAGGCCGCGCCCAGGGCGGCGCCGATACCGGCGATCTCGTCCTCGGCCTGGAAGGTCCGCACACCGAAGTTCTTGTGCTTGGACAGCTCGTGCAGGATGTCGGACGCCGGAGTGATCGGGTATGAGCCCAGGTACAGCGGCAGGTCCGCCTGCCGGGACGCGGCGATCAGACCGTAGGCGAGGGCCAGGTTCCCGGAGATGTTGCGGTAGGTGCCGGCGGGGAACGCCTTGGTGGCGGGGGCGACCTCGTACGAGACGGCGAAGTCCTCGGTCGTCTCGCCGAAGTTCCACCCCGCCCGGAACGCCGCCACGTTGGCCTCGGCGATCTCCGGCTTCCTGGCGAACTTCTGCCGCAGGAACCTCTCCGTGCCCTCGGTCGGCCGGTGGTACATCCAGCTGAGCAGCCCGAGCGCGAACATGTTCTTGGAACGCTCGGCCTCCTTGCGGGGCAGGCCGAAGTCCTTGAGCGCCTCGATCGTCAGCGTCGTCAGGGGCACCGGGTGCACCCGGTAGCCGTCCAGCGAGCCGTCCTCCAGCGGGGACGTCTCATAGCCGACCTTCGCCATGGCCCGCTTGGCGAACTCGTCGGTGTTGACGATGATCTCGCTGCCGCGAGGCACGTCCCCGATGTTCGCCTTCAGCGCGGCGGGGTTCATGGCCACCAGCACGTTCGGCGCGTCGCCCGGCGTGAGGATGTCATGGTCGGCGAAGTGCAGCTGGAACGACGAGACACCCGGCAGGGTGCCGGCGGGCGCCCGGATCTCAGCGGGGAAGTTCGGCAGCGTCGACAGGTCGTTCCCGAACGACGCCGTCTCCGACGTGAAACGGTCGCCCGTCAGCTGCATACCGTCGCCCGAGTCACCCGCGAAACGAATGATCACCCGGTCCAGACGGCGTACTTCCTTCTCCGCACCCTGCTGGCCGGGGCCGTCGCGCTGTTCCCCGACGACAGCCTCGCCGGCCGTGTGGGTCCCACCGGACCCGTCGGCCCGATCGGCTGGGCTACTGACCTGGCTGGTCACTGAACTGGACCTCCCTCGAGACAAGGGGCCTCCCCGCCGTCGGCGGGGGAACGCTCGGGAGACAGCCGGCCCACCGGCCGTCCCAAGGCCCACCCTACGTCCGTAAGGGGCGCCCTCCCTGGATCGCTCACATGATGGACGCCTCTCCGAAGCGTCCGCACACCGTGGATCATCATGCTTTGTCTCCCCCCGCGCCGTTCGGTAACGACGCTCCAGACTCAGTCTTCGGTTCCGGTCCGTGCGGCAGGTGCCGCGGCGTGCGGCGCCCGCCCGGCGGGCGCCGCACGTCAGCCGTTCAGGTAGGTCAGCACCGCGAGCACCCGGCGATGGTCCCCGTCGCTCGGCGACAGGCCGAGCTTCAGGAAGATGTTGCTCACGTGCTTCTCCACCGCGCCCTCGCTCACGTTCAGCTGGCGCGCGATCGCCGAGTTCGTCCGGCCTTCCGCCATCAGTCCGAGGACCTCGCGCTCGCGGGGCGTCAGTGCCGCCAGCACATCCTGCTTACGGCTGCGGCCGAGCAGCTGCGCCACCACTTCCGGGTCCAGCGCGGTGCCGCCCCGGGCGACCCGCACCACCGCGTCCACGAACTCCCGCACCTCGGCGACCCGGTCCTTCAGCAGATAGCCCACCCCCCGGCTGCTGCCGGCCAGCAGCTCCGTGGCGTACCGCTCCTCCACGTACTGCGACAGCACCAGCACCCCTATGCCCGGGTACTCCGCACGGAGCCGTACCGCCGCCCGCACCCCCTCGTCGGTGTGGGTCGGCGGCATCCGTACATCAGCCACCACCACGTCCGGCAGCGCGCCCTCGTCGGCCAGCTCGCCCACCGTCTTGACCAGCGCCTCACCGTCCCCGACCCCGGCGACGACGTCGTGGCCCAGGTCGGTCAGCAACCGGGTCAGGCCCTCCCGGAGCAGTACCGAATCCTCCGCGATGACCACGCGCACCCTGTCCTCCACCACGAGCCGCAACCCCCATGAATCGATGTACACCACGCGATTCCCGCGTCTGTGCCCCAGCATCCCAGCAGCCGGATGCCGATGGGCCGGCCTGTGGATAACACCCGGGCCGGCGGCCTTCCGGACGCGACGGAGGTGGACATCGAGGTGCGCGGGGACGGGGGTCGGAGCGGTCGTCGAGCCCGGGGGCCGGCGACAGCGGCAGGAGGGCGGCGGGGTCAGCCCCGCCAGGGCAGCTCGGCGGTGATCGTCGTCGGGCCGCCGACCGGGGAGTGCACGGCGAAGATGCCGTCCACCGCGTCCAGTCGCTCCGTCAGCCCGGCAAGGCCCCCGCCCTTGGTCACGTCCGCGCCGCCACGACCGTCGTCCGTCACCTGGAGCATCAGCCTGTCCTCCACTCGCCATACGTCGACCGTCGCACGGCTTGCTCGCGAGTGCTTCGAGACGTTCTGGAGCAGCTCCGAGACGGTGAAGTAGGCGATGCCCTCGATGGCCGGTATCGGCCGGGTCGGCAGGTCCACCTCCACGCGGACGGGCACGGTGCAGCGGGTGGCGACGGAGGACAGGGCGGCGTCGAGGCCGCGGTCGGTCAGGACGGCGGGGTGGATGCCGCGTGCGAGGTCGCGCAGCTCCTGGAGGGCGAGTTTCACCTCGCCGTGTGCCTCGTCGACCATGGCGGCGGCGGCTTGCGGGTCCTCCAGCAGCTTCTCCTTCGCCAGGCCCAGATCCATGGCGAGGGCGACCAGCCGGGCCTGGGCGCCGTCGTGCAGGTCCCGCTCGATGCGGCGCAGGTCGGCGGCGGCGGTGTCGACGACCACGCCCCGGTCCGACTCCAGCTCGGAGACGCGGGTCGCCAGCCGGGAGGGACTCAGCAGGCCCCTCACCATCAGCCGGTCGACCGTCACCAGTGCCCGGATCACCCAAGGGGTGACGAGCACGAAGAACAGTCCGCACAGGCTGGTGACGGCGATCTCCACCGGCGAGTCCAGAAAGAACGTGTGCGTTCCGTCCCCGTACAGCTGAAGCCCGTCCACCCCCGCGTACACCGGGAAGACCCATCGCCACAGCGGGTACGTCAGCAGACCCCAGCCGTACGCGCAGAAGGCCACCGCGATGGTGAAGGCGAAGATCGCCCACGGCATGTGCAGGACCGAGTAGAGGAAGTGCCGCCAGGACTCACCGCTCTTGAGGACACCGCCCACCCAGCCCATCAGCCCGCTCCCGGACCGGCGGCGCACGGGCGGGAGATCGGCTATCTCCACTCCCAGCATGCCCCGCGCCCGCGCCCGCTCCAGCATGCCGAAGCCGCGGCACACGCAGAGGGCGGCGGCGAGCAGCGGTATGCCCAGGAAGGTCACCACCAAGCCTGCGCCGAGCGACACCATGGCTATGGACAAGGCGAAAGAGAGGACACTCAGCGGCAGGCCGATCACCAGGTAACCGAACTCGCGCCAGGTGCGGGCCTCGAAGGGCGCCCGCAGCGCCGCGGGAAGGCGGTGGTGCCGGGTCTCCGGTCCATAGGCCAGGGCCATCGGGTCGTCCGTCCGTTTCTCGTCGTCGGCAGGGTCCGCGGGAACCGCGGTGTGATCGCTGCGTGCGCGGCGCCGGGGCGTGGGGCCGAAGCGGGGTGCGCCGGTGGGTCCGGGCTGGGGCGGGCCGGGCCCGGGGAGCGCGTTCGGTACGTCAAGCGTGCTGGACCGGGCGGACGGGCACCATGAGGCTCGCGTCCGTCTTCGGCCGGGGGTTATCCCCCGTCGGGCTGGGGTGCACCCGGTCGCCGCTCCTCTAGTCGCCGCTCCTCTTGCGGGACGCGGGGCGGAATGTGGCGCGGCGGCGCCAGGGCAACTCGGCGGTCACCGTCGTCGGCCCACCGGGCGGGGAGTCGAGGACGAACAGGCCGTCCACCGCCCCCAGACGCTCCGCCAGGCCCGCCATCCCCGTGCCCCCGTCGAGCCGGGCGCCCCCGCACCCGTCGTCGGTGACCTGGATCAGCAGCCGGTCCTCCGCCCGCCACACGTCGACCGCGGCCCTGCGCGCCCGGGAATGCTTGGACACGTTCTGGAGCAGCTCGGAGGCGGTGAAGTAGGCGATGCCCTCGATCGCCTCCGCCGGCCGCTCGGGCAGGTCGACGGTGACGGTCACCGGGACGGTGCAGCGGGTGGCGACGGAGGACAGGGCGGCGTCGAGGCCGCGGTCGGTCAGGACGGCGGGGTGGATGCCGCGTGCGAGGTCGCGCAGCTCCTGGAGGGCGAGCTTCACCTCGCCGTGTGCCTCGTCGACCATGGCGGCGGCGGCTTGCGGGTCCTCCAGCAGCTTCTCCTTCGCCAGACCGAGGCCCATGGCGAGGGCGACCAGCCGGGCCTGGGCGCCGTCGTGCAGGTCCCGCTCGATGCGGCGCAGGTCGGCGGCGGCGGTGTCGACGACCACGCCCCGGTCCGACTCCAGCTCCGCGATCCGCCGCTCCAGTTCGTCGGACGGCGACAACAGACCGCGCACCATCGCCCGGTCGGCGTTGCTCAACACCCGGACGAGATACGGAAGCACCGGCCACAGGACGACGAGGCCCACCAGCGTCACGACGAACGTCAGCACGCCCCACGGGAGCCGTATGAACTCGTACAGCACCGTCCGCCATGCCACCGAGTCCTTCAGCACCGTCCACAGCCAGGGGAAGAAGCCGCCGCCTGGCCTGTGCGGCAGAGGGCTGGGCTCCTCGACGCGTATGCCGAGCAGCGCCCTCGCCCTCGCCCGCTCCGCCCGGCCCAGGCGGCGCGCTCCGCCCAGACCGGCCGCGAGCAGTGGCAGCCCGACCACGGTCACCGACAGCCCCGCGCCGACGGCGACCATGAGCACCACGTAGACGAAGCCGATCAGGGCGATCGGGAGGTTGGCCAGAAGATGGGCCACCTCCTTCCAGACGTGCCGGTCGTAGGCGATGCGTGCGGTCATGCGGACCAGCCTGCCGGGCGCGACCCGTGCACGCCATGGGGTCCGCGGGGGGAGATGAAGTAGGGCTAGCCCCACCTGAAGTGCGGTACGGCTGATTACCCGCGCTTTGCCAGGCCCTAGACTCCCGTGCGTACAGATCGCATAAACATCGCCGCGAGGGCAGGGAGCGAGGGAGACGGACGTGCCGGAACCGACTGTGCGGACCGTACCGACCGTACTCGCCGTCGACTATTTCCAGAGCTACTCGGTCGTCGGCCTGCTCGCCCTGATCGGCGTGCTGTTCGTCGCGGTCGCCTTCGCGGCCGGGCGGCTGCTGCGGCCGGTGGTGCCGACGCCGGAGAAGCTGCTGACGTACGAATGCGGTGTCGACCCGGTGGGCGAAGGCTGGGCCCACACGCAGGTCCGCTATTACGTCTACGCTTTTCTGTACGTCATCTTCGCGGTGGACTCGATCTTCCTCTTCCCGTGGGCGACCGTCTTCGCCGCACCCGGTTACGGCGCCACGACGCTGGTCGAGATGTTCATCTTCCTCGGCTTCCTGGCCGTGGGGCTGCTCTACGCGTACAAGAAGGGCGTCCTGACATGGACGTGACCCCTGTCGATCTTCCCGAGCCGAAGAGGCTGGGAGCCCTCGCGCGGCTCGCGCCGGAGCCGATGAAGGTGGTCCTGAACTGGGGCCGCCGTTACAGCCTGTGGGTCTTCAACTTCGGGCTGGCCTGCTGCGCGATCGAGTTCATCGCCGCGTCGATGGCGCGGCACGACTTCATCCGGCTCGGCGTGATCCCCTTCGCCCCGGGCCCGCGCCAGGCCGACCTCATGGTCGTGTCGGGGACGGTCACCGACAAGATGGCGCCCGCGGTGAAGCGGCTGTACGAGCAGATGCCCGAGCCCAAGTACGTCATCTCCTTCGGCGCCTGCTCCAACTGCGGCGGCCCCTACTGGGACTCGTACTCCGTCACCAAGGGCGTCGACCAGATCATCCCGGTCGACGTGTACGTACCCGGCTGCCCGCCGCGGCCCGAGGCGCTGCTCCAGGGCATCCTCAAGCTCCAGGAGAAGATCGCCCGCGAGTCGCTCGGCGAGCGGTACGGCCACGGACGCCCGTCGTCGGTCGGCCAGCTGCGCAGCGGCCTGGTGCCCCCGCCGGGAGGTACGGCGTGAACGCGTACGACCGCCTTCCGGAAGCCGCCACCGAGCTCTTCGGCGACGAGGCCACGGCCGAGCGGGCGTACGACCTGCTGACGGTCGACGTCCCCGCCGCGTCCTGGATCACCGCGCTGGAGACCGCCCGCGACGAGCTGGGCTGCACGTACTTCGACTGGCTGAGCGCGGTCGACGAGCCCGCCACGGGCTTCCGCGTCTGCGCCCACGTCGTCGCCCTGGAGGGCGGCCGGGTACGGCGGCTCCTCCTGCGGACGACCGTTCCGCACGACGCCCCCGCCCTGCCGAGCGCCGTGGGCGTCTACGCGGGCGCGGGCTGGCACGAGCGCGAGACGTACGAGATGTTCGGCGTCACCTTCACCGACCATCCGCACCTGGTGCCGCTGCTGTTGCCGGAGGGCTTCGAAGGCCACCCGCTGCGCAAGGACTTCGTGCTGGCCGCCCGCGTGGCCAAGGCGTGGCCGGGCGCCAAGGAGCCGGGGGAGTCCGAGCACGGCGGGCCCAAGCGGCGCCAGATGCTGCCGCCGGGCGTCCCCGACCCGAACGACTGGGGACCGCTGAAGGGCCAGTTGCCGCCCGCCCCCGCCCGCCCGGCCCGTGCCGCGCGGGCAGCCGGCGACCGTCCGGTCCGCCGTACGCGCACGGCGGGCGAGGGTTCGGCGAGCCGGCAGGCACCGGAGGCGGCAGCCCCGGAGCCGGGCGCACCGGAGACGGCCCCGCCGCGCCGCGCGCGCAGCGCCTCGGAGGGCTCGGCGAGCCAGACCGCCGCCCCGGCGGATGGCCCCGGCACCCCCCGCCGTACGCGCTCCGCCGCCGCGGGCTCGGCCGGCGGGCGCGCCGAACCGGGGACGGAGACGTCCTCCACGCCCCCGCCCCGCACCCGCAGCGCGGACGCCCCGTGGAACAACCCGCGCCCCGCCTTCGACACGCCCGCCCCGGAAACCCCGGCACCGGACGCGCCGCGGGACCCGGCTCCGACCCAGGACGCGGCCAAGGACTCCTCCCCGGCACCCGCACCGGACCCGACGCCCGCACCGGACCCGACGCCCACCTCGACGCCCGAGCCGACGCCCGCACCGGAGCCGGCACCCGAGCCCGCGCCCGAAACCGGCCGCCCCGAGCCCGCGGCGAAGCCCGGGGCCGGGAGCAACGGCGACGAGGCGAGGGACGCCGCGACTCCCGGCGCCGACGGTGCCGACGCGCCCCCCGGCGGCGACGGGACCGACGGTGCCAACGCGACCCACGACGGAGCCGACAGGGCCGACGCGCCCCCTGGGGTCGACAGGTCCGACGCGGCTCCCGGGGCGGACGGTGCCGACGGTGCCCACAGCGCCGACGGTGCCGAACCGAGCGCAGAGAACCGACACACGAACCGACGGACGAACATCGAAGGAGACGCGTGAACGACGTACTCGACGTCGCCCTCCGGCTGCTCGTCGTCTTCGCCGTATTCCTGGTCCTGCCTCTGGTGATCGGACAGACCGAGCACAAGGTCATGGCCCACATGCAGGGCCGCCTCGGGCCCATGTACGCCGGAGGGTTCCACGGCTGGGCCCAGCTCGTCGCCGACGGGGTGAAGTTCGCGCAGAAGGAGGACGTGGTCCCGGCCAGCGCCGACCGCCGCGTCTTCCAGCTCGCCCCCGCCGTCGCCCTGCTCCCGTACCTCCTCGTCCTGGTCGCCATCCCGATCGGCCCGAGCGAGGGAGCCGTCGGACAGGTCGTCGACGCGGGCATCTTCTTCGTGCTCGCCGTCATGGGCGTGGGCGTGCTCGGCTCGCTCATGGCCGGCTGGGCGTCAGCCAACAAGTTCTCCCTCCTCGGAGGCCTGCGCACCGCCGCCCAGCTCCTCGCCTACGAGCTGCCCATGCTCCTCGCGGCCGCGTCCGTCGCCATGGCGGCGGGCACGGTGTCCCTCCCCGGCATCGTCAACGCCTTCGAGTGGTGGTGGCTGCCGTGGCAGATCGTCGGCGCACTCGTCTTCTTCATCGCCGGCCTCGCCGAGCTCCAGCGCCCGCCGTTCGACATGCCGGTCGCCGACTCCGAGATCATCTTCGGGGCGTACACCGAGTACACGGGCCTCCGTTTCGCGCTGTTCCTCCTGGCCGAGTACGCCGGCATCGTCGTCCTGTGCGGTCTGACCACCGTCCTCTTCCTCGGCGGCTGGCACGGTCCGTTCGGGGCCGAGGGCCTCGGCTGGGTCTGGACCCTGCTCAAGACCGCCGTGCTCGCCTTCATCGTGATCTGGCTGCGTGTGAGCTACCCGCGGCTGCGCGAGGACCAGTTGCAGAAGCTCGCCTGGACCACGCTCGTCCCGCTCGCCCTCGCCCAGATCGCCCTCACCGGCGTCGTCAAGGTGGTGATCCAGTAATGGCCCCGATTCCCGGCTCCGGCCTCGCCAAGGGCCTGGCCGTCACCCTCCGCACGATGACGAAGAAGAGCCACACCGCGCAGTACCCCGACGCCCAGCCCGACCTGCCGCCGCGCACCCGCGGCGTGATCGGCCTGTTCGAGGAGAACTGCACGGTCTGCATGCTCTGCGCGCGTGAGTGCCCCGACTGGTGCATCTACATCGACTCCCACAAGGAGACGATTCCCGCCGCCGCTCCCGGCGGCCGCGAGCGGAGCCGTAACGTCCTCGACCGGTTCGCCATCGACTTCGCCCTGTGCATGTACTGCGGCATCTGCATCGAGGTCTGTCCTTTCGACGCGCTGTTCTGGTCTCCCGAGTTCGAGTACGCGGAGACGGACATCCACGACCTGACCCACGAGCGGGACAAGCTCCGCGAGTGGATGTGGACGGTCCCCGAACCGCCCGCCCTCGACCCCGGCGCGGAGGAGCCCAAGGAACTCGCCGCCGCCCGCAAGGCGGCGGAGAAGCTCGCCGCCACCCGAGCCGCCGAAGCCACTCAGGCCCCCCGAGCCGCCGGAGCGGACCCGGCACCCCCCGCCTCCGGCACCGACGAACCGCAGCCCCCGGCCGAGGGAGGAACCGCGTGACGCTCGCCGCCACCCACGGCTTCCTGTCGCCCACCGGCGTCGAGATCGCCTTCCTCCTCGTCGGGATCGTCACCCTCGGCGCCGCCGTCATCACCGTCACCACCAAGCAACTGGTGCACGCGGCGCTGTGGCTGGTCGTGGCGCTCGGTGGGCTCGCCGTCGAGTACCTCCTCCTCACCGCGGAGTTCATCGCCTGGGTCCAGGTGCTGATCTACGTCGGTTCCGTCGTCGTCCTCCTCCTCTTCGGTCTGATGCTCACCAGGGCGCCCATCGGCCGCTCGCCCGACGCCGACTCGGGCAACCGCCCGGCCGCCCTGGCGGTGGCCCTCGCCGCCGCGGCCGCCCTGATCTGGGTGGTGGTCGACGCGTTCCGCGCCACCTGGATCGACCTCGACGGGCCCGCCCAGGGCTCGACCAAGGTGTCGGGCGCCATCCTCTTCCGGCACTGGGTGCTGCCCTTCGAGGCGCTCTCCGTCCTCCTCCTGGCCGCGCTCGTCGGCGCCATCGTCCTGTCCCGTAAGGACCGCGAGCGGGAGGACGGCAACTGATGCACCTCGCCTACCCGGCGGTCCTCGCCGTCCTGCTGTTCTGCACCGGCCTGTACGGAGTGCTCGCCCGCCGCAACGCGATCCTGGTCCTGATGTCCGTCGAGCTGATGCTCAACGCCGTCAACCTGAACCTGGTCGCCTTCGACGTGTGGCTGCGCGACACCCTCCACGCCGGCCAGGCGCTGACCCTCTTCACCATCGCCATCGCCGCCGCCGAGATCGGCATCGGCCTGGCGATCGTCCTGATGGTTCACCGCAACCGCGGCACCTCGGACATCGACAAGCTCCGCGACAACGCCGAGACCGCGGGCCCCGACGGGAGCCCGGGCTCCGACGGGACCGCGGGCCCCGACGAGAAGGCCGAGGCCGCCGCGTGACCACGACGACCCTCGCCGTCCTCGTTCCCCTCCTTCCGTTCCTCGGCGCCGTCGCCGGGCTGCTGCTCGGCCGCGCCGCCCCCGGGTTCGTGCGCCCGCTGGCCGTGCTCCCGACGCTCGCCGCCCTCCTGCTCGCCGTCCTCGTCGCCGTACGGCAGGGCGGCGGCAAGGCGCTCGACGCGGCGACCCAGCTCACCCCGACCGGCTCCGTTCCGATCGACCTGGCCCTGCGCCTGGACGGCTTCGCGGTCCTGACCGCCGTCCTGGTGGGCCTCGTCGCCTCGTGCGTCCAGCTCTACTCCACGGGCTACCTCCGTGACGATCCGCGCTACCCCTCGTACGCGGCGCTCGTCTCCCTGTTCACCTCCGCGATGCTGCTCGTCGTCTACTCCGGCGACCTGATGGTGCTGCTGGTCGGCTGGGAGATCATGGGCATCTGCTCGTACTTCCTCGTCGGCCACTACTGGGAGACCCCCGAGGCGCGGGCCGCCTCCCTCAAGGCCTTCCTCGTCACCAAGCTCGGCGACGTCCCCTTCCTGATCGGTCTGTTCGCGCTGGCCGCCGACGCCGGCACGTTCCGGATCACCGGCATCCTCGGCGCGGTCGCCGCCGGAGGCATCGACCACCCCACCCTCGTGGCGCTGCTGCTGCTCGCGGGTGTCGCCGGCAAGTCCGCGCAGTTCCCGCTGCACACCTGGCTGCCGGACGCCATGGCCGGCCCGACGCCCGTCTCCGCGCTGATCCACGCCGCGACGATGGTCACCGCCGGCGTGTACTTCGTGGCCCGGCTCCTTCCCGTCTTCGCCGCCTCCGCGGTGGCCATGACCGTGCTCGCCGTGATGGCCGCGGTCACGATGATCGGCTCCGGACTCGCCGCCCTCGCACAGGACGACATCAAGCGGGTTCTCGCCTACTCGACCATCGGACAGCTGGGCTACATGTCGGGCGCCCTGGCCGTGGGCGACCGGGGCGCGGCCGTCTTCCACCTCCTGTCGCACGGCGCCTTCAAGGCGCTCCTCTTCCTCGCCGCCGGCGTGATCATCCACGCCGCCGGCACCAACTCGCTGGCCGCCATGTCCCGCATGCGGGGCCTCGCCGCCCGCATCCCCGATGCCTACTGGACGATGACGGTCGCCCTGCTCGCGCTGGCCGCGATCCCGCCCTTCGCCGGCTTCTTCTCCAAGGAAGCCGTCCTGGTGGCCGCCGAGCACACCGCCCTGGGCGACCGGACCGTCGCCCCGGCCGGGGCGGGCTGGATCATCCTCGTGTCCGGTCTCCTCGCCGCCCTCCTCACCGCCGCGTACGCGACCCGTCTGTGGCTGCTGGCCTTCCGGGGCCGGGGCGCCGAGGCCCTGGACCCCGCTCGGGCCCTCGGCTCCGATCGGGCGGGAGAGCCCCCGAGCAGGCAGCCGATCGTCATGAACGCCGTGCTGTGGGTGCTCGCCGTCCCCTCCCTGGCCCTCGGCCTGACGGTCGGCGTGCTCGGGGACTGGTTCGACGGCCACGCCCTGACGCCGACCCTCACCACCGCCGTGCTGGGCACGGGCATCGCCCTCGTCGGCGGGCTCGTCACCTACGCCACCTGGCGTCACACCACCGCGATGGCCGCCCATCACCCGATGGGTGCGGTCGCCGCCCACCCCGAGGCCGAACCCGCCGTCTCCGAGGCCGAGGCGATCGCCACCCACACGCCCGCGTACGGCGACATCGCCGCGGCACCCGACCCCGCCGACCCCGGCCGCCTGCTGCTCGGCCCGCTGCACCGCCACGCCGCCGCCGGCTTCCACCTCGACGCCGTCTACTCGGCCCTCTTCGTACGCCCTGTCAGGGCGGCGGCCTCACTGGTCGACTTCCTCGACCGGGAGGTCGTCGAGACGTACGTCCGCGGAGCGGGCAGCGGCACCAACCTGCTGGGCCGGGCAGTCCGGCACGCCCAGACCGGCAATGTGCAGACCTACCTCAGCGCCCTGCTCGCCGGCTCCGTCGTCCTGGCGATCGCCGCCGTCCTCGTAGCCGCCGGAGCGTGAGCCGTGATCGATATCAGCGAATCCGTGATGCAGTTCCTTCTCGCGTTCCTCGTCGTCGGCCCGCTCATCGGCGCCGCGGCAGCCCTCCTGCCCGCCCCGCCCGGACTGAGGGGGAGGACCCCGGACCAGGCCGTGCTCCGCCACGGCGTGACCGTCACCGGCGCGATCCTCGCCGCCGCGATCGTCCTCACGCTCGGGTTCGACCACGACCAGCCGTCGAGGATGCAGGCCACGACGGACATCAGCTGGATCCCGGCGCTCGACGTGCGGATCCACCTCGGTGTCGACGGCATTTCCCTCCCCCTTCTGGTCCTGACCGCGCTGCTGACCTTCCTCTGCGCGCTCTACAGCTACTTCAAGATGCCCGCGGGCCCGTCCCCGAAGGCCTTCGTCGCCCTGCTGCTCGTCCTCGAGTCCGGCACGCTGGCGACCTTCGCCGTCCTCGACCTGCTGCTGTTCTTCGTGGCCTTCGAGATGGTCCTCATCCCGATGTACTTCCTCATCGCCCGCTGGGGCGGCGAGGGCCGCCGGCCGGCCGCCTGGCGGTTCATCCTGTACACGCTGCTCGGTTCGGTCGTCATGCTGCTCGGCCTGCTCCTCATCGGACTGAAGGCCGGCACCTTCGACATGGTGGCACTCGCCACTGACAACGGCCGCGACATCACCACGTCCGTGCAGGTCATCGCGGTTCTCGCGATCGGGATCGGCCTCGCGGTGAAGACCCCGATGTGGCCGCTGCACAGCTGGCTGCCGGACGCCCACACCGCCGCGCCGACCGTCGGCTCCGTCCTCCTCGCCGGCGTCCTGCTGAAGATGGGTACGTACGGTTTCGTCCGGATCGCCCTGCCGATCGCCCCCGACGGCATGCACGCGCTCGCGCCCTACCTGGCCGCGTTCGCGGCCGCCGGCATCATCTACGGATCGCTCGCCTGCCTCTTCCTCGCCCGCACCGGCGCCAGGGGCGACCTCAAGCGCCTCATCGCGTACTCCTCCGTGGGCCACATGGGCTTCGTCCTCCTGGGCATCGCGACCATGACGCCCACCGGTGTCAACGGCGCGCTCTTCGCCAACATCGCCCACGGCCTCATCACCGGCCTGCTGTTCTTCCTGGTCGGTGCCATCAAGGACCGGTACGGCACCGCCGACCTCGACACCCTCGCCGGGGCCACCGGCGCCGCGCTCTACGGCCGCGCGCCCCGCCTCGGCGGCCTCCTCGCATTCGCCGCCGTCGCCTCCCTCGGGCTGCCCGGCCTCGCCGGGTTCTGGGGCGAGATGCTCGCGCTGTTCGGCGCGTTCCAGCCGGCCGAGGGGCTCAGCCGGCCCGCCTTCCTCACCTTCATGGCCGTCGGCGCGTTCGGCACGCTGCTCACCGCGGCGTACCTCCTGGTCGTCGTGCGGCGCGTCTGCATGGGCGCGAGGCCCGCCGCCGACCAGCCGGCGCTCCCCGACATCCAGAGGTACGAGCTCGCCGCCTGGTCGCCGCTGGCCGTCCTCACCGTCGTCGCCGGCCTCTGGCCCGCGGTCCTCCTCGGCCTGACCGACCCGGCCGTGCAGAAGCTCCTCGCAGGAGGCAAGTCGTGACCCTCGCCGCCACGAGCGCCGCAGACGCGGGCAACCTGGTCCAGTCCGTCGACTGGGCCGCCATCGCGCCGCCGACCATCACGGCCGTGGTCGCCCTTGCCGTGCTCGTCGCCGACCTCTTCGTACCGAAGGAACGCAAGCAGCTCCTCGGCTGGGGCGCCATCGCGGGCCTCATCGCCGCGATCATCACGCTCGTGCCGCTGCGCGACGGCAGCCGGAGCACGTTCTGCCTGACCACCGACGCCGACGCGTGCAGCTACACCGCCGACCACTTCGCCCTGGTCATCCAGTTCCTGGTGCTGGGAGGGGCGCTCCTGACGGCGCTCCTGTCGCTCCACGACACCAAGGAGAAGCTGCCCCCCGGAGAGTTCTGGTTCCTGCTGCTCGCCTCCGCGGCCGGCGCCGCCCTGCTGCCCGCCTCCCGCGACCTGGCGACGCTGGTCGTCGCCCTGGAGGTCGCCTCGCTGCCCGCCTTCGCCCTCGTCGGCCTCAAGCGCGGCGACCGCATGTCCGGCGAGGCCGCGCTGAAGTTCTTCCTCTCCTCGGTCACCGCCACGGCCGTCATGCTGCTCGGCGTCAGCTTCGTGTACGCGGCGACCGGCACCCTGCACCTCACCGAGATCGCCCAGAACCTGGACGACGTCCCGGCGCGGCTGGAGACCCTCGCCAAGGCGGGCGTCGCGCTCACCCTCGTCGGGTTCGCCTTCAAGACGGCCGCCGTGCCGTTCCACTTCTGGGTCCCCGACACCTATGTCGGAGCGCCGCTGCCCGTCGCCGCCTACCTCTCCGTCGTCGGCAAGGCAGTCGGCTTCTCCGGGCTCATCCTGGTGACCGTCATCGCCTTCCCGACGTACGCGGACGTGTGGGGCCCGGCGCTCGTGGTGCTGGCCGCGCTCACCATGACCGTCGGCAACGTCGCCGCCCTCCGGCAGGTCCCCACGCGCGCGTGGAGCGCGGTCCGGCTGCTCGCGTGGTCCTCGGTGGGCCAGGCGGGCTACCTCCTGGTGCCGATCGCGGCGGCCGCGTACTCCGGCGACGACCAGATCGGCGCCACTGTCGCTTACGCCCTGATGTACGCCGTCGTGAACCTCGGCGCCTTCGCGGTGGCCGCCCTGGTCGCCCGTACGCACCCGCTGAACCGGATCTCCGACTACCGGGGCCTGTACGCGACCCGGCCCGGTGCCGCGCTCGCCATGGGCTTCTTCCTGCTCTGCCTGGCCGGCCTGCCGCCGGGCATCATCGGCCTCTTCGCCAAGGTCACCGTCTTCTCGGCGGCGGTCGACGCGGGCCTGGGCTGGCTCGCCGTCGTCATGGGCGTCAACGTCGTCATCGCCCTCTACTACTACCTGCAGTGGACGGCGGTGCTCTTCCGCGCGCCCGAGGGCGCCCCCGCGGACCGACCCGCCGCGGCGAAACAACAAACCCCGGCGGCCATCACCGCGGCCATCGTCGTGACCGCCGTCGCCGGCGTCGCGCTGTCGGGCTACCCCCAGCTCGTCCTGCGCTTCGCCGCGGACACCCTCTTCTGATCCGTCGAACCCACGCACCATCGAGGAGCACGGCCGTGCTGAACGGTTTCAAGGACTTCGTCCTCCGTGGAAACGTCATCTCCATGGCGATCGGCCTCGCCGTCGGCGCCGCCTTCACCGCGGTCGTCACCGCCTTCAGCAACGCCTTCATCACCCCGCTCATCGGTCTCGCCACGGGCACCGTCGGTGACTTCAGCCACTCCTACTTCACCATCCGGGACGCCAAGTTCCCCTACGGCCTGTTCATCAGCGCCGCTCTGGCTTTCATGATCACGGCGGCCGTCCTCTACTTCTGTGTCGTCGTCCCGATGATGAAGATCCAGACCCGGTTCAAGCGCGACGAGTCCTTCGACATCAAGGCGGCGGTGCGCGACTGCCCGCGCTGCTTCACCGAGATCCCGGCCGTCGCCAGCCGCTGCGCCCACTGCACCAGCGACGTCGAGCCGGTGCGGCAAGCCCTGGAGAAGGCCGGGCTCGTCGCCCAGCGCTGAATCACCCGGACGGCCCACCCCTCCACCCCCGGCGCACAAGGGAACCCGCCATGCCCGCCTGGCGTTGACCAGTACGGGAGCGTCCACTGAACAGTGGAGCAGCACCAGGCAAAGGGTTCCCCTGCCGCACCACTTGGAGGGCGTACCGTGCATCGCCGGCACAACGGGCTGAAGACCGCCGTACTCCTCGGGGGACTGTCCGCACTCATCATCCTGATCGGCAGCTTCTTCGGCCGTACCGGGCTCTTCGTCGCGCTTCTCGTGGCGCTCGGCACCAACGCCTACGCGTACTGGAACAGCGACAGGCTCGCGCTGCGGGCCATGCGGGCCCGCCCCGTGAGCGAATTCCAGGCGCCCCAGCTGTACCGGATGGTGCGTGAGCTCTCCACACAGGCCCGGCAGCCGATGCCCCGCCTCTACATCTCGCCGACCCAGGCGCCCAACGCCTTCGCGACCGGCCGCAACCCGCGCAACGCCGCGGTGTGCTGCACCGAGGGCATCCTGCAGATCCTCGACGAGCGCGAGCTGCGCGGCGTCATCGGCCACGAGCTGAGCCATGTCTACAACCGGGACATCCTGATCTCCTCGGTCGCCGGAGCCCTCGCCTCCGTGATCATGTTCCTGGTGAACTTCGCGTGGCTGATCCCGATCGGCCGGTCCGACGACGATGACGGGCCGGGCCTGATCGGCATGCTGCTGATCATGCTGCTGGGCCCGCTCGCCGCATCGGTGATCCAGCTCGCCATCAGCCGCTCCCGGGAGTACGAGGCCGACGCCTCCGGCGCTCAGCTCACCGGCGACCCGCTCGCCCTGGCCAGCGCGCTGCGCAAGCTGGAGGCGGGCACCAAGCGGCTCCCGCTCCCGCCGGAGCCCAGGATCGAGACCGCGAGCCACATGATGATCGCGAACCCGTTCCGCCCCGGCCGGGGGTTCGCCAAGATGTTCTCGACCCACCCGCCGATGGCGGAACGCATCGCCCGGCTCGAACAGATGGCAGGTCGCCACCCATGAAAACCATCCTGAACGTCATATGGCTCGTCCTGAGTGGCTTCTGGCTGTTCCTCGGCTACCTGGCCGCGGGCCTGCTGCTCTGCGTCACCATCATCGGCATCCCCTTCGGCCTGGCCGCCTTCCGCATCGGGGTGTACGCGCTGTGGCCCTTCGGCCAGACGGTCGTCGACCGCCGCGACGCGGGTGCCCCGTCCTGCGTCGGCAACGTGCTGTGGCTGGTGCTGGCCGGCTGGTGGCTGGCACTGGGCCATGTCGTCACGGGCGTCGTCCTGTGCGTCACGATCATCGGCATCCCGCTCGGCATCGCGAACTTCAAGCTCATCCCGGTGTCCCTGCTGCCGCTGGGCAAGGAGATCGTGCCCAGCGACCGTCCGTTCGCGACCCGGTGAGGGAAGGGGCGGCGCGGCCGTCCTCGCGTGATTGTCAGTGCCGTGGTGCACCATGAACACATGACCGAGAACGAGCAGTTGGCGCCCGGTGGCGTGGTCGCGGCCCGCACCCGAATATGACGCGCCGGATGCGTCAGCTTCGCCGTACCGCGTACATCACCGCGCCCGCGGCCAGGACCGCCGTGCCGACCAGGACCGACGACACGGGCAGTGCGAACGCGAGGGCCAGGCAGCCCGCCAGCCCGGCCCCGGCGAGGATCCGCCCCGAACCGAGCGTCCACGCCGAGGCGTTGGCGATCGCGTAGTACACCAGCACCCCGAACGACGAGAATCCGATCGCCCCGCGCACGTCCGCCGTCGCCGCCACCACCGCGACGACCAGCCCCACCGCGAGCTCCGCGTGGTGCGGCACATGGAATCGGGGGTGCACGGCAGCGAGCGCGCGAGGCAGGTGACCGTCACGCGCCATCGCCAGCGTCGTACGGGACACCCCGAGGACCAGCGCCAGCAGGGAACCCAGCGCGGCCACCGTCGCGCCCACGCGCACCACCGGAACCAGCCAGCCCGCACCCGTCGCCCGCGCCGCGTCCGCGAGCGGAGCCGCCGACCCGGCCAGCTCCCCCGCCTCCAGCACCGAAAGGACGGACACCGCCACACCCGCGTACACGACCAGCGCGATGCCCAGCGCGAGTGGCACCGCCCGGGGGATGGTCCGCGCCGGGTCCCGTACCTCCTCGCCGAGCGTGGCGATCCGCGCGTACCCGGCGAAGGCGAAGAACAGCAGGCCGGCCGCCTGCAGCACCCCTCCCGCCGACACGTCCCCACCGAACTCCAGGCGCCCGGCATCCGCCGCCTCCGACCCGAGGGAGGAGACCACCACCGCGACCAGGACCGCCAGCACCCCCGCCACGATCACGCGCGTGAGCAGGGCCGACTTCCGCACGCCCCCGTAGTTCACGGCGGTCATCGCCACCACCGCCGCGACCGCCACCGCATGGGCCTGCCCGGGCCACACGTACGACCCGACCGCCAGGGCCATCGCCGCGCACGAGGCCGTCTTGCCGACCACGAAGGCCCAGCCCGCGAGGTAGCCCCAGAAGGGACCGAGCCGTTCACGCCCGTACACATACGTCCCGCCCGAAGCCGGATAGTGGGCGGCCAGCCGTGCCGACGCCATCGCGTTGCAGTACGCGACCGCCCCGGCCAGCGCCAGCCCCAGCAACAGCCCGCTTCCAGCAGCCCCGGCCGCCGGACCGAGCGCCACGAAGATTCCGGCACCGATCATCGACCCCAGCCCGATGACGACCGCGTCGAAGACGCCCAGCGACCGCCGCAGCTCCTGTGTCATGCGCCGCACCCTACTGATCCGCGCAACCACGCTCCGCACCCCGGGCGTCCTCCCGGACAACACCGCACGAAAGGCGAGTTCACGGCATGGACATTCTCAGCTGGATCATTCTCGGGCTGCTGGCCGGCGTCGTCGCCAAGGTGCTCCTGCCCGGCCGTGACCCCGGCGGCCTGATCGGCACGACGCTCATCGGTATCGCGGGCGCCTTCGTCGGAGGCTGGATATCGGCCCGCTACCTGGACCGCCCGATCAGCAACCAGTTCTACGACGGTCCCACCTGGCTCGCGGCCATCGGTGGCTCGCTCGTGCTGCTGATCGCCTACCGCATCCTGTTCGGTCACTCGCGCTCACGCTGAGCGGGTGCCCCGAGGCCGGGGCCGCGCCGGAGCCCCGCGTAGTCCGGGCCCCGGGCCCCGGGGCCCCGGGTTTCCGGGGTCACCCGGGCAGCCCCGTCTCCCGCAGCGTGATGTTCAACCGGCCCGACGCCAGGCCCACGGCCGGATCGGCGGTGCCGGGCCGTACCTTCGGCACCCCGTGGAACGCGAAACGCGACGGGCCACCGAAGACGAACAGGTCGCCCGAGACCAACTCCACATCCGTGTAAGGGCGGTTGCGCGTCGCGGTGTTCCCGAACCGGAAGACACAGCTGTCCCCGATGCTCAGCGACACCACCGGGGCGGCGGACCGCTCCTCCTTGTCCTGGTGCATGCCCATGCGGGCCGCCCCGTCATAGAAGTTGATCAACGCCGTGTCCGGAGCGTACTCACCGGCGCCACCGCCACCGCCACCGCCACCGCCGCCCCCGTACGCCGCCACCAGCGCCTCCCGCCCCAGGTCCGCCAGCCAGTCCGGAAAGCGGGCCACCCGGGCACCGTTCACGTCCCCGGCCGTCCGCGTGTACCGGTACGGCTGCCAGTGCCAGCCGAGGCACACCGTCCGCACGGACATCACCCCGCCACCCGGCAGCACGGTGTGCCGCATCGGCACCGGACCCAGCGCCCACTCACGGCACGCCGCGACCAGTTCCCGTTGCCGCTCCACCGACAGCCACCCCGGCACGTGCACCGCACCGGGGGCGACCTCCACCGGCTCGTGGGGCAGCGCGAACAGGCCGTCCCTCACCGTATGAGCGCGCCTTCCAGCCCCAGCAGCCGCTCCTTGCGCTCCAGCCCGCCCGCGTACCCCCGCAGCGCCCCGTCCGCGCCGATCACCCGGTGGCAGGGGCGCACCACCAGCAGGGGGTTGCGCCCGATCGCGGTCCCCACCGCACGTACTCCGGCACCGGACGCGCCGACGCGCGCCGCGATCTCGCCGTACGTCACGGTCGTGCCGTACGGGATGTCCTCCAGCGCACGCCACACCCGCCGCTGGAAGTCGGTGCCGGTGCCGGTGCCGGTGTGGGCGTACGCGAGGTCGAAGCGGGTCAGCCCGCCCGTGAAGTACGCCCGCAGCTGAGTCGCGATGCCGAGGAACGCCTCCGGGTCGTGCCGCCATCCCTCCCGGACGACCACCCCACCCTTCTGCCCCGGCAGGGAGAGCGAGGCGAGCGCGGTCCGGCCGTCCGCGGACTCCTCGCCGGTGAGCAGCATCTCGCCCAGCGGGCCGTCGACGTACGCGTACACCGTCATGATCCGTTCCCTTCCTCCTCGGTCCCCACCAGTCTCCGTCCGTCCCGGCGCCGGAGCTGGCGGTTTTCGGACACGACGATCCCCGGGCCACAGGGCGGGGGCGGACCGGCCGCAGCCGTGTCCGCCCCCGATGCGCCCGGGCCCGGCCGCGCCGGCGCGCGGTTCTACCGGTAGTTCACGAACTGCAGGGCGAAGTCGAAGTCCTGCCCCTTCAGCAGCGCGATGACGGCCTGGAGGTCGTCGCGGCTCTTCGAGCTGACGCGGAGCTCGTCGCCCTGCACCTGGGCCTTGACGCCCTTGGGGCCCTGGTCGCGGATGATCTTCGCCACCTTCTTGGCGTTGTCCTGGGAGATGCCCTCCTCGATGGAGGCGAAGATCTTGTACTCCTTGCCGGACAGCTGCGGCTCACCGGCGTCCAGCGACTTCAGCGAGATCCCGCGCTTGATCAGCTTGGACTCGAACACGTCGAGGATGGCCTTCACCCGCTCCTCGGAGTTCGCCTGCATCAGGATCTTCTCGCCCGACCAGGCGATGGAGGCCCCGACGTTCTTGAAGTCGTAGCGCTGCGAGATCTCCTTCGCCGCCTGGTTGAGGGCGTTGTCGACCTCCTGCCGCTCGACCTTCGAGACGATGTCGAAACTGGAGTCGGCCATGTCCTGTGGCTCCTTGAGTCGCGTGCGTAGAGGTTGCCTAGAGGTACGGCCGGGCTCCCGGACCGCACCGCAAAGCCTAGCCATCCCGCCCACCACGAGCGCTGATCAATCCGGTGGCGGAGCACCCCCGGACATCGGGTATCGTTTACGTCGTTGCCGGGGAGCACCGCCGAAAAGCGGCCATCCTCCTGGCGACATCCCATGGCGGTGTGCCCGAGTGGCCAATGGGAGCGGACTGTAAATCCGTCGGCTTAGCCTACCCAGGTTCGAATCCTGGCGCCGCCACGCGATGAACGGCCCCTGATCTGCGGAAACGCGATCAGGGGCCGTTTGCGTGAGTGGGCAGTTCACGGGAGGGACCGTTCGTGCGAGCGGGCCCCCTCGCGCGGCGCGGGGGGCTGTTCGCCTCGGCCGCCGTTCGTGCGAGCGGGCGGCAGGGCCGGCCGGCCCGGATGGTGGCGGGGGCCGGGCACCGGTGGTCCCGAAGCCCCGCCCCGCCGGCCATCCGATCAGCTCCGGCGGCCGGCTGGGAGCCCGGCGAAGCCGTCCATCGTCATTGAACGGCGCGTGAAGACACCCGCCCGCTCGGTCCGTTCCACCACGACCGGTCCGGGGAACGTCATTCGCCCGCGACCGCCTTCACCGCGACCGTCACCGGTACCGAGCCGCTGACCAGCTCCAGCGTCAGCCCCGCCGTGGCCGGCGTCTCCACCAGCTCGGCCAGCACCGCCGCCACGTCGTCGCGCGGCACCGGCCTGCGCCCGGTCGACGCCTCCAGCCGCACAAGACCCGTCCCGGCGTCGTTGGTCAGCATGCCGGGCTTGAGGATCGTCCAGTCCAGGTTCCGCATGGCCCGTACGTAGTCGTCAGCGGCACCCTTCGCCCGCAGGTACGCGTCGAAGACCTCGTCCCCGGCGCGGTCCGCGTCGGCGCCCATCGACGACACGACGAGGTAGCGCCGTACCCCCGCCCGCTCCGCCGCGTCCGCGCAGAGCACCGCCGCGCCCCGGTCCACGGACGCCTTGCGCTCGGCGCCGCTGCCCGGCCCGGCACCCGCCGCGAACACCATCGCGTCGGCGCCCGTCAACGCCTCCGCGACCGCCTCGACGGTGGCCGACTCCAGGTCCAGCACCACCGGTTCGGCACCCGCCTCCCGCAGGGCGTCCGCCTGTTCGGGATCGCGGATGATGCCCGCGACCTCGTGCCCGCCCGCCGAGAGCAGCCGCTCCAGCCGCAGGGCGATCCGACCGTGTCCTCCAGCGATGACAATGCGCATGCTCCCGACCGTACGACGTCGCGGCCCGAAGTGCTCACGGACGGGCGTCCGGACGCCCCTGGCGCGGCAGTTCGAGCGCCGCCGCCGAGTCGCAGTACTCCCGCACCGCGCTGGTCCGCGCCACCACCCGCCCCCGGTGCACCACGATCCTGCTGTACGCCAGCGACAGCACGCCCGCCAGCCGCTCCCCCCGCACCGCCAGCAGCTCCGCCGGGAAACCCGCCTCCACCCGGACGTCCGGCAGACCCATCGCCTCCCGCGCGGCCCCGCTCACCGCCCCGTACGCCTCGGCCGGCCGCAACCCGCCCTGGGAGGCCAGCAGGTACGCCGCCTCCAGCGGATCGCCCCGGCCCACCGGGTTGGCCACGTCCCGCAGCGTCCCGCTCCCGGCCGCGACCCGCACCCCCGCCGCCCGCAGCAGCCGCACGGGCGCGACGCCCCGCACCTCGGTACCGCCACAACCCCCCTGCGGCAGGCACACGACCGTCACACCGGCCGCCGCGAGCTGGTCGGCCGCCCGGGCCGCCGCGTCCCTGGAGAGCCGCCCCAGGGCCCCGCACGGCCCGATGGTGACCCCCGGCCGCAGCCCGCCCACCATGGCCGCCAGCCGCGCGAGGCGCGCCGGGTCGTCGCCGTCGGTGTGCAGGTCCACCGGACAGCCCTGCTCGGCCGCCACCTCCAGGACCGCCTCCGCGTAGCCGGCCGGGTCCGGGTCCAGGTCGGGGCACCCGCCGACCACGCCGGCGCCCATCTTCACCGCGTCGCGCAGCATGGCGAGGCCGTCCGCGCCCGCCACGCCGGTCAGCAGCCGCGGTACGGCGACCGCCGTCAGGTCGGCCAGGCCGCGCAGCGAGCGCCGCGCCTGGAGGACCGCCTCCAGGGGCCCCAGCCCCTGGACGTCGCCGATCCGTACGTGGGCGCGCAGCGCGGTCGCGCCGTGCCCGAGCTGGAGCAGGGCGGCCTCGGTGGCGCGGCGCTGGACGTCCTCGGTGGCGTAGGACACGGGGCCCGGGCAGTCGGCGCTGAGCGCGGTGTCGGCGTGGCCGTGCGGTTCCGCGGGGGCGGGCAGCAGCAGGTAGCCGGTGAGGTCCACACGGGCGCCGTGGGTGGGCAGGCTGCCCGCGGTGCCCACGGCTTCGATGCGTCCGCCGCCGATGCGTACGTCGACGGTCCGGCCGTCGGTCAGTCGGGCGCCGCACAGCAGCAGCGCGGCGGTGTCGGCGGTGGCGCCCGCGGGCGGCTGCGGCTGCTGGCTGTCGGAGGACATCGGGCTCCTGGCGGGCTCGGGGGCTCGGTGGCTCGGGCGTGATCCGTGGTGGGGCCGCCGGCTTGCCCGCGTGCACGGGTGTACTGGCGCGATCACGTAGCGTGAGGCGAGCCTAGGGGCCCTCCGACCGGGCATCGAGGAGGAGCGCAATAGTCGTACCGGCATGGGCCGCGAGTGGCGTACGGGTCACCGGAGTCGGAGGTGGTTCCCGAGCCGGGGACGGTGTGCGGGGCGATGTCCGGGCCGGTTCGGGGAGGGCGGTGGGAAGGCGGCGGGAGACCGTTCGCCCGAGGGCTACCGAGGGCGGTCGGGGGAGGCCGCGGGGGTGGTCGGAGGTGTGGCCGGGTCGCGGCCGGGTAGCCGCCCGAATCGGATTTGGGCGAACGGCGGCCGACCGTGTAATGTCTTCATCGCTCGCCCCAATAGCTCAGTCGGCAGAGCGTCTCCATGGTAAGGAGAAGGTCTACGGTTCGATTCCGTATTGGGGCTCTGGTGCGGTAGCCCTCACCTTCGGGTGAGGGATTCCGTATCAAAGCGGTGTAGCTCAGTCGGTAGAGCAAGCGGCTCATAATCGCTGTGTCACCGGTTCAAGTCCGGTCACCGCTACACACAGTAGCCGATTGTGGGGTCGGTCCTTCGATCGGCTACTCTTTTATGCGTTCATCCGTCCAACGTCCGTCCAAGGAGCACTCACGTGGCTGCCACCGACGTCCGCCCGAAGATCACGCTGGCCTGCGTGGAGTGCAAGGAGCGGAACTACATCACCAAGAAGAACCGGCGTAACAACCCGGACCGTCTTGAGATGAAGAAGCACTGCCCGCGTTGCAACGCGCACACCGCGCACCGCGAGACGCGCTGAATCAGGCTCGTACACGAGGCCGTCCCCGAGAGGGGGCGGCCTCGTGTCGTTTGTTCGAGACACACCAGGAGGTAGCGAGTTCATGGCGCTCGATCAGTCCTTCGTGGGGCGGACCTACCCGCCCACCGCGCCGTACGAGGTCGGCCGGGAAAAGATCCGCGAATTCGCGGAGGCCGTCGGCGACGCGAATCCGGCGTACACCGACACGGAGGCCGCCAAGGCGCTCGGCCACTCGGAGGTGATCGCGCCGCCGACCTTCGTGTTCGCCATCACGTTCAGGGCGGCGGGTGAGGTGATCGCGGACCCGCAGCTGGGTCTGGACTACAGCCGCGTGGTGCACGGCGACCAGAAGTTCGCGTACACCCGGCCGGTACGGGCCGGGGACCGGCTGACGGTCACCTCGACCATCGAGGCGATCAAGTCGCTCGCCGGGAACGACATCGTCGACATCCGCGGCGAGGTCCACGACGAGGCCGGTGAGCACGTGGTGACCGCGTGGACGAAGCTCGTGGCCCGTGCCGCGGCAGAGGAGGCGTGAGGCGATGACCGCGAAGATCGCGTTCGACGAGGTCGAGGTCGGCACCGAGCTGCCGCCGCAGAGCTTCCCCGTGACGCGCGCCACGCTGGTGCGGTACGCGGGTGCCTCGGGGGACTTCAACCCGATCCACTGGAACGAGAAGTTCGCCAAGGAGGTCGGGCTGCCGGACGTCATCGCGCACGGCATGTTCACGATGGCCGAGGCGGTCCGGGTGGTGACCGACTGGACGGGCGACCCGGGAGCGGTCGTCGAGTACGGGGTGCGGTTCACCAAGCCGGTCGTCGTGCCCAACGACGAGGCGGGCGCCCTGATCGAGGTCAGCGGCAAGGTGGCCGCGAAGCTGGACGACAACCGGGTGCGCGTGGACCTGACCGCCATGAGCGCAGGCCAGAAGGTGCTGGGCATGTCCCGCGCGGTCGTGCGCCTCGCCTGACGCCCACCGGACGCCGTGCGGGCCGCCCAGCTCGGCTGGTGCCGTACCGGCCACCCGCCCAGCGGTGTCCGGTGCGGCGGCCGCCCGGGGTGCCGGCGCGGCGGCCCGGGCGCCGGGGCCGGCTTTCGGCACCCGGCTGGGAGTCCCGGCCTGCGGTCGCCCTGAGCGGACGGCCGGGCGGCCCGGGCGCCGTCCCGACTTCGCCGGCCCGGCCCTGCCTGATTCGGGTGACTGATCGGGTCAGTGCTTCGGCCGGGACTCCGGCTTCGGGCCGGGTGCGCGAGCTGTCCGGGTCCGAACGCCGGCCTGCCGGTCAGAAGCCGGAGGCCTGCCAGGCGCCGCGGCCACCCGTCCGGCACGTCGGGCCCTCGTGAGCTTCGCCACGCGGCTCACCGCCACCACCGCCCACCACCGCCACGGACCCGTCGACGGACGCGGGTGGACGGCGGTGCGCCCCGGGGCGTCCTCGGCCAGGGGGCGCACCGGGGGAGCACGGCGCCGTGGCCGGGACCCGGGGAGTGTCCGAGGCGCACCGTAGGCTTGGGCCCGTGCAGGAACTCCATGACGCTCCCCTCGCCCCGCTGACCACCTTCCGGCTCGGCGGCCCCGCCGACCGCCTCGTCACGGCCACGACCGACGACGAGGTCGTCGCCGCCGTACGTGAGGCGGACCGGGCCGGGACGCCGCTGCTCCTCATCGGCGGCGGTTCCAATCTGGTGATCGGCGACAAGGGCTTCGACGGCACCGCCCTGCGCATCGCCACCAGGGGCTTCACCCTGGACGGCACGCGGCTGGAGCTGGCGGCCGGCGAGGTGTGGACGGACGCCGTGGCCCGCACGGTGGAGGCCGGACTGGCCGGCATCGAGTGCCTGGCCGGCATCCCCGGCTCGGCGGGCGCCACGCCGATCCAGAACGTGGGGGCGTACGGCCAGGAGGTCTCGGCCACCATCACGGAGGTCGTCGCCTACGACCGCCGCGCGGGCGGGACGGTGACCGTCCCGAACGCCGAGTGCGCCTTCTCGTACCGCCACAGCCGTTTCAAGGCCGACCCCGACCGGTTCGTCGTGCTGCGCGTCCGCTTCGAGCTGGAGGACGCGCGGGGCCTGAGCGCGCCCATCAAGTACGCCGAGACGGCCCGCGCGCTCGGCGTGGAGCCCGGCGACCGCGTTCCGGCCGCCACCGCGCGTGAGACCGTGCTCAAGCTGCGCGCCGGCAAGGGCATGGTCCTGGACCCGGAGGACCACGACACCTGGTCGGCGGGATCGTTCTTCACCAACCCGGTCCTGGAGCAGCAGCAGTACGAGGAGTTCCTCGGCCGCGTCCGCGACCGCCTCGGCCCGGATGTCGCCCCGCCCGCCTTCCCGGCCGGCGACGGCAGGGTCAAGACCTCGGCTGCCTGGCTGATCGACAAGGCGGGCTTCACCAAGGGGTACGGCGCCGGTCCCGCCCGTATCTCCACCAAGCACACCCTGGCCCTCACCAACCGTGGCGGGGCCACCACCGAGGACCTCCTGGCCCTCGCCCGCGAGGTGGTCGCGGGCGTACGCGACGCCTTCGGCGTCACGCTGGTCAACGAGCCGGTGATGGTCGGCGTCTCGCTCTGAACCGAGCGTCCGAGGAGCAGGGGCGACGCGGCACGGGCGGACGTACGCGTCGCCGTGGATCCGGGGCGGCGGCCGGGCTCGGCCCGTGCGACCGGTGCTGACCGGGTTCCGCCCGCGCACGGGCCCCTACGGACACCGTGCCGTGCGGCCCCGTACGCCGCCGCGGCACACCACGCTCAGCGACCCCTCCGAGGGCTGGGGGGGCACCTCGTGGGCGACCACGGCGGGCCGGTCCGCCTCGCCGCGCTGCTCTCCTCCGCCGCGGCATGTCCTTCGGCTTCGGAGGACACAACGCCGTCCTCGTCCTGCGCGGCAGCCGGTCCGGCTGAACCCGCCGTCTCCCGGCACACCCTGGTGCGCGTGCCGCTGCGGGAGAGCGTCCCCCGGCAATACGCCCCGGGCCTCCGGGCCCCGGGACCCCGTCCGACCTCGTGCTGGTCCACCACACCCAGCGTCTGCGCCCCGCCGCCTCCCGCGATCCGGAGCACGGCGGGCTCCGGCCCGTGCGAGAAGGGGGCCGGCGAGACGCACGACGCACGGGTCGGCCCGTTCACCGGATGCCCGTGCCGGGGCGCGTCCGGCGCCGCACCGAGCGCGACGTCGGCTGCCAGGCGTACGCGCCCCACCCGCACTTCAGGCGGCCGGGCCGCCCGCCAGCCAGTCGTCGACGCCCGCCAGCAGCTTCGCCCTGACGCCCTCGGGGGCCGCCGAGCCGCGTACCGACTGCCGGGCCAGCTCCGCCAGCTCCTCGTCGGTGAAACCGTGGTGCACGCGCGCGATCTCGTACTGCGCCGCCAGCCGCGACCCGAACAGCAGCGGGTCGTCCGCGCCCAGCGCCAGCGGCACGCCCGCCTCGTACAGGGTCCGCAGCGGGACGTCCTCGGGCTTCTCGTACACGCCGAGCGCCACGTTCGACGCCGGGCACACCTCGCACGTCACGCCCCGCTCGGCCAGCTTCCGCAGCAGCCGTGGGTCCTCCGCCGCCCGCACACCGTGCCCGATGCGGGCCGCCCGCAGGTCGTCCAGGCAGTCCCGGACGGACGCCGGGCCCGTCAGCTCGCCCCCGTGCGGCGCCGCCAGCAGGCCGCCCTCACGGGCGATCGCGAACGCCCGGTCGAAGTCACGCGCCATCCCGCGCCGCTCGTCGTTCGAGAGCCCGAACCCGATCACTCCCCGGTCCGCGTACCGCACGGCCAGGCGGGCCAGCGTACGGGCGTCCAGCGGGTGCTTCATACGGTTCGCGGCCACCAGCACCCGCATGCCCAGGCCGGTCTCCCGCGAGGCGCTCCGGACCGCGTCCAGGATGATCTCCAGCGCCGAGATCAACCCGCCCAGGCGAGGCGCGTACGAGGTCGGGTCCACCTGGATCTCCAGCCACCCGGACCCGTCCCTGACGTCCTCCTCGGCCGCCTCCCGCACCAGCCGCTGGATGTCCTCCGGCTCGCGCAGACAGGACCGGGCGAGGTCGTACAACCGCTGGAAGCGGAACCAGCCCCGCTCGTCGGTGGCCCGGAGCTTCGGCGGCTCGCCGCCGGTCAGCGCCTCGGGCAGATGGACGCCGTACTTGTCGGCGAGCTCCAGCAGTGTCGCGGGCCGCATCGACCCCGTGAAGTGCAGGTGCAGGTGGGCCTTGGGCAACAACCGCAGATCTCGTACGTGCTCCATCCGGGGATCCTGCCAAAACCCCCGCCCGCGCGGGAGCCCCTTTCACTGATCGGGTGTCCCGGGGAACGGAGAAGCGGGCCCCCGCCGGGGGCCCGCTCACCTACGAAAAACGGGAGGTGGGTCAGTCGCGCGCTTCCGCCAGCAGCTTCTGCATCCGCGACACGCCCTCGACCAGGTCCTGGTCGCCCAGCGCGTACGACAGCCGCAGGTAGCCCGGGGTGCCGAACGCCTCGCCCGGGACGACCGCCACCTCGGCCTCGTCCAGGATCAGCGCCGCCAGCTCCACGGAGGTCTGCGGACGCTTGCCGCGGATCTCCTTGCCCAGCAGTCCCTTCACCGAGGGGTACGCGTAGAACGCGCCCTCCGGCGTCGGGCAGTAGACGCCCTCGATCTCGTTGAGCATCCGCACCATGGTCTGGCGGCGGCGGTCGAACGCGGTCCGCATCTCCGCCACCGCGTCCAGGCTGCCGGAGACAGCGGCCAGGGCGGCGGCCTGAGCGACGTTCGACACGTTCGACGTGGCGTGCGACTGAAGGTTGGTCGCGGCCTTCACCACGTCCTTCGGGCCGATGATCCACCCCACGCGCCACCCCGTCATGGCGTACGTCTTGGCGACGCCGTTGACGACGACGCACTTGTCGCGCAGCTCGGGCAGGATCGCCGGCAGCGAGGTGAACTTCGCGTCGCCGTACACCAAGTGCTCGTAGATCTCGTCGGTCAGCACCCACAGGCCGTGCTCCACGGCCCAGCGGCCGATGGCCTCGGCGTCGGCCTCGCTGTAGACGGCGCCGGTCGGGTTGGACGGCGAGACGAAGAGGACGACCTTGGTCCTCTCCGTGCGGGCCGCCTCCAGCTGCTCCACGGACACCCGGTAGCCGGTGGTCTCGTCGGCGACGACCTCCACCGGGACACCGCCCGCCAGGCGGATCGACTCGGGGTACGTCGTCCAGTACGGGGCCGGGACGATGACCTCGTCGCCCGGGTCCAGGATGGCGGCGAACGCCTCGTAGATGGCCTGCTTGCCGCCGTTGGTCACCAGGACCTGGGAGGCGTCGACCTCGTAACCGGAGTCGCGCAGCGTCTTCGCGGCGATGGCGGTCTTCAGCTCGGGCAGACCGCCGGCCGGCGTGTAGCGGTGGTACTTCGGGTTGCGGCAGGCCTCGATCGCCGCCTCGACGATGTAGTCGGGCGTCGGGAAGTCGGGCTCACCCGCGCCGAAGCCGATCACCGGACGTCCGGCGGCCTTCAGTGCCTTGGCCTTGGCGTCGACGGCGAGGGTCGCGGACTCGGAGATCGCGCCGACTCGGGCGGAGACCCGGCGCTCGGTGGGAGGGGTTGCAGCGCTCATGCGGCCCATCGTCCCAGACCACGGAAGAGCGCGGCACACGGGTTTGGCCGAGCGCACACCGGGGTGGCGGCGGGTGCGCGGGCCGCGTCCGGAGGTATCTGTTCGACGCGGCGCCGCTGACCACGTACACTCTCTGCTCGTTGGCCCTCACCGACCACTTCCTCGGATGCGGTAGGTTGGGGGAGAACGACAAAGGGTCGTAGCTCAATTGGTAGAGCACCGGTCTCCAAAACCGGCGGTTGGGGGTTCAAGTCCCTCCGGCCCTGCTACACACACCGCCAGGTTGTGTGCGCAGGTATGTACTTCATTGCACCGCCGTGCGGCTCCACCCGGGCGCGGCACGGCCGACCCGGAATCAGGTGAGAGACGTGACGGATGCCGTAGGCTCCATCGACATGCCTGATGCCGAGGACGAAGCACAGGAGTCGAAGAAGAAGGGCCGCAAGGGCGGCAAGCGCGGAAAGAAGGGCCCGCTGGGCCGTCTCGCGCTCTTCTACCGTCAGATTGTCGCCGAGCTGCGCAAGGTCGTCTGGCCGACTCGCAGCCAGCTGACGACGTACACGACCGTCGTCATCGTCTTCGTCGTCATCATGATCGGTCTGGTGACCGTGATTGACCTTGGCTTCCAGGAAGCAGTCAAGTACGTCTTCGGCTGATTCCCGCGGAGGGCGCCCACCCCGGCGCCCCTTTTCGCATGTTCCACCCATCTGTATCCAGGAAGAAGCAGCCACCGTGTCTGACCCGAACCTGAACGAGTCCGCCCAGGACGAGCTCGACGTCGTCGAGGCGGCCGACGAGGACCAGGCGGAAGCTGCGGACGCCGCTGTCGGCGAGGCCGCCGAAGAAGCCGCGCTTCACGTCGAGGACGAGGGCGCGGACGAGGAGCTCGTCGGGGCCGAGGACGAGACCGAGGCGGACGAGCCCGCCGAGACGGACGACGAGCCCGCCGAGGCCGAGGTCGAGGAGGAGCCCGCGGCTCCGGTCGACCCGATCGCGGCCCTCCGGGACGAGCTGCGCGGTCTGCCCGGCGAGTGGTACGTCATCCACACCTACGCGGGCTACGAGAAGCGCGTGAAGGCCAACCTGGAGCAGCGTGCCGTCTCGCTGAACGTCGAGGACTTCATCTACCAGGCCGAGGTCCCCGAGGAAGAGATCGTCCAGATCAAGAACGGTGAGCGGAAGAACGTCCGGCAGAACAAGCTGCCCGGCTACGTTCTGGTCCGCATGGACCTGACGAACGAGTCCTGGGGCGTCGTCCGCAACACCCCGGGCGTCACCGGCTTCGTCGGCAACGCCTACGACCCGTACCCGCTGACCCTGGACGAGATCGTCAAGATGCTCGCCCCCGAGGCCGAGGAGAAGGCCGCCCGTGAGGCCGCCGAGGCCGAGGGCAAGCCGGCTCCGGCCCGCAAGGTCGAGGTCCAGGTGCTGGACTTCGAGGTCGGCGACTCGGTCACCGTCACCGACGGTCCGTTCGCGACGCTGCAGGCCACGATCAACGAGATCAACGCCGACTCGAAGAAGGTCAAGGGCCTCGTCGAGATCTTCGGCCGCGAGACTCCGGTCGAGCTGAGCTTCGACCAGATCCAGAAGAACTAACCCCCACAGGTTTCCGAACAGGTCAGACCGGGTCTCGCGCCCGTTCTGACCTGCTCGGTTTTTGGCCGCGCATGGATACCCGTTATCGTTGTGCGGTATGCCTCCATCCGGATGACATCGGATGGTGGCTGAAAACTCTCACTAGGACCCGGAGAGAGCAATGCCTCCCAAGAAGAAGAAGGTCACGGGGCTTATCAAGCTCCAGATCCAGGCCGGCGCGGCCAACCCGGCTCCGCCGGTCGGCCCCGCCCTGGGTCAGCACGGCGTCAACATCATGGAGTTCTGCAAGGCCTACAACGCCGCGACCGAGTCGCAGCGTGGCATGGTCGTGCCGGTGGAGATCACGGTCTACGAGGACCGTTCCTTCACCTTCATCACCAAGACTCCGCCGGCCGCCAAGCTGATCCTCAAGGCCGCGGGTGTGGACAAGGGCTCCGGCGAGCCGCACAAGACCAAGGTCGCCAAGCTCACGAGCGCCCAGGTCCGCGAGATCGCCTCGGTCAAGCTGCCCGACCTGAACGCCAACGACCTGGACGCCGCCGAGAAGATCATCGCCGGCACCGCCCGTTCCATGGGCATCACGGTCGAGGGCTGAGCAGCCCCCGTACGACCTGTGGGAGGGCCACGCGCTGGCCCGCACCACACCTCCACACCTGAACCACACCAGGAGAAGCAGTGAAGCGCAGCAAGGCACTCCGCGGCGCGGACGCCAAGGTCGACCGGGAGCGTAACTACGCCCCCCTCGAGGCCGTCCGTCTCGCCAAGGACACCGCCGCCACCAAGTTCGACGGCACCGTCGAGGTCGCCTTCCGCCTGGGCGTTGACCCTCGCAAGGCCGACCAGATGGTCCGTGGCACCGTGAACCTTCCGCACGGCACCGGTAAGACCGCCCGGGTCCTGGTCTTCGCGACCGGTGACCGTGCTGCGGCCGCGGAAGCCGCGGGCGCCGACATCGTCGGCTCCGACGAACTGATCGACGAGATCTCCAAGGGCAACCGCCTGAACGAGTTCGACGCGGTCGTCGCCACCCCGGACCTCATGGGCAAGGTCGGCCGCCTGGGCCGCGTCCTCGGCCCGCGTGGTCTGATGCCGAACCCGAAGACCGGCACCGTCACCATGGATGTCGCGAAGGCTGTCAGCGAGATCAAGGGCGGCAAGATCGAGTTCCGCGTCGACAAGCACTCGAACCTGCACTTCATCATCGGCAAGGTTTCCTTCGACGAGACGAAGCTGGTCGAGAACTACGCGGCGGCGCTGGAGGAGATCCTCCGTCTGAAGCCGTCCGCCGCCAAGGGCCGCTACATCAAGAAGGCGACCCTCACCACCACGATGGGCCCCGGCATCCCGCTGGACGCCAACCGCACCCGCAACCTCCTCGTCGAGGAGGACCCGGCCGCCGTCTGAACCTGACGGCAGCCGCGGGTCTCGCGTGCTGAAGCCGGCCCCCGCAGTTCTCCGGAACCGCGGGGGCCGACTTGTTTCCGGCGACGGTGTCAGAGGGGTGCGTTAGGGTCTTTTCCATACTCATTGGGGAGAACACGAGGGTGGGGGTCGTACGCATGTCCGTATGGAAGCGCGCGGGAATACCGGTGGTCACGGCGGCGGTTCTCGTCGGCGCCGCAGGCTGCCAGGACGGCGACGCGGGGAACAAGAAGGCCACCGGCGGGCCGGAGCTGCAGTCCCGGGACGCCGTGACCAAGGTCGTCCAGGCGGCGTACAAGAAGACGGCGGAGGCCAAGACGGCCAAGGTCAGTATGACGATGACCATGTCCGGGTCGGCCGAGGCCGCCGGAACCATGGAGTTGTCGGGCGTCATGGGGTGGGACCCCACGCTCATGGACATGACCATGAAGGCGCCGAAGGGGATGGCGGGCGCCGGCGCGGACGCGGCCATGCCCGAGCAGATCCGTATGAAGTGGCTCGACGACGCCATGTACATGGATCTGGGCACCAAGGCCGCCGAGGAGATGGACGGCAAGCGCTGGATGAAGATGGACCTCGGCGCCATGGCCGAGGCGTCCGGGGACAAGCAGCTCCAGAAGCAGATGACGCGCGGCCTGGAGGACATGAACCAGTCCCCGGCCCAGCAGCTCGCCCTGCTCCTCGACTCGCCGAACCTCAAGCACGTCGGCTCCCAGAAGGTCGGCGGAGTCGAGGCCCAGCACTACAAGGGCACGCTGACCTTCCAGGACATGGTGAAGTCCAACAAGTCGCTCGACGTGCTCACCGAGAAGGAGCGCAAGGAGCTGGTGGACCAGGCGGAGAAGTCGGGCATCAAGGGCTACGACACCGAGGTCTGGGTCGATGAGGCCGGCTACCCGGTGAAGATGGACCTCGGCATGACGATGCCGCAGGGCACGGTGAAGATCACCGCGAACTACTCCGACTACGGCGTCAAGGCCACCGTGGTGGCGCCGCCGGCCGCCGAGACCTTCGACTTCATGAAGCTGATGGAGGAGCTCGGCGCGGCCGGTTCGGCCGGCACCGGGGCGGGCGCCGGCAGCCCCGGCAGCGGCGCCTGAGCCTCGGCCGCACACCCCTCCCGGTGGAGCGGCTCGCAGGGCCGGCCGGGGGAGCGGGGCGCCGGGCGGTGGCCGCCGGTGGGCGGCCGACCCGCCCTCCCGGGGCCTCCGCCGAGTGCGGGACACCGGACCGCGGGCCGGGGCGGGTGGGGGCCCGGGCACCTTCCTGGGCGCGGTGACGGATCACCCGGGTGGGCCGATTTGCTTGACGTCGGGGCGGTCCCGTACTCTTCTACAGAAGCCAAAGACCGCTGGTCGTTGCCGCGCTCGTCAGAGTCGCGGCGGCCGAAGGATCCGCTAGCTGCGGACGACCCGCGCAGGTGAATGTGGATGTAACTCCCGGATGCCGCTCTTCCTGAGCGCAGTCGGTCGAGTCACGCCCCGTGCGCCTGCGCCGGGGCGTTTCGTTTTGCCCAGTCTCCTTCCTTCAGCCCACGCGGTCCGAATCACCCGGAAGGAGGCCGAGGCTCATGGCGAGGCCCGACAAGTCTGCTGCGGTTGCCGAGCTGACGGACAAGTTCCGCAGCTCCAACGCCGCCGTGCTGACCGAGTACCGCGGTCTCACCGTGGCACAGCTCAAGCAGCTGCGCCGTTCGCTCGGTGAGAACGCCCAGTACGCCGTGGTGAAGAACACGCTGACCAAGATTGCGGCCAACGAGGCCGGGATCACGACGCTGGACGACCAGTTCGCTGGTCCGACGGCTGTCGCCTTCATCACCGGTGACCCGGTGGAGTCGGCGAAGGGTCTTCGTGACTTCGCCAAGGAGAACCCCAACCTGATCATCAAGGGCGGTGTCCTTGACGGCAAGGCGCTGTCCGCCGATGAGATCAAGAAGCTTGCGGACCTCGAGTCCCGCGAGGTTCTGCTCGCCAAGCTGGCGGGCGCCATGAAGGGCAAGCAGTCCCAGGCTGCCGCGCTCTTCCAGGCGCTTCCCTCGAAGCTCGTCCGCACCGTGGACGCGCTCCGTGCCAAGCAGGCCGAGCAGGGCGGTGCCGAGTAATTCGGCTCGCGCATTGATCGTGGCCCCCTAGGGGCGACGGTCGCAGCGGGCCCAACGTACGCCCGCCTCACATGTACACCCGGCACCAGCCGAATTAGTGGAAGGACCGCCATCATGGCGAAGCTGTCTCAGGAAGACCTGCTCGCGCAGTTCGAGGAGATGACCCTCATCGAGCTCGCCGCGTTCGTTTCGGCGTTCGAGGAGAAGTTCGACGTCACCGCCGCCGCTCCGGTCGCCGTTGCCGCCGCCGGTGTCCCGGGCGCCCCGGCCGAGGCCGCTGAGGAGAAGGACGAGTTCGACGTCATCCTCACCGGTGCCGGCGACAAGAAGATCCAGGTCATCAAGGTCGTGCGTGAGCTGACCTCCCTGGGCCTGAAGGAGGCCAAGGACCTCGTCGACGGCACCCCGAAGCCGGTCCTCGAGAAGGTCGCCAAGGACGCCGCGGAGAAGGCTGCCGAGTCCCTCAAGGCTGCCGGCGCCTCCGTCGAGGTCAAGTAACACCCCGCGAGTCTCCTGACTCGCTCAGCGCCCCTCACAGGGCGTTCAGAAGGGCGATCACCCATCCGGGTGGTCGCCCTTCGGCGTTGCCGGAACGCCTGCCTTGCGCTGAGCCCGGCGCGGAGTATGGTGATCTTCGCCGTGCGCCGCGCACGGCCCCGCACGGCCGGGGGCCTTGACGAACCGCACGCCGCGCGCAATTCTCAGGACGCGCCGTCACACGATCCGGATCCGAGGCATGGATCGACGGCCGAACGGGCAGTATCGATGTGCGCCAACGGCGCGAGGTGCCGCGGAGTTGAGAACAACGAGGGTCGCGAATTGCTCGCCCTGGACATCAGTGGGCCAAGTGGCTACACTGACCCTTTGCGCTGCCTGTTAGCTGCCTCCTGCCCGTCACCAGGGGCATACCCTCGCAAGAGCACAGTTGACCGACCCTCCTGACCTGGCCTTTTGTCCGGCATCAGGAAGTCTGTCTCCGTGTCCGGCGAGGGACCGGTACGCGCGTAGTGAGTCCGAGCCCTCGGAAGGACCCCCTCTTGGCCGCCTCGCGCAACGCCTCGACCGCGAATACGAACAACGGCGCAAGCACCGCCCCGCTGCGCATCTCCTTTGCAAAGATCAAGGAGCCCCTCGAGGTTCCGAACCTCCTCGCGCTGCAGACCGAGAGCTTTGACTGGCTGCTCGGCAACGCCGCGTGGAAGGCTCGTGTCGAGGCGGCTCTGGAGT
This sequence comes from Streptomyces gobitricini, assembly GCF_039532985.1. Lineage (NCBI taxonomy): Bacteria > Bacillati > Actinomycetota > Actinomycetes > Kitasatosporales > Streptomycetaceae > Streptomyces > Streptomyces gobitricini. Next base: position 89,029 of record NZ_BAAASR010000021.1, on the reverse strand, counting down.
CCGGACAGGACGTTCCCACCAAGTCCGGTCTGGAGGAGATCTTCGAGGAGATCTCGCCGATCGAGGACTTCTCCGGGTCGATGTCGCTGACTTTCCGCGACCACCGCTTCGAGCCCCCCAAGAACTCGATCGACGAGTGCAAGGAGCGCGACTTCACGTACGCCGCCCCGCTCTTCGTCACGGCCGAGTTCACCAACAACGAGACCGGCGAGATCAAGTCCCAGACGGTCTTCATGGGCGACTTCCCGCTCATGACCAACAAGGGCACCTTCGTCATCAACGGCACCGAGCGTGTCGTGGTGTCGCAGCTCGTCCGCTCGCCGGGTGTCTACTTCGACTCCTCCATCGACAAGACGTCCGACAAGGACATCTTCTCCGCCAAGATCATCCCTTCCCGGGGTGCCTGGCTGGAGATGGAGATCGACAAGCGCGACATGGTCGGTGTCCGCATCGACCGCAAGCGCAAGCAGTCCGTCACCGTCCTCCTCAAGGCGCTCGGGTGGACCACCGAGCAGATCCTGCAGGAGTTCGGCGAGTACGAGTCCATGCGCGCCACCCTGGAGAAGGACCACACCCAGGGTCAGGACGACGCGCTGCTCGACATCTACCGCAAGCTGCGCCCGGGCGAGCCGCCGACGCGCGAGGCCGCTCAGACGCTGCTCGAGAACCTCTACTTCAACCCCAAGCGCTACGACCTCGCCAAGGTCGGCCGCTACAAGGTGAACAAGAAGCTCGGCGCCGATGAGCCGCTGGACGCCGGTGTCCTGACCACCGACGACATCATCGCCACGATCAAGTACCTGGTGAAGCTCCACGCGGGCGAGACCGAGACGATCGGCGAGAACGGCACGCAGATCGTCGTCGAGACCGACGACATCGACCACTTCGGCAACCGTCGTCTGCGTAACGTCGGCGAGCTCATCCAGAACCAGGTCCGCACGGGTCTGGCCCGGATGGAGCGCGTCGTGCGCGAGCGCATGACGACCCAGGACGTCGAGGCGATCACGCCGCAGACCCTGATCAACATCCGGCCGGTCGTCGCCTCCATCAAGGAGTTCTTCGGCACCAGCCAGCTGTCGCAGTTCATGGACCAGAACAACCCGCTGTCGGGTCTCACCCACAAGCGCCGTCTGTCGGCTCTTGGCCCGGGTGGTCTGTCCCGTGAGCGGGCCGGCTTCGAGGTCCGTGACGTGCACCCGTCCCACTACGGCCGTATGTGCCCGATCGAGACGCCCGAAGGCCCGAACATCGGTCTGATCGGTTCGCTGGCCTCGTACGGACGTGTCAACGCGTTCGGCTTCGTCGAGACGCCGTACCGCAAGGTCGTCGAGGGCCAGGTCACCGACGAGGTCGACTACCTGACCGCCGACGAGGAGGACCGCTTCGTCATCGCGCAGGCCAACGCGCCGCTGACCGACGAGCTCCGGTTCGCCGAGGCCCGCGTGCTGGTCCGCCGCCGTGGTGGCGAGGTCGACTACGTCGCGCCCGACGACGTGGACTACATGGACGTCTCGCCGCGCCAGATGGTGTCGGTGGCGACCGCCATGATCCCGTTCCTCGAGCACGACGACGCCAACCGTGCCCTCATGGGCGCGAACATGATGCGCCAGGCCGTTCCGCTCATCAAGGCGGAGGCGCCGCTGGTCGGCACCGGCATGGAGTACCGCTGTGCCACCGACGCCGGCGACGTCATCAAGGCCGAGAAGGACGGTGTGATCCAGGAGGTCTCGGCCGACTACGTCACCGTCGCCAACGACGACGGCACGTACACCACGTACCGGATCGCCAAGTTCTCCCGGTCCAACCAGGGCACCTCGGTCAACCAGAAGGTCGTCGTCTCCGAGGGCGACCGCGTGATCGAGGGCCAGGTCCTCGCCGACGGCCCCGCCACCGAGAACGGTGAGATGGCGCTCGGCAAGAACCTGCTGGTCGCGTTCATGCCGTGGGAGGGTCACAACTACGAGGACGCGATCATCCTGTCGCAGCGCCTCGTGCAGGACGACGTCCTCTCCTCGATCCACATCGAGGAGCACGAGGTCGACGCCCGTGACACCAAGCTCGGCCCGGAGGAGATCACCCGGGACATCCCGAACGTCTCCGAGGAGGTCCTCGCCGACCTCGACGAGCGCGGCATCATCCGTATCGGTGCCGAGGTCGTCGCCGGCGACATCCTGGTCGGCAAGGTCACCCCGAAGGGTGAGACCGAGCTGACCCCGGAGGAGCGCCTGCTCCGCGCGATCTTCGGTGAGAAGGCCCGTGAGGTCCGTGACACCTCGCTGAAGGTGCCGCACGGCGAGACCGGCAAGGTCATCGGCGTCCGCGTCTTCGACCGCGAGGAGGGCGACGAGCTTCCCCCCGGTGTGAACCAGCTGGTGCGCGTGTACGTCGCGCAGAAGCGCAAGATCACCGACGGTGACAAGCTCGCCGGCCGTCACGGCAACAAGGGCGTCATCTCCAAGATCCTGCCGATCGAGGACATGCCGTTCCTGGAGGACGGCACCCCGGTCGACATCATCCTCAACCCGCTGGGTGTCCCGTCCCGAATGAACCCGGGACAGGTCCTGGAGATCCACCTCGGCTGGCTCGCCAGCCGCGGCTGGGACGTCTCCGGCCTCGCGGACGAGTGGGCGCAGCGCCTCCAGGCCATCGGCGCCGACCAGGTCGAGCCCGGCACCAACGTCGCCACCCCCGTCTTCGACGGTGCGCGTGAGGACGAGCTGGCCGGTCTGCTCCAGCACACCATCCCGAACCGCGACGGGGACCGGATGGTGCTCCCGACCGGTAAGGCCCGGCTGTTCGACGGGCGCTCCGGCGAGCCGTTCCCGGACCCGATCTCCGTCGGGTACATGTACATCCTCAAGCTCCACCACCTGGTCGACGACAAGCTGCACGCCCGGTCGACCGGTCCGTACTCGATGATCACCCAGCAGCCGCTGGGTGGTAAGGCTCAGTTCGGTGGCCAGCGCTTCGGTGAGATGGAGGTGTGGGCGCTGGAGGCTTACGGCGCCGCCTACGCCCTCCAGGAGCTGCTGACCATCAAGTCCGACGACGTCACCGGCCGCGTGAAGGTCTACGAGGCCATCGTCAAGGGCGAGAACATCCCCGAGCCCGGCATCCCCGAGTCCTTCAAGGTGCTCATCAAGGAGATGCAGTCCCTGTGCCTCAACGTGGAGGTGCTGTCCTCGGACGGCATGTCCATCGAGATGCGCGACACCGACGAGGACGTCTTCCGCGCTGCGGAAGAGCTCGGCATCGACCTGTCCCGGCGCGAGCCGAGCAGCGTCGAAGAGGTCTGACGGGTCTGGCCGGGGCCTCCTCGCGAGGCCCCGGCCCTGCCCCGGACCCGTACAGACCATGATTGAGACTCAAACCCTGAGAGGGATTGACGCATAGTGCTCGACGTCAACTTCTTCGACGAGCTGCGGATCGGCCTGGCCACCGCGGACGACATCCGTCAGTGGTCCCACGGCGAGGTCAAGAAGCCGGAGACCATCAACTACCGCACCCTGAAGCCCGAGAAGGACGGACTCTTCTGCGAGAAGATCTTCGGCCCGACCCGGGACTGGGAGTGCTACTGCGGCAAGTACAAGCGCGTCCGCTTCAAGGGCATCATCTGTGAGCGGTGTGGCGTCGAGGTCACCCGCGCCAAGGTGCGCCGTGAGCGGATGGGCCACATCGAGCTGGCCGCTCCCGTCACCCACATCTGGTACTTCAAGGGCGTCCCGTCCCGGCTGGGCTACCTGCTGGACCTCGCCCCGAAGGACCTCGAGAAGGTCATCTACTTCGCGGCGTACATGATCACGTACGTCGACGAGGAGCGCCGCACGCGCGACCTGCCGTCGCTGGAGGCCCACGTCTCCGTCGAGCGCCAGCAGATCGAGAACCGCCGTGACGCCGACCTCGAGGCCCGCGCCAAGAAGCTCGAGACGGACCTCGCCGAGCTCGAGGCCGAGGGCGCCAAGGCCGACGTGCGCCGCAAGGTGCGCGAGGGTGCCGAGCGCGAGATGAAGCAGCTGCGCGACCGTGCCCAGCGCGAGATCGACCGTCTCGACGAGGTGTGGAACCGCTTCAAGAACCTCAAGGTCCAGGACCTCGAGGGCGACGAACTGCTCTACCGCGAGCTGCGCGACCGCTTCGGCACGTACTTCGACGGTTCGATGGGTGCCGCGGCGCTGCAGAAGCGCCTGGAGTCCTTCGACCTCGACGAGGAGGCCGAGAAGCTCCGCGAGATCATCCGTACGGGCAAGGGCCAGAAGAAGACCCGCGCCCTGAAGCGGCTCAAGGTCGTGTCCGCGTTCCTGCAGACCAGCAACAGCCCCAAGGGCATGGTGCTGGACTGCGTGCCGGTCATCCCGCCGGACCTGCGTCCGATGGTGCAGCTGGACGGTGGCCGCTTCGCGACCTCCGACCTCAACGACCTGTACCGCCGCGTCATCAACCGCAACAACCGCCTCAAGCGTCTCCTTGACCTCGGCGCCCCCGAGATCATCGTGAACAACGAGAAGCGGATGCTCCAGGAGGCCGTCGACGCGCTGTTCGACAACGGCCGCCGCGGTCGCCCGGTCACCGGTCCCGGTAACCGCCCGCTGAAGTCCCTCAGCGACATGCTGAAGGGTAAGCAGGGTCGCTTCCGTCAGAACCTGCTCGGCAAGCGAGTCGACTACTCGGCGCGTTCCGTCATCGTCGTCGGCCCGCAGCTGAAGCTGCACCAGTGCGGCCTGCCCAAGGCCATGGCGCTGGAGCTCTTCAAGCCGTTCGTGATGAAGCGCCTGGTCGACCTGAACCACGCGCAGAACATCAAGTCGGCCAAGCGCATGGTCGAGCGCGGCCGCACCGTGGTGTACGACGTCCTCGAAGAGGTCATCGCCGAGCACCCGGTGCTGCTGAACCGTGCGCCCACGCTGCACCGCCTCGGCATCCAGGCCTTCGAGCCGCAGCTGGTCGAGGGCAAGGCCATCCAGATCCACCCGCTCGTCTGCACCGCGTTCAACGCGGACTTCGACGGTGACCAGATGGCCGTGCACCTGCCGCTGTCCGCGGAGGCGCAGGCCGAGGCCCGCATCCTGATGCTGTCCTCGAACAACATCCTCAAGCCGGCCGACGGCCGTCCGGTCACCATGCCGACCCAGGACATGGTGCTGGGCCTCTTCTTCCTGACCACGGACGAGGAGGAGCGCGAGGTCAAGGGTGAGGGCCGCGCCTTCAACTCCTCCGCCGAGGCGATCATGGCCTTCGACCGGGGCGAGCTGTCGCTCCAGGCGAAGGTCGACATCCGCTTCCCGATCGGTACCGTCCCGCCGCGTGGCTGGACCCCGCCGGTCGAGGAGGAGGGTGACGACTCGGTCGCGGCCGGGGCGTGGCAGCAGGGTGACTCGTTCCGCCTGCGGACGACCCTGGGCCGTGCGCTCTTCAACGAGCTGCTGCCCGAGGACTACCCGTTCGTCGACTACTCGGTCGGCAAGAAGCAGCTCTCCGAGATCGTCAACGACCTCGCCGAGCGCTACCCCAAGGTCATCGTGGCGGCGACGCTCGACAACCTGAAGGCGGCCGGCTTCTACTGGGCGACCCGCTCCGGTGTCACCGTCGCCATCTCCGACGTCGTCGTTCCCGAGGCGAAGAAGGAGATCGTCAAGTCGTACGAGGCTCAGGACGAGAAGGTCCAGAAGCAGTACGAGCGCGGTCTGATCACCAAGGACGAGCGCACGCAGGAGCTCATCGCGATCTGGACCAAGGCGACCAACGAGGTCGCCGAGGCGATGAACGACAACTTCCCCAAGACGAACCCGATCTTCATGATGGTGAACTCGGGCGCTCGAGGAAACATGATGCAGATGCGCCAGATCGCGGGTATGCGCGGTCTGGTGTCGAACGCCAAGAACGAGACGATCCCGCGTCCCATCAAGGCGTCCTTCCGCGAGGGCCTGTCCGTGCTGGAGTACTTCATCTCCACCCACGGTGCCCGTAAGGGTCTCGCCGACACCGCCCTGCGTACCGCCGACTCGGGTTACCTGACCCGTCGTCTGGTGGACGTCTCGCAGGACGTGATCATCCGCGAGGAGGACTGTGGCACCGAGCGCGGTCTGAAGCTGCGGATCGCCGAGCGCGGCGCCGACGGTGTCCTCCGCAAGGCGGACGACGTCGAGACGTCCGTGTACGCGCGGATGCTCGCCGAGGACGTCGTCGTGGACGGCAAGGTCATCGCGCCGGCCAACGTCGACCTGGGTGACGTGCTCATCGACGCCCTGGTCAACGCGGGCGTCGAGGAGGTCAAGACCCGCTCGGTCCTGACCTGCGAGTCCGCGGTCGGCACCTGTGCCTTCTGCTACGGCCGGTCGCTCGCCACCGGCAAGCTGGTCGACATCGGTGAGGCGGTCGGCATCATCGCCGCCCAGTCCATCGGTGAGCCCGGTACGCAGCTGACGATGCGTACCTTCCACACCGGTGGTGTGGCCGGTGACGACATCACCCAGGGTCTGCCCCGTGTCGTCGAGCTCTTCGAGGCTCGTACGCCCAAGGGTGTCGCCCCGATCTCCGAGGCCTCCGGCCGCGTGCGGATCGAGGAGACCGAGAAGACCAAGAAGATCGTCGTCACCCCGGACGACGGCAGCGACGAGACGGCCTACCCGATCTCGAAGCGCGCCAAGGTCCTGGTGCACGAGGGCGACCACGTCGAGGTGGGCCAGAAGCTCACCGCGGGCGCCACCAACCCGCACGACGTGCTGCGCATCCTCGGCCAGCGTGCCGTCCAGGTCCACCTGGTCGGCGAGGTCCAGAAGGTCTACAACTCGCAGGGCGTGTCGATCCACGACAAGCACATCGAGATCATCATCCGGCAGATGCTGCGCCGCGTGACGATCATCGAGTCCGGCGACGCGGAGCTCCTGCCGGGCGAGCTGGTCGAGCGGTCGAAGTTCGAGTCGGAGAACCGTCGTGTGGTCACCGAGGGCGGTCACCCCGCCTCCGGCCGTCCGCAGCTGATGGGTATCACCAAGGCGTCGCTGGCGACGGAGTCGTGGCTGTCCGCGGCCTCCTTCCAGGAGACGACCAGGGTCCTGACGGACGCGGCGATCAACGCCAAGTCCGACTCCCTGATCGGCCTCAAGGAGAACGTCATCATCGGTAAGCTCATCCCGGCCGGTACGGGCCTGTCCCGCTACCGCAACATCCGGGTCGAGCCGACCGAGGAGGCGAAGGCCGCGATGTACTCGGCCGTCGGCTACGACGACATCGATTACTCGCCGTTCGGCACCGGCTCCGGCCAGGCCGTTCCGCTGGAGGACTACGACTACGGTCCGTACAACCAGTAAGCGAGTCGCTTGATCGACCGAAGGGCGGTCACCCCGTTTCGTACGGGGTGACCGCCCTCGGCGTTTCCGTGTGTCTGTTTCGCGGGTTGGCGTTCGGGTGTGGTGCCGCCTGTGCGGCTTCCGCGCGTTGGCGTCTGCGCGTGTGGTTTCCGCGCGCGCGCTTTCGCGCACTCGCTTCCGTGGGCTCTCAGCGCTGGGGCTGGAGGTACGGCTGGAGGTGGTGCAGCCGGGTGTAGTGGTCCGGATGCGAGGAGAGCAGCTTGCTCAGCGGGCTCTCCTGCGGAGGGGGACCCCCGTGGTAGGCCGCGATGGCGGCCGCCTGCGCCCGCTGGTGCTGTTCCGCCTGGTGCAGCTTGTCCAGGACGGCGGCCAGCATCGGCGCGAACCCGAGGGCCGCCGCGTGTTGGTCGGCCCGTAGCTCGGCGCGCCGGCCGACGGCGGCGAGAGCGTACGGAACGCCGAGGATGAGCAGCGGCAGACCGTACAGCGTGCTGATGGTCGCCAGTGCGAAGCTGCCGAAAACCAGGATGACCAGCCCCATGCCGAAGCAGGAGAACAGGCGGGACACCTTGAAGACCGCCGACGAGACGGTACGCAGCACGCGCCAGGCGACGCGGCCGGGCAGCGCGTACCAGTGGCCCAGCAACGAGGACCAGGCGTGGCCGCCGACGTGGTGGCCCAGCTCGTGGGCCAGGACGGCGGCGAGCTCGCCGTTGGGCAGCTGGTTCATGGCGAAGCGGGTGACGCCGACGATGTGTCCGGCGGCGGCGACCGCGTTGAGATGGTCGCTGTCCTCCACCCACAGCTCGTAGTTGCGCCCCTCCACGCCGGCACGTGCGGTGACCTCCCGCCACACCGGTTCGAGCCGGGCGCGCTCCTGTGGCGTGGGGTGACGCAGGCGCAGCAGGTGGCGTGCGACGGCGCTCTCGGTGGGGCGGTGGAACACCAGCGCGCCGCTGAGCAGCCAGGCGAAGAACACGATCAGCCCGAGCCCGCCGAAGACCAGCGAGACCAGGGCCATGACGAACGCGCTGCACAGGAAGTGGGGCAGGTAGAGCAGCAGGTTACCGACGGCCGTGGCGTCCGCGCCGCGCTGGCTGTCGGAGAGGTGGATACGGCGCCGGTCGGTGCTGATGTGGTGCGGGTGGGAGGGGTCGTCGGGGTGGAGGGCGGGCGCGGCCGGTGTGTTGCCGGGTGGGGCGGGTGTGCTGCCGGGTGCGGGGGGTGCGGTGCCGAGGGTCGTGGGGCCGGGGGCGGGTGTGCTGCCGGGTGGGGTGCTGAGCGTCGTGGGGTCCGGGGCGGGTGGGGCTTGGGGCGGTTGTGGGTGCGGGTGGGGATTCGGCTGCGAGTGCGGATACGGATGTGGATATGGGTGGTGCTGCGGTTGGGGGTGAGGGTAGGGCGGTGGGTACTGCGGGGGCTGGGCGGTAGGTGGGGCGGATGGGACGGATGGGACGGATGGGACGGGCTGGGGAGCTTGTGGAGGCACGGAGGTCTGTGGGGCTTGGGGGTACTGCGGCGGGACGGTGGCCTGTGGGGCTTGGGGGTACGGGGGCGGGGCGGCCGGAGGCGCCGCCGGGGCGGGTTCCGGGTACGCGGGTGCTGGTGGGGACGCCGGGTACGAGGGCGGGGAGTCCGAGCCCGGGTACTGCGGTTCCGGTGGCTGCGACATGGTGATCCTTCGAGGTCCTTCGTGGTGTGGGTCGACGTCAGCCGACGAGCAGGGACGCGGGCAGCAGGACCGCGCCCGCCGAGAACGCGAGCACACCCGTCCGTATCCACTGGTGCTTGCGAGCGGCGATGCGGCTGTTCTCGGTCAGCGCCGCGATGAGCGAGACGGCTCCGGCGCGCTCCGTCTCGGCGAGCGCCTCGGCCAGTAGGCCTCGTCGTACGGCCTCCTGGATGTCACCGAAGTAGGAGAGCGGCTGCCCCGGCTCCCAGTCGGCCGCGCCGTACCGCGGCACGATGGCCATCAGCAGGGCCAGCAGAGCCAGCGCGAGCGCGCCCGTGCCCGCCCACCAGGCGGCCGCGCCGGGCAGGGACAGCGCGCCGGGGCCCCACCCACGGCCGGCGAGCAGGCCGCTGACCACGCCGGCGGTCATACCGAGCGCGGCCACCAGGACGGATGCCTTGTGGTCCGCTCGGGCGATCTCGGAGCGCAGGTCCGCGAGCAGCCGGGCGGCGGCGTCGAAGGCCGGGACGGCGGCGGGGGCCGCGGGGTCCGGGGAGGCGTCCGTCACGGCGCACCGGCCTCCCGGGCGGGCCCGTCCTCGGCCGTTCCGCCTTCCTCGGCAGGGGCGGTGGCGTGCCGGCCGGCCGGAGGCCGCGGCGGCGCGGGCGGCTGTACGGGCGGTGACGCGGGCGGCGGTACAGGCGGCTGTACGGGCGCTTGTACGGGTGGAGGCGTCGGCGGCTGCGGCGGCATCACCGGCGCGGTGCCGTACCCCGGCGGCGGCTGCCAGCCCTGGAAGGTGCCCACCGCGTCCGGCGGCTGGTGGCCGGGAGCGGGGCCTGGCCCGGGGACGGCCGGAGTCGGCGCGGGTTCCGCCGCCCGCGGGACGCCCGGGAACGGCGGTGCCGGTGCGTGAGGAGGCGTGTCCGGCTGGGGCGGTGCGGCAGACGGGCCGGGCGGGGACTGCGGCGTACCGGTCTGCGGCGTGCCGGCCCGGGGCGTACCGGCCCGCGGGTGGTCCGGGTCGCCCGGCAGCTGGGGCGGAGCGCCCTGGGCCACACCCGGGAGGCGCTGGTTCAGGATGTCGCTGACCGCCCGCAGCGCCAGCTCCTTGGGGCCCTCCAGCTCGTAGTTCTCCGCCCCGTCGCCGCCCAGCAACTGGCCGACCAGGCCCATCTGGGCCTGGATGAGCCGGAGCTGGTCCTCCCGCATGCTGTTCATCACCAGCCGGGAGTCCTCAGGGTGCTGCGCCAGGTGCAGTGCCCAGGCGTGGACGCCGCCCTGCTGGAGGTGCCACTGGTAGAACTCGATCTTCTGCGCTTCGATCCGCTGCATCTCGACCGCCTGGCGGGCCTCCAGCATGGCCCGCTCGTGCTGCCACGCCTGCTGCTGGAGCACCAGCTCCTGCTGCTGCTGTCCGTACTCCATGGCCCGGCCCACCTGGAGGGCGTCCTGCTGCCGACTGCGCCGGTCCAGGGCGACGTCGTACTCCATGCCGCGCCGCTCGGTGTGGATCTGCTCCGTGGCGGCATGGTCGATGGCCTGGAGCCGCAGCTGGTGGTCGATGTTCTCCTGGTCGCGGCGGAGCCGGACCGTCCACGTCACCGTCAGCCCCACCGACGCGCCCAGCGCGCCCCGCGCGGCCACGGCGTCCAGCAGCTCCCGCTCGGCGGCCGCGCTCTCGGCGATCGGGAAGCGGCGGGCCACCGGCCGGGCCGCCTGCTCCAGCTCGCCGAGCAGCAGCCGCGGCACGTCCCGGTGGCCGCTCTCCACGAACCGGGCCGGGTCGGCGACCTGCCACGACAGCTCGGCGATCACCCCGAACTCGAAGGCGTCGTTGTCGCTGGGCAGCTTGATCTCCGCCCGTACTGGGTGGACGCCCATGTCCACCTCGTACACCGCGGTGTACCGCTTGGCCGCCGCCTCGGAGCGCGAGGGCCGCCGCGGCGGCAGGTAGGCGTCGTACGTGCCCTTCGGCGTGGCGAACACGAGGGCGTGGTCGATACGGGTCAGGGACCTGCGGGCGAAGTCGAACCGCGCGAGCTGCCGCACGGTGAGCACCGGGTCGATCAACTGCGTGTGCCGGTCGGCGTCCTGCACCCACTCGAACGGGCGGCGGAAGTCGGGCATGGGGACGGTTTCTCCTCGCGGATCGGGCGGGTGTCGGCGGGGCTCAGCGGATCGGACGGGTGCCGGGCCGGTGCCGGCGCCGGTGCGGTCATGGGGCCGGGTGCGGCAGAACGGTGAGCAGACGGCCCGCCACGAGGGGCCTGGGAGCACCGTCCTCACCGCGCATGGTGCGCAGCAGGTGGTCCAGCCGCCGGTGTTCGGAGGCCGTGGTGACGAGCGCCGGCAGCAGCGCGGCGAGCTCCCACTCGACGCCCTGGTCACGCTCGGCCACCAGGACCCAGCCGCGCAGCACGTCGCGCGCGTCGTCGGTGTGGGCACGGTCCCCGAGGGCGGTACGCCACAGGGTGGTGATGTGGTGCGCCGCCGGACCGTGCTCGGCGGCGGACCGCGCGTACCAGCGCAGGACCAGCGGCCGGCCGTACCGCTCGTCGTCCTCGGTGTGCCGGCATGCCCTGACGAACCCGCTCACGGCCAGGTCGAGGACGGTCCGGTCGTCATGGAGGGTCCTGACCAGTTCCGACAGGACGCGGTCACCGGCGGGGGAGAGCAGCAGCAGTTCCACCGACTCGGCGAGCTCCGCCGTCAGCAGCGCGTCGGGCTTGTCCTGGGCGTCCTGGTGGCGGGCAGCGGCCCGGAGCGCCGCCATCGCCTCCACCGGCCGCCCGGGGCCGATCAGCCCGTGCGTACGGATGGCCACCCAGCACAGGCGCTGGTCGTCGCTCTCGCACCAGGCGTCCAGGACGCGCGGCACGTTCGGCGTGCCGACGAGATGCGCGAGCGTGAGGGCGTTGACGGCGACGAGGCGGTAGCGGAAGCGGCTGTGGGTCGCCCACGGCTCGATGACCAGGGCCATGGCGGACGGCAGGTCGGTGTACGCGAGGACGGCGACGGTCGCGGCCGCGCGCGTACGCACCAGGGGGCGGCCGTCACCGGCGAGCCGCCGCAACCAGGCGATCAGGGCGGGCCGGGCGGACGGGTGGCCCGTCCACACCTCCCGCAGCAGGACCAGCGCGGTCCGGTCGTCCTCGTACCGCGCCTTGAGCTGGCTGACCGGGCCCCACTCGGTGTGCTCCTCCTCCTCGTACCGCACGGCCCGGGCGAGCTGGAGGCGCTTGCCGACGTGCGTGCCGAAGACAGGCACCGTCGGCGGCTGGGAGGGGTTCTCGGTCTTCTGGAGCAGGGCGTACAGCAGGTCGCTCAGCTCGGCCGTCAGGGCGTACGGTCCGCCGTCGAAGGCGGCCAGCGCGACCAGGAACGCCTTGTCGCGCAAGTGGAGGGCGGCCTCGTCCTGCTCGAACCACTCCTGGACCTGGGTCTCCAGCGCGGCCTGCGAGAACTGCTCGATCCGCCGCTCCTCGACCTCCCCGGCCGCGTACCGCGCGAGGACGGGGGCGTACGCGGCGGCCTCGCGCAGCTGGTGGCCCCGGCCGAGGAACCCGGTGACCGGCGGCAGGGCCAGCAGCTTCCGTACGGCCTCCTCGTCGCCGTCCGTCTCCGCGCGCAGGTGCGCCTCCAGGACGGCGGCGGGGGAGGGCGGACTCCAGGCGGCGGGGGCGACGTCCTCCAGGGCGGCGGTGGGGCCGACGGTGATGACCAGGTACGCGTCCTTCTCGGCCAGCCGGTCCCGCGCGGCCAGCAGATGCGCCTCGCGCAGCGGCCGGTCGCGCCGGGTGAGCGGATCGCACAGGACGTGGCCGCCCGCCCCCACGTGCCCCGCCAGCTCACCGGGGCCGGTCTCCCGGTCCAGTGCGCGCACCGGCGTGGCGTCCAGGCGGTGCAGCAGCATCAGGGCGGCGGTGCGGCGGCCGGTGAACTGCGCGCCGGAGAGGACCAGCACCCGCTCGGCGCGGAGCCGCTCGACCAGCGCGTCGAAGGCCTCGTCCCCGCCGGTGACGAAGCGGGCGGCCAGCCGCCGCAGCGTCGCCTCCGGCACCTCGCCCGAGGAGTGCGCGGCCGTCGCCGCCCCGCCGAACTGGTACACGATCTCGGTCCTGGCGCCCAGGTGGACGCTGCCGGTGAAGTGGCCGCCACTGATGCCGTGGTGGTCCGCCCCGACGACGCCGCCCGTGACGTTCCAGGGGCTGTGGTTGACCAGGTCGCGCCGCGCCGACCAGGCGTTCTGCCGCTGGTCCGGCTCCTCCGGCGGGGCTTCCCCGGTGCCGCCGCCCGGCTGCTCGGCCCCGTCCGCGGCTTCGGCGGGTCTGTCCGGCTCGGCGGGCCCGGCGGGCCCGGCCGTCCCCGCCGGTCCGTGCTCCTCCGCGCTCACGCGTCACCGCCGATGCGTACGTCGCCGTTGAAGGTGCCGCCGCTGATGCCGTGGTGGCTGCCGCCGACGAACCCGCCGTCGACGCGGACGTCCGCGCCCCGGAAGTCGTACGCGGTCCCCGGCGCCGGACGGTCCCCCGATCCGCCCGGCGCCGGGGCCTCCCCCACCCCCGTATCACTGTGGTCGTCGCGGCGCGGTGCTCGCGGCACCGGGCCGTGCAGCCAGGCCCGCAGCGGGCCGTTCTTGCTGGTCACCGTGATGGGGTGGAAGTCCTCGGCCGGGACGCCGGGGTGCCCGTGGCGCACGATGCCGGAGTGCACGCCCTCGGAGACGCACAGCGCGAAGTCGTCGTGGCGCTCCCGCAGGGCGGCGCGCAGCTCCTCGGCGTCCAGGAGGCGGCAGGCGTGGTTCAGGTCGGAGCCCACCCAGCCGTCCAGCTCGTCGACCGCCACGTAACCGGTGGCGAGGACCGCGCGCAGCCGGATCTGCGCCGAGCTGGACGCCATCCGGTTGACGGCGCGCAGCTGGACCGGCACGTCGGTGAGCAGGGCGCGCAGCAGCGAGGTCACCGAGGCGTTGGCGTCGATCAGTTCCATGACGGAGTCACCGCGGTCGGCACGCAGCCGGAGGGTCTCGTCGATGGCCGCGCTGTCCAGCACGCTGTCGCTGATGCCGTACAGCATCCGGCGCAGGTAGGCCTGTTCGACGTCGTCCCGGTCGCTGTACTTCTCGATGTCGAGCAGGAGGATCGTCCGGCTCACGGGGTCGGTCATGGTCGCCTTTCCGGTGGAGGGGGTGACAGCAGAGTGGCGACCCGGGGGCTCGTGGGGTGAGGAACGATGACCCACTCGAAGTGTGACCGTGTGCACAGAAGTACGTGGGGGACGGCTCGGCAGTGCGTGCGGGACGGGCCGGCCGGCGGGATCAGTCGGCGTGGTGTCCGGCGCGGGCGATCCGCCGGAGCACGTCGGGGCGGGTGATCAGCAGCGTGCGGCGCCCGGTGGACACCGCCTCCCGCGCGCGCAGCTCCCTGAGCAGCCGCTGCACCATCTCCCGGGAGGCCCCGACCGACCCGGCGAGCTCCTGCTTGCTCAGCGGTACGGCGACCTCGATGCCCTCGTCGGTACGCCGGCCGTGCATCCGCGCCAGCTCCAGCAGCAGCGCCGCGAACCGTTCCCGCACGCTCATCGACGCGAACTGCAGCCGGCGGCGGTCGGCGGCGCGGGTGCGGTCGGAGGTGAGCGCCAGCAGGGCGAACGAGACGGCCGGGGAACGCCCGAGGAGGTCCGTGAACCGCTCGTGCTCCACGGCCACCGCGCGGACGGGCTCCAGCGCGGTGACCGTCGCCGAGCGGGGCCGCCCGGTCAGCGCGGCGGACTCACCGACGATGTCGCCCGGCCCGCGCAGGGCGAGGAGCGCCTCGTAACCGTTGGCGGCGGAGGCGGTGACCTTGGTCCAGCCGTGCACGAGGAACAGGACGTGCGACGACGGCTCGTACTGGTGGAGCAGGACCATGCGGGGCGCGAAGCGAAGCTCGCGGCCGAGGGCCAGCAGTGCCTGGCGGTCGGCCGTCTCCAGGCGGGCGAGGAAGGGCACCCGGTCGTCCAGCCCACCGCCGTCGGCACCGCCTCCGTCCGTACAGGCCGGCCGGCCGCTTCCGCCGGATGAGTACGCCGCCGTCATGGGTCCCCCGATTCGTCGAGCGGACCGATCAACGTACTGAAGGCGCGGCTCCGAGGGGACCCGAACGAGCAGATCGAGCCATGAACGGTCGCATCCGGGGTGATCGGATCCGGCGTGTCGCCGCCGCCCGCATTTGTTTTGACCGAAGTCCATGCGGTAGGTACGCTCAGACCTTGTGCCTGGGGTGTGCCTGGGCTCGTGTGCGTGTCTGCAACCGCATGACGAGTCCTGAACGGCCACCGTAATCTGCGCCCGCTCTCCGCCTTGCGGCGGGAGTTCGCAGTATTCGACACACCCGACCGCGTGGGTCGGCGACGTTCCAGGTTAGCTTTACTACACGGCACACAGAAACCGGAGAAGTAGTGCCTACGATCCAGCAGCTGGTCCGGAAGGGCCGGCAGGACAAGGTCGAGAAGAACAAGACGCCCGCGCTCGAGGGTTCCCCTCAGCGCCGCGGCGTCTGCACGCGTGTGTTCACGACCACCCCGAAGAAGCCGAACTCGGCCCTGCGTAAGGTCGCGCGTGTGCGTCTGACCAGCGGGATCGAGGTCACCGCTTACATTCCGGGTGAGGGACACAACCTGCAGGAGCACTCCATCGTGCTCGTGCGTGGTGGCCGTGTGAAGGACCTGCCGGGTGTTCGTTACAAGATCATCCGCGGTTCGCTCGACACCCAGGGTGTCAAGAACCGCAAGCAGGCCCGCAGCCGCTACGGCGCCAAGAAGGAGAAGTAAGAATGCCTCGTAAGGGCCCCGCCCCGAAGCGCCCGGTCATCATCGACCCGGTCTACGGCTCTCCTCTGGTGACCTCGCTCATCAACAAGATCCTGCTGAACGGCAAGCGCTCCACCGCCGAGCGGATCGTCTACGGCGCCATGGAAGGCCTCCGCGAGAAGACCGGCAACGACCCGGTCATCACGCTGAAGCGCGCTCTCGAGAACGTCAAGCCGTCCCTCGAGGTCAAGTCCCGCCGCGTCGGTGGCGCCACCTACCAGGTGCCGATCGAGGTCAAGCCCGGCCGCGCCTCCACGCTCGCGCTGCGCTGGCTCGTGGGTTACTCCCGCGCCCGTCGCGAGAAGACCATGACCGAGCGCCTCATGAACGAGCTCCTCGACGCCTCCAACGGCCTCGGTGCTTCGGTCAAGAAGCGTGAGGACACGCACAAGATGGCCGAGTCCAACAAGGCCTTCGCGCACTACCGCTGGTAGTCGCACCCACATCGAGACCGAGAGAAGACTGAAGCCTTATGGCTACCACTTCGCTTGACCTGGCCAAGGTCCGCAACATCGGGATCATGGCCCACATCGACGCGGGCAAGACGACCACCACCGAGCGGATCCTGTTCTACACCGGTGTCTCCTACAAGATCGGTGAAGTCCACGACGGCGCTGCCACGATGGACTGGATGGAGCAGGAGCAGGAGCGCGGCATCACGATCACGTCTGCCGCGACGACCTGCCACTGGCCGCTGGAAGACGTTGACCACACCATCAACATCATCGACACCCCGGGCCACGTCGACTTCACCGTCGAGGTGGAGCGTTCGCTCCGCGTGCTCGACGGTGCCGTGACGGTGTTCGACGGCGTCGCCGGCGTTGAGCCGCAGTCCGAGACCGTGTGGCGTCAGGCGGACCGCTACGGCGTTCCGCGTATCTGCTTCGTCAACAAGCTCGACCGCACCGGCGCCGAGTTCCACCGCTGTGTCGACATGATCAGCGACCGCCTGGGCGCGCAGCCGATCGTGATGCAGCTCCCGATCGGTGCCGAGGCCGACTTCAAGGGCGTCATCGACCTCGTTCGGATGAAGGCTCTGGTCTGGTCCGCCGAGGCGGCCAAGGGTGAGATGTACGACATCGTCGACATCCCCGACACCCACACCGAGGCTGCCGAGGAGTACCGCGGCAAGCTGCTCGAGGCCGTGGCCGAGAACGACGAAGAGATCATGGAGCTGTACCTGGAGGGCCAGGAGCCGTCCGAGGAGCAGCTGTACGCCGCGATCCGTCGTATCACCATCGCCTCCGGCAAGGGCACCGGCACCACGGTGACCCCGGTGTTCTGCGGTACCGCGTTCAAGAACAAGGGTGTCCAGCCCCTGCTCGACGCGGTCGTGCGCTACCTCCCGTCGCCCGTCGACATCGAGGCCATCGAGGGCCACGACGTCAAGGACGCGGAGACGGTCGTCAAGCGCAAGCCGTCCGACGACGAGCCGCTGTCGGCGCTGGCGTTCAAGATCATGAGCGACCCGCACCTCGGCAAGCTCACCTTCGTCCGGATCTACTCCGGTCGCCTGGAGTCCGGCACCTCGGTGCTGAACTCGGTCAAGGGCAAGAAGGAGCGCATCGGCAAGATCTACCGCATGCACGCGAACAAGCGTGAGGAGATCGAGTCGGTGGGCGCCGGCGACATCATCGCCGTCATGGGTCTGAAGCAGACCACGACCGGTGAGACGCTGTGCGACGAGAAGAAGCCGGTGATCCTGGAGTCCATGGACTTCCCGGCGCCGGTCATCGAGGTCGCCATCGAGCCCAAGTCCAAGGGTGACCAGGAGAAGCTGGGTGTCGCCATCCAGCGTCTCGCGGAGGAGGACCCCTCCTTCCAGGTGCACACCAACGAGGAGACCGGCCAGACCGTCATCGGCGGTATGGGTGAGCTTCACCTCGAGGTGCTCGTCGACCGCATGAAGCGCGAGTTCAAGGTCGAGGCCAACGTCGGTAAGCCGCAGGTCGCGTACCGTGAGACGATCCGCAAGGCCGTCGAGCGCGTGGACTACACCCACAAGAAGCAGACCGGTGGTACCGGTCAGTTCGCCAAGGTGCAGATCGCGGTCGAGCCGATCGAGGGCGGCGACGCCTCGTACGAGTTCGTCAACAAGGTCACCGGTGGCCGTATCCCGAAGGAATACATCCCTTCGGTGGACGCCGGCTGCCAGGAGGCCATGCAGTTCGGCATCCTCGCGGGCTACGAGATGACGGGCGTCCGCGTCACGCTTCTCGACGGTGCCTACCACGAGGTCGACTCCTCCGAGCTCGCCTTCAAGATCGCCGGTTCGCAGGCCTTCAAGGAGGCCGCGCGCAAGGCGTCCCCCGTGCTCCTGGAGCCGATGATGGCCGTCGAGGTCACCACGCCCGAGGACTACATGGGTGACGTGATCGGTGACATCAACTCCCGCCGTGGCCAGATCCAGGCCATGGAGGAGAGGGCCGGCGCCCGGGTCGTCAAGGGCCTGGTGCCGCTCTCGGAGATGTTCGGCTACGTCGGCGACCTCCGCAGCAAGACCTCGGGTCGCGCAAGCTACTCGATGCAGTTCGACTCCTACGCCGAGGTTCCGCGGAACGTCGCCGAGGAGATCATCGCGAAGGCCAAGGGCGAGTAACTCTCCCGAGTTCACGCTTTAGGCTTGACACCATCCGCCGGGGCTCCGCCCCGAACCCGAGGCAGGGTCCCGGCGGGTGGCCACCCAGCAAAGATCACCTGGCGCCGATGAGTAAGGCGTACCAGAACCACTCTCAGGAGGAACCCCGTGGCGAAGGCGAAGTTCGAGCGGACTAAGCCGCACGTCAACATCGGCACCATCGGTCACATCGACCACGGTAAGACGACCCTCACGGCCGCCATTACCAAGGTGCTGCACGACGCGTACCCGGACCTGAACGAGGCCTCGGCCTTCGACCAGATCGACAAGGCTCCTGAGGAGCGCCAGCGCGGTATCACCATCTCCATCGCGCACGTCGAGTACCAGACCGAGTCGCGTCACTACGCCCACGTCGACTGCCCCGGTCACGCGGACTACATCAAGAACATGATCACCGGTGCTGCCCAGATGGACGGCGCCATCCTCGTGGTCGCCGCCACCGACGGCCCGATGCCGCAGACCAAGGAGCACGTGCTCCTGGCCCGCCAGGTCGGCGTTCCGTACATCGTCGTCGCCCTGAACAAGGCCGACATGGTGGACGACGAGGAGATCCTGGAGCTCGTCGAGCTCGAGGTCCGTGAGCTGCTCACCGAGTACGAGTTCCCGGGCGACGACGTTCCGGTCGTCAAGGTCTCGGCGCTCAAGGCGCTCGAGGGCGACAAGGAGTGGGGCCAGTCGGTCCTGAACCTGATGGCCGCCGTCGACGAGTCCATCCCGCAGCCCGAGCGTGACGTCGACAAGCCGTTCCTGATGCCGATCGAGGACGTCTTCACGATCACCGGTCGCGGTACGGTCGTCACCGGCCGTATCGAGCGTGGTGTCCTCAAGGTCAACGAGACCGTCGACATCATCGGCATCAAGACCGAGAAGACCACCACCACGGTCACCGGCATCGAGATGTTCCGCAAGCTGCTCGACGAGGGCCAGGCCGGTGAGAACGTCGGTCTGCTCCTCCGTGGCATCAAGCGCGAGGACGTCGAGCGCGGCCAGTGCATCATCAAGCCGGGCTCGGTCACCCCGCACACCGAGTTCGAGGCGCAGGCCTACATCCTGTCCAAGGACGAGGGTGGCCGCCACACGCCGTTCTTCAACAACTACCGCCCGCAGTTCTACTTCCGTACCACGGACGTGACCGGCGTCGTGACCCTCCCCGAGGGCACCGAGATGGTCATGCCGGGCGACAACACCACCATGACGGTCTCGCTGATCCAGCCGGTCGCCATGGAGGAGGGCCTGAAGTTCGCCATCCGTGAGGGTGGCCGGACCGTCGGCGCCGGCCAGGTCACCAAGATCACGAAGTAATTCTGATCCGACCTGGTAGCTCGCCGCAGAGCTGCAAGGAGGGCCCCGCACCGAGAGGTGCGGGGCCCTTCGCGTTGTGGTGTACGGCTGTTCCGGCGCCGCGCGGGCGGGCCGTCCGCCCCGCGGGGGCTCGCGGGGCGGGCAGGGCGTGCGGGGCGGACGGGGCTCGCGGGGCACTCAGCCCTCGGTGCGGGGCTCCGGGTCCCAGGTCCAGGGACGGGCGTCCGCGCCCATGCCGATGGCGAGGAGGCCGTGCTTGCCGCCGTTGTGGAGGGTGGCCCCTGTCAGGGCGACGGCTCCTTGGGTACGGACGGTCAGCCGGCCCGTGGGTCCGGGCGTACGGATCCCGACGCGGCCGCGAAGGTCCCTGCCGAGGAGGACGGGCCCCTGGGGTGTCGGGGCCGCGGCGATCGGGCCGTAGCCGTCGAAGGCGACCCGGGGCAGGGCGGTGCCGTCGGGGCGTACCGCCGTCAGGTCCTCGCGGGCGGGCGCGCGGTAGTGGAGCGCCAGGCCGCCGCCGGGGACGGCGGTGACAGCGACCGGGCCGCCCGGGACGGGGAGGGCGGTACCGGCGCGGGAGGTGACCGGGTCGCCCGGCGTGTCCTGCGACCAGTGGTGGACGCTCTCGCGGCCCGCCGCGAACAGGTGGACGAGGCCCGCGCCGTCCACCGCGGCCGACAGCCCGTCCTGCACCTCGGCCCCGCCGAGGTCCAGCCACGGCCCCCACGTCCCGTCGGCGTCCCGGACCCGGCCGTTCACCCCCTTGTCCGCGTTGCGTACGAAGAGGTGGACCCGGCCGTCCCTGTCGGCCACCGCCACCGGAACCCCCAGCCGTCGCCCCCGGTCGTCGCCGTGCTCGGGGTTGCCCAGACCGGTCCAGGCGAGGAACGCCCCGCCCGGCTCCCGCTGCTCCAGCAGCACGATCTCGCGCCTGTTCGGCCCGCCGTGCCCGCCGAGCGCCGCGAACCGGAGGCCGAAGAGCAGCTGTCGGCCGTCCTTCAGGGTGACCCCGCCGAGCCCCGGCGCGAGCGGCCCGCCGCCCAGGTCGCCCGGCTCCCCCCACTGTCCGCTGCCGGGCTCCGTCTCGCGCCAGCGCACCGCGCGCAGGCCCAGCACCCCGTACACGGCGAGCCGCCCGTCCGGCTCGGCGGCCACGACCGGGCCCGCGTCCGGGTAGCGGTGGTGGGTCGCTCTGACCCACCCCTTCCTGTTGGTGAGCGGGCGGGCGCCGCCGACGTTGTAGTCACCGCAGCCGCCGCTGTTGCCGCAGTTCCAGGACGGGTCGCCGCCGTACGGCACGAGGTGCGCGGCCTTCTCCTCGAGTACCCGCTCCGGGAGGTTCTTGGGCCAGTGCCGGTTGTAGTAGCCCCGGAAGGACGTCGTCACGAAGGGGGGTATCGCGCCGCCGTCGTCCGTCGCGTCGGCCACCCAGCGGACCATGGCGGCCCAGCTGAAGGACGCGACGGCGGTGTGGTCGGCGTGGTCCGAGTAACCCGGCTGCTCGGAGTCCTTCTTCCGGGTCCGCTCGTCGCTGTGCTGGATGTCGGGGTCCGGGTCCAGCGTGTGGATCACGGTCGGCCGGTAATGCTCCATGAGCCCGACGAGCACGTCGACGAGCGCGTCGTAGTCGTACGTGTCGGCCTTGCGTACGGGGGAGTCGTCGGCCACCACGGTGCGGAGCCCGAGCGCCCGGTCCTTCCACAGGCTCGGCAGGGCCATCCAGCGACGGGGGGCGTGCATGGAGAGGTTGAGGAAGACCAGCTCGACGCGGCGGTCGCCGTTGGTGAGGGTGTTGATCTCGGCGCGGCGGTCACCCCGGAGGGTGACGACGCCCTTCTGCCAGGCGGTGAATTTGTCCAGGCCGAGCATGGTCGCGTACGCCTGGCGAAGGCCCTGGTGACGGGCGGAGGAGTAGGCCGCCTTGTCGGCGGGGACCTCGTCCTTCTGCCCCGGTATGCGGTTCCTGCCGTCGTGCTCGCCGGCGGTGACGTAGACGGAGACCAGCGGGACACCGGCGTCCACCAGCCGCTGGCTGTCGGGGTTCATGAAGTACAGGTCGTCGTCCGGGTGGGCCGCGATCTGCATCAGCTGCGCGCGCCGGGAACTGCTGATCGGGATCCCCGGCGCGGGATCCGCCATGGGCCCGCCGCGCCGTGGGGCGGGCACCGAACACCCGGTGACGGCCGCCAGCGCGACGGCCGCGGCAGAGGCCAGGAGGCCCCGCCGCCGTATTGCGGCAGGGCGCGGCCCTGCTCCCCGTATGTGGTCCACGTCCCGCTTCCCCCGTATGCGCAACCGCCGGCGATCTGCGGTCGGATAGACGGTAAATCAGGGAAACGGGTTGCCCGGCCGCCGTGCGGTGTTCAGCACCCGGTCACGTCGCCTGCGTCAGCGCGTACGCGTGCCCGTACACGCACGCGCCGGACGCCGTCCGACGGCGGGTGCCGGCCACGGAGCGTGGCCGGCACCGGGTGCGCCCTGCGGGCCCGGGGCCCGGGGCTACTGCTCGGCGAAGACGTCCTCGACGGACGGAGCGGTGACGGCACGGGCGAGCCATCGGCGCAGGAGTTCGGGGTCGTCGCAGCTGGTGATGCGGTCGCGGGTCTCCTCGGGGATGCCGAGGCCGCGCTGCTCCAGGACGATCAGGAGGGCTTCGGCACGGCCTTCGACGCGACCTTCGACGCGGCCTTCGGCACGGCCCTCGTCCCGGATCTCCTCCGAGATCGGGGACTTGTAGAACGAGAGGTCCACGGCCATCAGTTGCCTCCACAGTTGTGCGGCCGGGCGCTTGCCCAGGCCTTGTGAGATGAGTTCGGCGAGGGGGAAGGACAGCTCTTCGGGTGTTTCGCGCAGGGCGCCGGAGACTGCCTTCAGTATGGCAGCGACGTCCGGATTGTCGGCATGGGTGATGGCCGCCAAGGTGGTCAGGGCCAGGTCCTTGCGGGCCTCGACCGTGTTGCGGATCACGGGCATGTTGTGCGGACCCGCCACAAGGGGGCGGAGGATGAGGGAGGCCCACTGCCTGGGGCCGATATGGACCGGCCGGGCGGCCCATTCGGCCGTGGAACGATCCTGGCAGACGACCAGCAGCACGGGCGGCTGCTGGTACTTCGCGTGGAGATAGGACAGGTAGTACGCCCATCCTGCGAGGGGCCGTCGAGGCGCCCCGGTCCACGTGGTGAAATGTGCGCGTCAGAGATGCGACGTGGGTGGGGACTATGGGGACGAGCGCACCGGAGGGGCGGCCCGGCGACGGGTCGTCGGTGTCCGACGAGGAGTGGGCGCGGTTCCTCCGTGCGGCGGAGGAGGACGGCGGGGCGAGCGCGCCCAAGGAGCCGTCGGCCGATGAGCGGGCCGAGCGGGCTGCGCGGATCGCCCGCTCCGCGCAGCCCGAGGGGTGGCGCACCGGGCCGGCCTGGCGGGAGATCGACGGACGCGCCCGGCGGCGTCGGAATGTCACCGGGGTGCTCAGGATGCTGCTGGCGGTGGGGCTCCTCGTCGTCGCCATACGCCCCGGCCTGATCACCGACCGGTTCGCCGGCGCCGCGCCGCCGGTGGGGACGCTGCCCGACGCCCCGACGCTCACCGAGCCCTTCCGGGGCTCGCCCGCCGCCCGGTGGGCGGACGGCGCCGCCGGAATCGTGGTGCCCGAGGCGAAGCCCGTGGGCGGCATGAGCCGGCAGGACGTCCAGCACGCGCTGACCAGCACCAAGACACTGCTCGTCGCCGCCAACCTGGACCCCGCCACCCTCCGGGGCGAGCGGCCCCGGGCGGCGCTGGACCTCCTGGACCCGCTCCAGACCGACGGGCGCGGCGTGCTGGAGAAGGCCCTCACCGACCCGGGCGTGGACCGCGATCCGCTGTGGGTCTTCAGCCGCTTCGACCCGTCCGAGGTCCGTCCGGCGGGCGATGTGGTGAAGGTCCAGGGCCGGCTGACGTATGACAAGGGCGACCGGGACGGTGAGGTCCGGGTGCACGCCGACTAC
This sequence comes from Streptomyces gobitricini, assembly GCF_039532985.1. Classification (NCBI taxonomy): domain Bacteria; kingdom Bacillati; phylum Actinomycetota; class Actinomycetes; order Kitasatosporales; family Streptomycetaceae; genus Streptomyces; species Streptomyces gobitricini. The sequence goes on along the minus strand of NZ_BAAASR010000021.1, from coordinate 65,272 downwards.
ACGTTCGTCTACCCGGTGGTGAAGGCGGACCCCGGCGCCACGGAGGTCGCCCGGACGATCGTGCGCAGGCAGCTGACCCTCGTCCTGTACGACCCCGAGAAGACCCGTACGACGCCCGGCAAGCTGTATGTCCTGCGCATGGACGAGAGCGCGGGCAACGACGACTGCTCGCGCGACGGCGACGGATTCCTGCACCCGCAGTTCCTCTCGGACCTGGTGGCCGGGGAGGACGGGGGAGGCGGCGGCAGGGAGATCGATCCCTACGACCGGAGCAAGCCCCTGGACGAGCAGTCCCAGGAGTGCGGCACCGTCACCCGGACCTAGGCCCCGGTCCGGGGCTCGCCGGCCGGTGGCGGAGGCCGCGCCGTGTGATGTGGGCCGCACCCCGGCCCGGCCGCGCGCGCCCTCCCGCCGAGGGCGCGGATGGGCTCCCGGCCAGGTGGCGCGGGGTGCCCTTCCGTCGCGGGCGCCGCGTGCCGGGGTTTGACAGGGACATCCCGCGGGGTAATCTCTTCGGCTCGATTGGCGCGGGCTCTGCCCCGTATGGCAGACTGTCGGGGTTGCTCGGTTGAGTGCCGATGCTGCGCGCCTCCCGCCGGGAGGACCGGAAGCGAGTCCCACAGTACTCGTCGCCCCTGATCAGGGGCGGACGTACGGGAATCTTTCGGGAAGCGTGGGCGGGGCGCCGACCAGGCACCCGGTGGGTGTTCTGCCCCCGACGCTCTTCATTGAGCACAGCGCGGTCCTCGGGCCCGCACCCCCTTGGTTGGGAAATCCTTCGGGATATCTGCGTAGAGGGGATGCGACACGCCCGACCGCGTGGGTCGGAGAAAGAACGCGAACCCACCAGGTTCCAGAGCGTTACGAGAGACAGGACTACTGAGTAGCCATGGCGGGACAGAAGATCCGCATCCGGCTCAAGGCCTACGACCACGAGGTCATCGACTCGTCGGCGAAGAAGATCGTCGAGACGGTGACGCGCACTGGTGCGTCGGTCGCGGGCCCGGTGCCGCTGCCCACTGAGAAGAACGTGTACTGCGTCATCAAGTCGCCGCACAAGTACAAGGACTCGCGCGAGCACTTCGAGATGCGCACGCACAAGCGCCTCATCGACATCCTCGACCCCACGCCGAAGACGGTTGACTCGCTGATGCGTCTCGACCTGCCGGCCGGCGTCGACATCGAGATCAAGCTCTGAGGTGACGCGCGAGATGGCTAAGAACATTAAGGGCGTCCTGGGCGAGAAGCTCGGCATGACCCAGGTCTGGGACGAGAACAACCGGGTCGTCCCGGTGACCGTCGTCAAGGCCGGGCCCTGCGTCGTCACCCAGGTCCGCAGCAACGACATCGACGGCTACGAGTCGGTCCAGATCGCCTTCGGCGAGATCGACCCGCGCAAGGTGAACAAGCCCCTCAAGGGTCACTTCGCCAAGGCCGACGTCACCCCGCGCCGCCACCTGGTGGAGATCCGCACCGCTGACGCCTCCGAGTACACGCTCGGCCAGGAGATCACCGCTGAGGTCTTCGAGGCGGGCGTCAAGGTCGACGTCACCGGCAAGAGCAAGGGCAAGGGCTTCGCCGGTGTCATGAAGCGCCACAACTTCCGTGGCCTGGGCGCCGGACACGGTACCCAGCGCAAGCACCGCTCGCCCGGTTCCATCGGTGGCTGCGCCACCCCGGGCCGTGTGTTCAAGGGCCTCCGCATGGCGGGCCGCATGGGCAACGAGCGGGTCACCACCCAGAACCTGACCGTCCACGCCGTTGACGCGGAGAAGGGTCTGCTGCTCATCAAGGGCGCGGTCCCCGGTCCGAACGGCGGCCTCGTCCTGGTCCGTACCGCGGCCAAGGGGGCCTGAGGTAACGATGAGCACCATTGACATCCTTTCGCCGGCAGGCGACAAGGCCGGTACCGTCGAGCTCCCCGCGGAGATCTTCGACGCGAAGACCAGCGTTCCGCTGATCCACCAGGTCGTCGTCGCCCAGCTGGCCGCTGCCCGTCAGGGCACGCACAAGACCAAGTCCCGTGGCGAAGTCCGCGGTGGTGGCAAGAAGCCTTACCGCCAGAAGGGCACCGGCCGCGCCCGTCAGGGTTCGACCCGCGCCCCGCAGTTCGCCGGCGGTGGCGTCGTCCACGGCCCCGTGCCGCGTGACTACTCGCAGCGCACCCCGAAGAAGATGAAGGCCGCCGCCCTGCGCGGTGCCCTCTCGGACCGGGCGCGTCACTCCCGCATCCACGTCGTCACCGGCGTGGTCGAGGGCGAGGTCTCCACCAAGGCCGCCAAGACGCTGTTCGGCAAGATCTCGGAGCGCAAGAACCTGCTCCTGGTCGTCGACCGCGCCGACGAGGCCGCGTGGCTCTCCGCCCGCAACCTGCCCCAGGTTCACATCCTGGAGCCGGGCCAGCTGAACACGTACGACGTGATCGTCTCCGACGACGTGGTCTTCACCAAGGCCGCCTTCGAGTCCTTCGTGTCTGGCCCCAAGGCCGATGACAACGAGGGGAGCGAGGCCTGATGGCCGAGATCACCAGCAAGACCTTCTCCGACCCGCGCGACGTTCTCGTCAAGCCGGTTGTCTCCGAGAAGAGCTACGCGCTGCTCGACGAGAACAAGTACACGTTCATCGTGGCACCCACCGCGAACAAGACCCAGATCAAGCAGGCCGTCGAGGCGGTCTTCTCGGTCAAGGTCATGTCGGTGAACACGATCAACCGTCAGGGCAAGCGCAAGCGCACCCGCACCGGTTTCGGTAAGCGCGCGAACACCAAGCGCGCCATCGTGACCCTTGCTGAGGGCAACCGTATCGACATCTTCGGCGGTCCGACCGCCTAACGGCGGTCTGGATCGTCCGAATATCGGACGAGGACTGAGAAATGGGTATCCGCAAGTACAAGCCGACGACTCCGGGCCGTCGTGGCTCCAGCGTCGCCGACTTTGTCGAGATCACGCGGTCCACGCCGGAGAAGTCGCTGGTCCGCCCCCTGCACAGCAAGGGCGGCCGTAACAACACCGGTCGTGTGACCGTCCGTCACCAGGGCGGTGGCCACAAGCGCGCCTACCGCGTGATCGACTTCCGTCGTCACGACAAGGACGGCGTGCCGGCCAAGGTCGCTCACATCGAGTACGACCCGAACCGCACCGCGCGCATCGCGCTCCTCCACTACGTGGACGGCGAGAAGCGCTACATCATCGCTCCGCGTGGCCTGAACCAGGGCGACCGGATCGAGAACGGCCCCGGCGCCGACATCAAGCCCGGCAACAACCTGGCCCTCCGCAACATCCCGGTCGGTACCACGATCCACGCGATCGAGCTCCGTCCCGGCGGTGGCGCCAAGTTCGCCCGCTCCGCGGGTGCCTCCGTGCAGCTGCTCGCGAAGGAGGGCCAGATGGCCCACCTGCGCATGCCGTCCGGTGAGATCCGCCTGGTCGACGTCCGCTGCCGCGCCACCATCGGCGAGGTCGGCAACGCCGAGCAGTCGAACATCAACTGGGGCAAGGCCGGCCGCAAGCGCTGGCTGGGCGTTCGCCCGACCGTCCGCGGTGTGGCGATGAACCCGGTCGACCACCCGCACGGTGGTGGTGAGGGCAAGACCTCCGGTGGTCGCCACCCGGTCTCCCCCTGGGGTCAGAAGGAGGGTCGTACTCGTTCTCCCAAGAAGGCGAGCAACAAGTACATCGTCCGCCGCCGCAAGACGAACAAGAAGCGCTAGGAGCGGGTTTAGATGCCGCGTAGTCTCAAGAAGGGGCCCTTCGTCGACGACCACCTGATCAAGAAGGTGGACACGCAGAACGAAGCAGGCACCAAGAACGTCATCAAGACCTGGTCCCGTCGCTCGATGATCGTCCCGGCCATGCTCGGCCACACGATCGCGGTGCACAACGGCAAGACCCACATCCCGGTGTTCGTCACCGAGTCGATGGTCGGCCACAAGCTCGGCGAGTTCTCGCCGACTCGCACCTTCCGCGGCCACGTCAAGGACGACCGGAAGTCGAAGCGCCGCTAACGCGGGGTGAAAGACCATGACGAACGTGTCAGACACTGAAGGGACAACCATGGAAGCCAGGGCCCAGGCGCGGTACATCCGCGTCACGCCCATGAAGGCCCGCCGCGTGGTGGACCTCATCCGTGGCATGGACGCCACGGAGGCTCAGGCGGTCCTGCGTTTCGCCCCGCAGGCCGCGAGCGTGCCGGTGGGCAAGGTGCTGGACAGCGCCATTGCCAACGCCGCGCACAACTACGACCACACGGACGCCTCTTCGCTGTACATCAGCGAGGCGTACGTCGACGAGGGCCCGACCCTGAAGCGGTTCCGTCCGCGCGCCCAGGGCCGTGCCTACCGGATCCGCAAGCGGACCAGCCACATCACCGTGGTCGTCAGCAGCAAGGAAGGAACCCGGTAATGGGCCAGAAGGTAAACCCGCACGGGTTCCGGCTCGGCATCACCACCGACTTCAAGTCGCGGTGGTACGCCGACAAGCTGTACAAGGACTACGTCAAGGAAGACGTCGCCATCCGTCGGATGATGACGTCCGGCATGGAGCGCGCCGGCATCTCGAAGGTTGAGATCGAGCGCACCCGTGACCGCGTGCGGGTGGACATCCACACCGCGCGTCCGGGCATCGTCATCGGCCGCCGTGGCGCCGAGGCCGACCGCATCCGCGGCGACCTCGAGAAGCTCACGGGCAAGCAGGTCCAGCTGAACATCCTCGAGGTCAAGAACCCCGAGGTCGACGCTCAGCTCGTGGCCCAGGCCGTTGCCGAGCAGCTGTCCTCCCGCGTCTCCTTCCGCCGCGCCATGCGTAAGAGCATGCAGTCGGCGATGAAGGCGGGCGCCAAGGGCATCAAGATCCAGTGTGGCGGCCGTCTCGGCGGCGCCGAGATGTCCCGCTCGGAGTTCTACCGTGAGGGCCGTGTGCCGCTGCACACGCTCCGCGCGAACGTCGAGTACGGCTTCTTCGAGGCCAAGACGACCTTCGGCCGCATCGGCGTGAAGGTCTGGATCTACAAGGGCGACGTCAAGAACATCGCCGAGGTTCGCGCCGAGAACGCCGCTGCCCGCGCCGGCAACCGCCCGGCCCGTGGCGGCGCTGACCGCCCGGCCCGTGGTGGCCGCGGTGGCGAGCGTGGCGGTCGCGGTCGCAAGCCGCAGCAGGCTGGTTCCGCTGCCGAGGCCCCCAAGGCCGAGGCCGCTGCCGCCGCTCCGGCTGAGAGCACCGGAACGGAGGCCTGACCGACATGCTGATCCCCCGTAGGGTCAAGCACCGCAAGCAGCACCACCCCAAGCGCCGCGGTATGGCGAAGGGTGGTACGACGGTTGCGTTCGGCGAGTACGGCATCCAGGCCATGACTCCGGCGTACGTGACCAACCGCCAGATCGAGGCGGCTCGTATCGCGATGACCCGCCACATCAAGCGTGGCGGCAAGGTCTGGATCAACATCTACCCGGACCGCCCGCTGACGAAGAAGCCTGCCGAGACCCGCATGGGTTCCGGTAAGGGTTCCCCGGAGTGGTGGGTCGCGAACGTGCACCCGGGCCGGGTCATGTTCGAGCTGTCCTACCCGAACGAGAAGATCGCACGTGAGGCTCTGACTCGCGCGGCCCACAAGCTGCCGATGAAGTGCCGGATCGTCAAGCGCGAGGCAGGTGAAGCGTGATGTCGGCCGGTACCAAGGCGTCCGAGCTGCGCGAACTGGGCAACGAGGAGCTTGTTGCCAAGCTCCGCGAGGCCAAGGAAGAGCTGTTCAACCTCCGTTTCCAGGCGGCGACCGGGCAGCTCGAGAACCACGGTCGGCTCAAGTCCGTCCGTAAGGACATCGCCCGGATCTACACCCTGATGCGTGAGCGCGAGCTGGGCATCGAGACGGTGGAGAGCGCCTGATGAGCGAGAACAACGTGACTGAGACTGCAAAGACCGAGCGCGGTTTCCGCAAGACCCGCGAGGGTCTGGTCGTCAGCGACAAGATGGACAAGACCGTCGTCGTCGCCGTCGAGGACCGCGTCAAGCACGCGCTGTACGGCAAGGTCATCCGCCGTACGAACAAGCTCAAGGCGCACGACGAGCAGAACGCCGCGGGTGTCGGCGACCGTGTCCTCCTCATGGAGACCCGGCCGCTGTCCGCGACCAAGCGCTGGCGCGTCGTCGAGATCCTCGAGAAGGCCAAGTAATTTTGCGGGGTCCTCTCCCTGACGGGAGAGGTCCCGCATGCCCCCCGCTGAGGCGTCACTGCCCCAGCACTTAGTTCCGCCAGGCTCGGCAGGGCCTTCACAGGCCCTGCCGGGAACCGGCAGACGATCAGGAGATAGACGTGATCCAGCAGGAGTCGCGACTGCGTGTCGCCGACAACACTGGTGCCAAGGAGATCCTTTGCATCCGTGTTCTCGGTGGTTCCGGTCGCCGCTACGCGGGCATCGGTGACGTCATCGTCGCCACCGTCAAGGACGCGATCCCCGGTGGCAACGTGAAGAAGGGTGACGTCGTCAAGGCGGTCATCGTTCGCACCGTCAAGGAGCGCCGCCGCCAGGACGGCTCGTACATCCGCTTCGACGAGAACGCCGCCGTCATTCTGAAGAACGACGGCGACCCTCGCGGCACCCGTATCTTCGGCCCCGTGGGCCGTGAGCTGCGCGAGAAGAAGTTCATGAAGATCATCTCGCTCGCGCCGGAGGTGCTGTAAGCATGAAGATCAAGAAGGGCGACCTGGTCCAGGTCATCACCGGTAAGGACAAGGGCAAGCAGGGCAAGGTCATCGCGGCCTTCCCCCGCGAGGACCGCGTCCTGGTCGAGGGTGTCAACCGGGTCAAGAAGCACACCAAGGCCGGTCAGACCGCTCGCGGTTCGCAGACCGGTGGCATCGTCACGACCGAGGCCCCGATCCACGTGAGCAACGTTCAGCTCGTGGTGGAGAAGGACGGCAACAAGGTCGTCACGCGCGTCGGTTACCGCTTCGACGACGAGGGCAACAAGATCCGCGTTGCCAAGCGGACGGGTGAGGACATCTGATGGCTACCACCACCACTCCGCGTCTCAAGACGAAGTACCGCGAGGAGATCGCGGGCAAGCTGCGTGAGGAGTTCTCGTACGAGAACGTCATGCAGGTTCCCGGCCTCGTGAAGATCGTGGTCAACATGGGTGTGGGCGACGCCGCCCGCGACTCCAAGCTGATCGACGGGGCCATCAAGGACCTCACCACGATCACGGGCCAGAAGCCGGCCGTCACCAAGGCCCGCAAGTCCATCGCGCAGTTCAAGCTGCGTGAGGGCCAGCCCATCGGTGCCCACGTCACGCTCCGTGGCGACCGCATGTGGGAGTTCCTGGACCGCACCCTGTCGCTCGCGCTCCCGCGCATCCGCGACTTCCGCGGCCTGTCCCCCAAGCAGTTCGACGGCCGTGGCAACTACACCTTCGGTCTCACGGAGCAGGTCATGTTCCACGAGATCGACCAGGACAAGATCGACCGTGTCCGGGGTATGGACATCACCGTGGTGACCACGGCGACCAACGACGAAGAGGGCCGTGCGCTCCTCCGTCACCTCGGCTTCCCGTTCAAGGAGGCGTAAGCGAGATGGCGAAGAAGGCTCTCATCGCGAAGGCTGCCCGCAAGCCCAAGTTCGGCGTGCGCGCGTACACCCGTTGCCAGCGCTGCGGTCGTCCGCACTCCGTCTACCGCAAGTTCGGCCTGTGCCGCGTGTGCCTCCGTGAGATGGCTCACCGTGGCGAGCTGCCGGGCGTGACCAAGAGCTCCTGGTAACAGCCCTTTCGGGTTGCTCCAGGACTCTCGGTAAGCATCTGGTCGGCAGGAGCCCCGCCCCACATGTCGTAGGCTTGTGGGGTTGGGCGCCTGCCGCCCGTACGACTTACTACGCCGTAGGTCCCCGCACCGCACCCGTCCCGCCCATGAGTGGGGAGAGGGATGGCGCATACAGGAAACCCCGGCGAGAGAGGCCGAAGGCCAATTCATGACCATGACTGATCCGATCGCAGACATGCTTACGCGTCTGCGGAACGCGAACTCGGCGTACCACGACTCCGTGACGATGCCGCACAGCAAGATCAAGTCTCACATCGCGGAAATCCTCCAGCAGGAGGGCTTCATCACGGGCTGGAAGGTCGAGGACGCCGAGGTCGGCAAGAACCTCGTCCTCGAGCTGAAGTTCGGTCCGAACCGTGAGCGCTCCATCGCGGGCATCAAGCGGATCTCGAAGCCCGGTCTGCGGGTTTACGCGAAGTCCACCAACCTGCCGAAGGTCCTCGGCGGTCTGGGCGTGGCGATCATCTCCACGTCCCACGGCCTCCTGACCGGCCAGCAGGCGCAGAAGAAGGGCGTGGGTGGGGAAGTCCTCGCCTACGTCTGGTAGTCGGGAACGGAGGAAAAGCTAATGTCGCGTATTGGCAAGCTCCCCATCACGGTTCCCGCCGGCGTGGACGTCACCATCGAGGGCCGCACGGTCACGGTGAAGGGTTCCAAGGGCACCCTGAGCCACACCGTCGCCGCGCCGATCGAGATCGTTAAGGGTGAGGACGGCGTTCTCAACGTCACCCGCCCGAACGACGAGCGTCAGAACAAGGCCCTCCACGGCCTGTCCCGCACGCTGGTGGCCAACATGATCACCGGTGTGACCCAGGGGTACACGAAGGCGCTCGAGATCAGCGGTGTCGGTTACCGCGTGGCCGCGAAGGGCTCCAACCTGGAGTTCCAGCTCGGCTACAGCCACCCGATCCTGGTGGAGGCCCCCGAGGGCATCTCCTTCAAGGTCGAGTCGCCGACCAAGTTCTCGGTCGAGGGCATCGACAAGCAGAAGGTCGGCGAGGTCGCCGCGAACATCCGCAAGCTTCGCAAGCCCGACCCCTACAAGGCCAAGGGCGTGAAGTACGCGGGTGAGGTCATCCGCCGCAAGGTCGGAAAGGCTGGTAAGTAAGCCATGGCATACGGCGTAAAGATTGCCAAGGGCAAGGCCTACAAGGGCGCTGCTCTGAAGCGTCGCCACATCCGCATCCGCAAGAAGATCGCGGGTACGACCGAGCGTCCGCGCCTGGTCGTCACGCGCTCCAACCGCGGGATCACCGCTCAGGTCATCGACGACATCGCGGGTCACACCCTCGCGTCGGCGTCCACCCTGGACGCGTCCATCCGCGGCGGCGAAGGCGACAAGTCGGCGAAGGCGAAGCAGGTCGGCCAGCTCGTGGCCGAGCGTGCCAAGGCCGCCGGCATCGAGGCTGTCGTGTTCGACCGTGGCGGCAACCAGTACGCGGGGCGCATCGCCGCCCTGGCGGACGCCGCCCGCGAAGCCGGGCTCAAGTTCTGAGCCGGTTCCGTAGCTCAGCGGAAAACGAAGAGAGGTAATTCCAATGGCTGGACCCCAGCGCCGCGGAAGCGGTGCCGGTGGCGGCGAGCGGCGGGACCGGAAGGGCCGTGACGGCGGCGCTGCTGCCGCCGAGAAGACCGCGTACGTTGAGCGCGTCGTCGCGATCAACCGCGTCGCCAAGGTTGTGAAGGGTGGTCGTCGCTTCAGCTTCACCGCGCTGGTCGTGGTGGGCGACGGTGACGGCACCGTGGGTGTCGGTTACGGCAAGGCCAAGGAGGTGCCGGCCGCCATCGCCAAGGGTGTTGAGGAGGCCAAGAAGCACTTCTTCAAGGTCCCCCGTATCCAGGGCACCATCCCGCACCCGATCACGGGCGAGAAGGCCGCGGGCGTCGTCCTGCTCAAGCCTGCTTCCCCCGGTACCGGTGTTATCGCCGGTGGCCCGGTGCGTGCCGTGCTCGAGTGCGCCGGCGTTCACGACATCCTGTCGAAGTCGCTCGGCTCCTCCAACGCGATCAACATCGTGCACGCGACCGTGGCGGCCCTCAAGGGCCTGCAGCGTCCCGAGGAGATCGCGGCTCGCCGTGGTCTGCCCCTCGAGGACGTCGCCCCCGCGGCTCTCCTCCGTGCGCGTGCAGGGGCGGGTGCGTAATGGCTCGCCTCAAGGTCACGCAGACGAAGTCGTACATCGGCAGCAAGCAGAACCACCGCGACACCCTGCGTTCCCTGGGCCTCAAGCGCCTGGGTGACGTGGTTGTCAAGGAGGACCGCCCCGAGTTCCGCGGAATGGTGCACACCGTCCGCCACCTCGTGACGGTCGAGGAGGTCGACTGACATGGCGGAGCAGAACCCGCTGAAGGTCCACAACCTCCGTCCCGCCCCGGGCGCCAAGACCGCCAAGACCCGTGTGGGTCGTGGTGAGGCGTCGAAGGGTAAGACGGCTGGTCGTGGTACCAAGGGCACCAAGGCCCGTTACCAGGTTCCGGAGCGCTTCGAGGGTGGGCAGATGCCCCTCCACATGCGTCTTCCGAAGCTCAAGGGCTTCAAGAACCCGTTCCGCACCGAGTACCAGGTCGTGAACCTGGACAAGCTCGCCTCCCTCTACCCCGAGGGTGGCGAGGTCACGGTGGCCGATCTGGTCGCCAAGGGCGCGGTGCGCAAGAACAGCCTCGTCAAGGTCCTGGGCCAGGGCGAGATCTCCGTGGCGCTGCAGGTTTCGGTTGACGCCGTCTCCGGCTCCGCCAAGGAGAAGATCACCGCCGCCGGCGGTACCGTCACCGAGCTCGTCTGAGCTTCGTCCTGACGGACACTGACGGAAAAGAGCCTGGCCGACGTCCCTCACGGGGCGTCGGCCAGGCTCTTTTTTGCGTGCCGTGCGTGCCCCCGAAGTGGGCCGGGCGCCACTCCCGAGGTGTGGTTTTCGGCGGCTGTACGAGCTCCGGCCCTGGTGAGCGCCGGTGCCTGGGCGGAGGCCCGCCCGGCGGCGGGTGCGGAAGCCGGCCCGGAGGGAGCCGCCGAGTGTGGTTCGGGCGGGCGCCGTCCTGGCCGGGCGGCGGGCGGCAGGGGGCGGGTTTCGGACATGTTGGCCGCATGGGCCGCGTGCCGGGTGTCAATCCGGGGCGCTCGGTCGTTGGCCGGGGTGGGGCCGGTCGAGCGGTTGTCCGAGGGCTTCGGCCTTACCCGCGGTTGACGTGCCTCAGCGACGTTTCACGCGGGGGTGGCGGCCGGGTATGGTAGCCGCTGTTAGTGTCCCGGCAGTCTGCCCCCGTGGTGTAAGGCTGCCGTGTTTGTATCTACTCACTTACCAAACCGTCACCCTCACGCGCGTAACGCGGGGGTCGCAGGAGGCACCGTGCTCACCGCGTTCGCCCGGGCGTTCAAGACGCCCGACCTGCGCAAGAAGCTGCTCTTCACGCTGGGCATCATCGTGATCTACCGGCTCGGGGCCCACATCCCCGTCCCCGGTGTCGACTACCAGTCCGTCCAGCAGTGCGTGGACGAGGCCAGCAAGGGCGGCAACAGCCTGCTCGGCCTGGTGAACCTGTTCAGCGGTGGGGCGCTTCTGCAGATCACCATCTTCGCGCTCGGCATCATGCCGTACATCACGGCGAGCATCATCCTGCAGCTGCTGACCGTCGTCATTCCGCGCCTCGAGGCCCTCAAGAAGGAGGGTCAGTCGGGTACGGCCAAGATCACGCAGTACACGCGGTACCTGACGATCGCCCTCGCGATCCTCCAGGGCACAGGTCTGGTGGCGACCGCCCGCACCGGCGCGCTGTTCAGCGGTTGCACGGTGGCCGGTCAGGTCGTTCCCGACCGGTCGATCTTCGTGACCATCCTGATGGTCATCACCATGACCGCGGGTACCGCCCTCGTGATGTGGCTCGGTGAGCTCATCACCGACCGCGGCATCGGCAACGGCATGTCGATCCTGATGTTCATCTCGATCGCCGCCGGCTTCCCGGGCGCCCTGTGGGCCATCAAGGTCAGCGGCAAGCTCGCGCAGGGCTGGATCGAGTTCGGCACCGTCATCCTGATCGGCTTCGTGATGGTGGGCCTGGTCGTCTTCGTCGAGCAGGCCCAGCGCCGCATCCCGGTGCAGTACGCGAAGCGCATGATCGGCCGCAGGTCGTACGGCGGTACGTCCACTTACATCCCGCTCAAGGTGAACCAGGCAGGTGTGATTCCTGTCATCTTCGCCTCGTCGCTGCTCTACATCCCGGCGCTGATCGCCCAGTTCTCGACCGGGACCTCCGCCTGGAAGACCTGGATCGAAGCCCACTTCGTCAAGGGTGACCACCCCTACTACATCACCGTGTACTTCCTGTTGATCGTGTTCTTCGCCTTCTTCTACGTGGCGATCTCGTTCAACCCCGAGGAAGTCGCGGACAACATGAAGAAGTATGGTGGCTTCATCCCGGGTATCCGGGCTGGTCGACCTACTGCCGAGTACCTGAGCTACGTGCTCAACCGGATCACCTGGCCGGGCTCGCTGTATCTGGGTCTGATCGCTCTTGTGCCGACGATGGCGTTGGCAGGCTTCGGTGGCGCCAATGCCAACTTCCCGTTCGGCGGGACGAGCATCCTCATCATCGTGGGTGTGGGGCTGGAGACCGTGAAGCAGATCGAGAGCCAGCTCCAGCAGCGCAATTACGAAGGGTTCCTCCGCTGATGCGTATCGTCCTCGTCGGACCGCCCGGTGCGGGCAAGGGAACGCAGGCCGCGTTCCTTGCCAAGAACCTGTCGATCCCGCACATCTCCACGGGCGACCTGTTCCGCGCCAACATCAGTCAGGGCACGGAGCTGGGCAAGCAGGCCAAGGCGTACATGGACGCCGGCAACCTCGTACCCGACGAGGTCACCATCGGCATGGCCAAGGACCGCATGGAGCAGCCGGACGCCGAGAACGGCTTCCTGCTGGACGGTTTCCCGCGGAACGTGGCCCAGGCCGAGGCGCTGGACGCCATGCTCGACGGCGAGGGCATGAAGTTGGACGCCGTCCTCGACCTGGAGGTCGAGGAGGACGAGGTCGTCAAGCGGATCGCGGGCCGCCGCATCTGCCGCAACGACAGCTCCCACGTCTTCCACGTGACGTACGCGGCGCCGAAGACCGAGGGTGTCTGCGACGCCTGCGGCGGCGAGCTGTACCAGCGTGACGACGACTCCGAGGGGACCGTCCGCAAGCGGCTGGAGGTCTACCACACGCAGACCGAGCCGATCATCGACTACTACCGGGCCCAGGGCCTGGTGGTCACCATCTCCGCGCTCGGCAAGGTCGACGAGGTGACCGGGCGGGCGATGGAGGCCCTGCGGGGCGAGAAGGCCGCGTAGCGCCGCTCCGACACGTGTCGTACACCGGCCGCGGTGCCCCTCCGGGCACCGCGGCCGCTGTCGTACGGCCGTATCGTGGTCAGGTCACCCCGTTCTCCGTTTGGAAAGGCGTCAGCCGTCATGGTGCAGATCAAGACTCCCGAGCAGATCGCGAAGATGCGCGAGGCGGGGCTTGTCGTCGCCGCCATCCACGCGGCGACACGTGAGGCCGCTGTGCCCGGCGCGACGACGAAGGACCTGGACGAGGTCGCGCGGAAGGTGATCGCCGACCATGGGGCCAAGTCGAACTTCCTGGGGTACGGGGGGTTCCCCGCGACGATCTGCACCTCGGTGAACGAGGTCGTCGTCCACGGCATCCCGAGCGACGAGGTCGTGCTCAAGGACGGGGACATCATCTCCATCGACTGCGGCGCGATCATCGACGGCTGGCACGGTGACGCCGCGTACACCGCCTTCGTGGGGTCGGGCCACGCCCCGGAGCTGATCGAGCTGTCCCGGGTGACCGAGGAGTCGATGTGGGCCGGCATCGCCGCGATGAGGAACGGCAACCGGCTGGTGGACATCTCCCGGGCGATCGAGTCCTACATCCGCCGCCAGCCGCGCCCGGCCACGGGCGAGCACAGCCTGGGCAAGTTCGGGATCATCGAGGACTACGGCGGCCACGGCATCGGTACCGAGATGCACATGGACCCGCACCTGCTGAACTACGTCGCCCGCAAGCGTGGCAAGGGTCCCAAGCTGGTGCCCGGCTTCTGCCTGGCGATCGAGCCGATGGTGTCGCTCGGCACGCCCCGCACGGAGGTCCTGGAGGACGACTGGACCGTCATCACGACGGACGGCACCTGGTCCTCCCACTGGGAGCACTCCGTGGCCCTCACGGAGGAGGGTCCGCTCGTCCTGACGGCACCGGACGGCGGCAAGGCCAAGCTCGCGGAGCTGGGCGTCACGGCGGCCCCCGACCCGCTGGCCTGACGGCCGGGCGCCGACGGCCCGGCGCGGGCATCCGCCGGGACGGCGGGGCCGGGTGGGGGTAACGATCTCCGGCGGTGGGCAAGCTACGGGGATTCGTCTTTTCCAGGGGCCTGACGTAGACTGATGCGTCGGCTCTCGTGTACCCGTGTGTCCGCACATGGTGACGAGAGTCGATCAAGGTAGCCGATTCGAAGGGCGAAGCGTGGCCAAGAAGCAAGGTGCCATCGAAATTGAGGGCACCGTGATCGAGTCCCTGCCGAACGCCATGTTCAAGGTGGAGCTCCAGAACGGTCACAAAGTCCTCGCGCACATCTCCGGCAAGATGCGGATGCACTACATCCGTATCCTCCCGGACGACCGGGTCGTCGTGGAGCTGTCTCCGTACGACCTGACGCGTGGGCGGATCGTCTACCGATACAAGTAGATCTTGTCGCGCCCCACCTGTGGGGCGGTGGCACTGACCCGGAGAACCTCACATCCCATGAAGGTCAAGCCGAGCGTCAAGAAGATCTGCGACAAGTGCAAGGTGATCCGCCGTCACGGTCGGGTCATGGTCATCTGCGACAACCTGCGCCACAAGCAGCGCCAGGGCTGACGCACGCCGACCTGCACCTCCGCAGTTCTTCGCGCGACGCAAGCGAATTCGTACATACGCAGTGCCCGCCTGATCCCCACAGGGGCGGCGACACCTCCGGCGGGGGCCGGGGACCTGGTCCGTACCTCGTACGGCGGCCATGGAGCGGCACTGCGGAAGACCCCCGAACACACAGGAGCCATTGAATGGCACGCGTTTCCGGTGTTGACATCCCGCGCGACAAGCGTGTGGAGGTCGCACTCACCTACGTCTTCGGCATCGGCCGCACCCTGGCGAAGGAGACCCTCGCCTCCACCGGTGTGAACCCGAACACCCGCGTTCGTGACCTGTCCGAAGAGGACCTGGTCAAGATCCGCGAGTACGTGGACGCCAACCTCAAGACCGAGGGTGACCTCCGTCGCGAGATCCAGGCCGACATCCGCCGCAAGGTCGAGATCGGCTGCTACCAGGGTCTGCGCCACCGTCGCGGTCTGCCGGTCCACGGCCAGCGCACCAGCACGAACGCCCGTACCCGCAAGGGCCCGCGTCGCGCCATCGCCGGCAAGAAGAAGCCGGGCAAGAAGTAGTCCGCAGCGGACGACTGTCCACGGTCTTCGCTGTAGGACCGACCACCTCCCGTAGGAGTAAGACATGCCCCCCAAGGGTCGTCAGGGCGCTGCCAAGAAGGTGCGCCGCAAGGAAAAGAAGAACGTCGCTCACGGGCACGCCCACATCAAGAGCACGTTCAACAACACCATCGTCTCGATCACCGACCCCTCGGGCAACGTGATCTCCTGGGCCTCCGCCGGCCACGTCGGCTTCAAGGGCTCGCGCAAGTCCACCCCCTTCGCCGCGCAGATGGCCGCCGAGTCGGCCGCCCGCCGCGCGCAGGAGCACGGCATGCGCAAGGTCGACGTCTTCGTCAAGGGCCCGGGCTCGGGTCGTGAGACGGCCATCCGTTCGCTCCAGGCGACCGGTCTCGAGGTCGGCTCCATCCAGGACGTCACCCCCACGCCGCACAACGGTTGCCGTCCGCCGAAGCGCCGCCGCGTCTGACGCACGGCTGCTTTCGCAGGGATTCTCGGGCGGTACGGCTCTTCGGGGGCGTGCCGCCCGTACCCTTGCATTATCCGAGGACGTCAAATAGCGGGCGTCCACGACTGAAGGAAATACACCATGCTTATCGCTCAGCGTCCCTCGCTGACCGAAGAGGTCGTCGACGAGTACCGCTCGCGGTTCGTCATCGAGCCGCTGGAGCCGGGCTTCGGCTACACGCTCGGCAACTCGCTCCGCCGGACCCTCCTCTCCTCGATCCCGGGTGCGGCGGTCACGTCCATCCGCATCGACGGCGTCCTGCACGAGTTCACCACCGTGCCGGGCGTCAAGGAAGACGTCACCGACCTCATCCTGAACATCAAGCAGCTGGTCGTGTCCAGCGAGCACGACGAGCCGGTCGTGATGTACCTGCGCAAGCAGGGTCCGGGCCTCGTGACCGCGGCCGACATCGCGCCCCCGGCCGGTGTCGAGGTGCACAACCCCGACCTGGTGCTCGCCACGCTGAACGGCAAGGGCAAGCTGGAGATGGAGCTGACCGTCGAGCGCGGTCGCGGCTACGTCTCCGCCGTCCAGAACAAGCAGGTGGGTCAGGAGATCGGCCGCATCCCGGTCGACTCGATCTACTCGCCGGTGCTGAAGGTCACGTACAAGGTCGAGGCCACGCGTGTCGAGCAGCGCACCGACTTCGACAAGCTGATCGTCGACGTCGAGACCAAGCAGGCCATGCGTCCGCGCGACGCCATGGCGTCGGCCGGCAAGACCCTGGTCGAGCTGTTCGGTCTGGCCCGCGAGCTCAACATCGACGCCGAGGGCATCGACATGGGCCCGTCCCCGACGGACGCCGCCCTCGCCGCCGACCTGGCGCTGCCGATCGAGGAGCTCGAGCTCACCGTTCGTTCGTACAACTGCCTCAAGCGCGAGGGCATCCACTCCGTGGGTGAGCTCGTGGCGCGCTCCGAGGCCGACCTGCTCGACATCCGCAACTTCGGTGCGAAGTCGATCGACGAGGTCAAGGCGAAGCTGGCCGGCATGGGCCTGGCCCTCAAGGACAGCCCGCCCGGATTCGACCCGACCGCCGCCGCCGACGCCTTCGGCGCCGACGACGACGCGGACGCGGGCTTCGTCGAGACCGAGCAGTACTGATCACTGCCCGCGGGCGACCGCCCGCGGGGCCCTGACCCCGGTACCTGATACGGCCGGGGCAGATCACAAGGAGAAACACCATGCCGAAGCCCGCCAAGGGTGCCCGTCTGGGCGGCAGCGCCGCGCACGAGAAGCTGCTCCTCGCGAACCTCGCGAAGTCGCTCTTCGAGCACGGCCGCATCACCACGACCGAGGCGAAGGCCCGCCGCCTGCGTCCGGTCGCCGAGCGCCTGATCACCAAGGCGAAGAAGGGCGACATCCACAACCGTCGCCTGGTGCTGCAGACGATCACGGACAAGGGCATCGTCCACACGCTCTTCACCGAGATCGCTCCGCGCTACGCCGAGCGCCCGGGTGGCTACACCCGCATCACCAAGATCGGCAACCGTCGTGGCGACAACGCCCCGATGGCCGTGATCGAGCTGGTCGAGGGCGAGATCGCCAAGAAGGCGACCGTCGCCGAGGCCGAGGCCGCCACCAAGCGCGCCGTCAAGGAGTCCGACGAGGCCAACGCCAAGGTCGACGAGGCGAAGGCCGACGAGGCGGAGGCCAAGGCTGACGAGGCCAAGGCCGACGAGTCCAAGGACGCCTGAACCGCGTTCTGAAGGCGCAACGACGGGCCCGTCCCCCTCACGGGGGGCGGGCCCGTCCGGCTTGAGAGGATTGACGCGTGAGCGATGACGTGAAGCCCGGCTCCGTACGGGTACGGCTGGACCTTTCGTACGACGGCAAGGACTTCCACGGCTGGGCCAAGCAGGCGCGCGGGCAGCGGACCGTGCAGGGGGAGATCGAGGACGCGCTGCGCACGGTGACGCGGTCGTCCGAGACGTACGAGCTGACCGTCGCGGGCCGGACGGACGCCGGTGTGCACGCGCGCGGGCAGGTCGCCCACGTGGACCTGCCGGAGGCCGTGTGGGCGGAGCACCGGGAGAAGCTGCTGCGGCGGCTGGCCGGGCGGCTGGGGCACGACGTGCGGGTGTGGAGGGTCGAGGAGGCGCCGGCCGGTTTCAACGCGCGCTTCTCGGCGATCTGGCGGCGGTACGCGTACCGGGTGACCGACGAGCCCGGTGGCGTCGACCCGTTGCTGCGCGGGCACATCCTGTGGCACGACTGGCCGCTGGACGTCGAGGCGATGAACGCCGCCGCCGAGCCGCTGCTGGGCGAGCACGACTTCGCCGCGTACTGCAAGAAGCGGGAGGGGGCGACGACCATCCGCACGCTGCAGGAGCTGCGGTGGGAGCGGCTGCCGTCCGGGGTCCTGGAGGCCACGGTCAAGGCGGACGCCTTCTGCCACAACATGGTCCGCTCGCTCGTCGGCGCGCTGCTGTTCGTCGGCGACGGGCACCGGCCGGTGGACTGGCCGGGGAAGGTGCTGGCCGCGGGCGTGCGGGACTCGGCCGTCCATGTCGTACGGCCGCACGGGCTCACGCTCGAGGAGGTCGGGTACCCGGCCGACGAGCTGCTGGCCGCCAGGAACCTGGAGGCCCGCAACAGGCGGTCACTGGCCGCCCGCGGCGGGAGCGGTGGCTGCTGCTGAGGCCTGGGCGCGGCCGCGGGCGTAGATCTGGTTGAAGGTGAAGGTCCCGAGGTCGTCGCTGGTCCGGAAGACCGCCTCGTCGGCCTTGGTGACCTTCTTGCCGCTGGTGAAGCCCGCCTGCGTGAAGTAGGCGTACCGGCCGAGCGCGTTGGAACGGCGCAGGCACACCGTCTGCGCCCGGCAGAAGCCGTCGACGCCGGACCCGGCGAGCGGGGTGATGCCGCCGACCGCCTGTTCCTTCGCCTTGAGCGCGGCCGCCTGGGTGTCGAAGAGCGCGACGCCGACCGTGACGGCGACGCCGTCCTTCTCGTAGGTGGCGCGGATGACGCGCAGGCAGCCGTTCCGCTCCAGGACCGGGCCGAGGCCGTCCTCCGCCGCCGTCGCGCAGTCGGTGGTGGAGGCGGTGGCGCCCTTCCTGTGGACGCGGTCGCCCATCGTGAGCTTCCTGCCGGGGAAGAGGGACTCCGCGCTGAGCGGCGCCCGGTCCTTCTGGGCGCTGGAGATGTAGTCCATCGGGTCCGGCGGGGGCGGGGGAGCGACCGAGGAGAAGGACGGTTGCGGCTTGGCGGTGTCGGTGGGCAGCTCCGGGGCCCCGCTGGTGGTGTCCGCGAGGTTGGCACCGTCGTCGCTCTTCTTGCCGGTCGAGACGATGGCCACCGCGATCACCGTGCCCACCAGCGCGGTGGCGAGCGCGGCACCGCCGACGAGCAGCAGACGCCTACGGCGCGTGCGCGCGGCCGACGCCTCCGCCAGGGCGCTCCAGTCCGGCGTCCCGGCCTGGTACGGCTGGTTCTGCTGGTACGGATCCTGCTGGTACGGATCGTGCGGCTGCTGCGGCCACTGGGGTCCCCCAAAGCTCATGCCGCGCATCCTAAACCGGTTGGGACGGGGGGCGGCCCCCGTGGACAATGCGGCCATGGGACATGTAGAGGTCGCGCATCTGGAGTACTGCCTGCCGGACGGGCGGGTGCTGCTCGCAGACGTGTCCTTCCGGGTCGGCGAGGGCGCGGTCGTGGCCCTCGTCGGGGCGAACGGGGCCGGCAAGACCACGCTGCTGCGGCTGATCGCGGGCGACGCCCAGCCGCACGGTGGGACGGTCACCGTCTCGGGCGGGCTGGGTGTGATGCCGCAGTTCGTCGGGTCGGTGCGCGACGAGCGGAGCGTGCGGGACCTGCTGGTGTCGGTCGCGCCGGCGCGGATCCGGGCGGCGGCGGCCGCGGTGGATGCCGCCGAGCACCTGATCCTGACGGTCGACGACGAGGCCGCGCAGATGGCGTACGCGCAGGCGCTGAGCGACTGGGCGGAGGCGCGGGGGTACGAGGCCGAGACCCTGTGGGACATGTGCACCATGGCGGCGCTGGGCGTGCCGTACGAGAAGGCCCAGTTCCGCCAGGTGCGCACGCTCAGCGGCGGCGAGCAGAAGCGGCTGGTGCTGGAGGCGCTGCTGCGGGGGCCGGAGGAGGTGCTCCTCCTCGACGAGCCGGACAACTACCTGGACGTCCCCGGCAAGCGGTGGCTGGAGGAGCGGCTGGCCGAGACCCGCAAGACCGTGCTGTTCGTCTCGCACGACCGGGAGCTGCTGGCGCGGGCCGCCGGGAAGATCGTGGCCGTGGAGCCGGGACCGGCCGGGTCGGACGTCTGGGTGCACGGCGGCGGTTTCGGGACCTTCCACGAGGCGCGGCGGGAGCGGTTCGCCCGGTTCGAGGAGCTCCAGCGGCGCTGGGAGGAGAAGCACGCGCAGCTCAAGCACCTGGTGAACACCTTGAAGAACAAGGCCGCGTTCAACGACGGGCTGGCCTCCCGCTACCAGGCCGCCCAGACCCGGCTGCGGAAGTTCGAGGAGGCCGGTCCGCCGCCCGAGCCGCCGCGCGAGCAGGACATCCGGATGCGGCTGCGCGGCGGACGCACCGGGGTGCGGGCCGTGACCTGCGGGGACCTGGAGCTCACGGGGCTGATGAAGCCCTTCTCCCTGGAGGTCTTCTACGGGGAGCGGGTCGCCGTGCTGGGCTCGAACGGCTCCGGGAAGTCCCACTTCCTGCGGCTGCTGGCGGGGGAGGACGTCTCCCACACCGGCACCTGGAAGCTGGGCGCGCGGGTGGTGCCGGGCCACTTCGCGCAGACGCACGCCCACCCCGAGCTGATGGGCCGGACGCTGGTGGACATCCTGTGGACGGAGCACGCCAAGGACCGGGGCGGGGCGATGTCCGCCCTGCGGCGGTACGAGCTGGAGCGCCAGGGCGACCAGGCCTTCGACCGGCTGTCGGGCGGGCAGCAGGCACGGTTCCAGATCCTGCTGCTGGAGCTGGCGGGGACCACCGCGCTGCTGTTGGACGAGCCGACGGACAACCTGGACCTGGAGTCGGCGGAGGCGCTCCAGGTGGGCCTGGAGGCGTACGAGGGGACGGTGCTGGCCGTCACGCACGATCGCTGGTTCGCGCGCTCCTTCGACCGGTACCTGGTCTTCGGCGCGGACGGCGTCGTGCGCGAGACGCCGGAGGCGGTGTGGGACGAGCGGCGGGTGGAGCGGGCGCGATAGCCGCCGCGCCCCGAGGGGCCGGGAGGGATGCGGGCGGGGCGGACGCGGGTGCGGGGGGCCGGCGGCGGCGTCCGGGCCCGGGCCGGGGAAGCGGGGCGGCACGCGGGCGGGGGCAGGGCTCCGGCCAGGGGAGGAGGCCGGGCCGCTCGTCGTACTGGAGGCCGGGCCGCTCGTCGTACTGGCGGAGCTCGCCGCCGGCGGGACGGGGCGGGTCTCCCTCGCCCGGGCCGCCGGTCGTCCCGGCGCCCCGTGACCGGGTACGGGGGCGTCCCCGCGCCGTACCCGGACGGGCCTGTTTTGACCCGGGTGGGGGACGGCGCGTATTCTTCTGGTTCGTTATGCGTATTGGCTTGCTCGTTCTCACGTGAGAGGCCGTTACGCCGGTCCACCGGGCCGATGACCAGCGACTGGCACTCGGGTTGCGTCCCCGACGTGCCGTCTAGGCTGTCGTGATCGTCCGGGTGGCCTTGTCAGGACCCACTCACTGAAGAAGCGAAGGCTACGACCGTGCGTACGTACAGCCCCAAGCCCGGCGATGTGACGCGCCAGTGGCACATCATCGACGCGCAGGACATCGTCCTGGGCCGTCTGGCGACCACCGCCGCCACCCTTCTGCGGGGCAAGCACAAGCCGATCTATGCGCCGCACGTTGACACTGGTGACTTCGTCATCATCATCAACGCCGACAAGGTGCACCTGTCCGGCAACAAGCGGACCCAGAAGATGGCCTACCGCCACTCCGGTTACCCGGGTGGTCTGCGCTCCGTCCGCTACGACGAGCTGCTCGAGAAGAACCCCGAGAAGGCTGTCGAGAAGGCCGTCAAGGGCATGCTCCCGAAGAACTCCCTTGGCCGTCAGATGCTCTCGAAGCTGAAGGTCTACGCGGGCGAGAACCACCCGCACGCTGCCCAGCAGCCGGTCCCGTTCGAGATCACCCAGGTCGCGCAGTAAGTCCGGCCACCCCCTAAGACGAAAAGAATCTGAGGAGCATCGTGGCCGAGACCACTGTTGAGAACCCCATCGAGGGCGAGGAGACCTACGCCGAGGTCACCACCTTCGAGTCCGAGGTGCCCGTCGAGGGCGAGTACACCTCCGAGTCGATGGCGTCCCGCTTCGGCGAGCCGCAGCCGGCCGCCGGCCTGGGCCGCCGCAAGAACGCCATCGCCCGCGTCCGGATCGTCCCGGGCACCGGCAAGTGGAAGATCAATGGTCGCACCCTCGAGGACTACTTCCCGAACAAGGTGCACCAGCAGGAAGTCAACGAGCCCTTCAAGGTGCTCGAGCTCGACAACCGTTACGACGTCATCGCCCGCATCTCGGGTGGCGGCGTCTCCGGCCAGGCCGGCGCCCTGCGCCTCGGCGTGGCGCGCGCCCTGAACGAGGCCGACGTGGACAACAACCGCGGCGCGCTGAAGAAGGCCGGCTTCCTGAGCCGCGACGACCGTGCCGTCGAGCGCAAGAAGGCCGGTCTCAAGAAGGCCCGTAAGGCCCCGCAGTACAGCAAGCGTTAATCACGCCTGCTCGCCCTGCTCGACGTACGCCCCGGCGGCACCTCCGTGCTGCCGGGGCGTACGTCTATACGCTTCACCTTGCTTTTTTCGGAGTAACTCGGAGGACAGCTGTGGGACGACTCTTCGGCACGGACGGTGTGCGCGGTGTCGCCAACGCGGATCTGACGGCGGAGCTCGCGCTCGGCCTGTCGGTCGCGGCGGCGCACGTGCTCGCCGAGGCGGGGACCTTTGAAGGACATCGGCCGACCGCCGTGGTCGGGCGTGACCCCCGTGCGTCGGGAGAGTTTCTGGAGGCCGCCGTCGTGGCGGGCCTCGCGAGCGCCGGTGTGGACGTCATGCGGGTCGGCGTGCTGCCGACACCGGCCGTCGCGTTCCTGACGGGCGCGCTCGGCGCCGACCTGGGCGTCATGCTCTCCGCCAGCCACAACGCCATGCCGGACAACGGCATCAAGTTCTTCGCGCGCGGCGGCCACAAGCTGGCCGACGAGCTGGAGGACCGTATCGAGGCGGTCTACGAGCAGCACCGCACCGGTGAGCCGTGGGACCGGCCGACCGGCGCCGGTGTCGGCCGGATCGCCGACTACCACGAGGGCTTCGACCAGTACGTCGCCCACCTGCTGCGCGTCCTGCCGAACCGGCTCGACGGCCTGAGGATCGTGCTCGACGAGGCGCACGGCGCCGCGTCCGGTGTGTCGCCCGCCGCGTTCCAGCAGGCCGGCGCCGAGGTCATCACCATCGGCGCCACCCCGGACGGGCTCAACATCAACGACGGCTGCGGCTCCACCCACCTGGAGATGCTGAAGGCCGCCGTCGTCGAGCACGGCGCGGACCTCGGCATCGCCCACGACGGGGACGCCGACCGCTGCCTGGCCGTCGACCACACGGGCGCCGAGGTCGACGGCGACCAGATCCTCGCCGTGCTCGCCCTCGCCATGCGCGAGGCCGGGACGCTGCGCGGCGACGCCGTCGTCGCGACCGTCATGTCGAACCTGGGCTTCAAGCTCGCCATGGAACGCGAGGGCCTCCAGCTCGTCCAGACGGCGGTCGGCGACCGCTACGTGCTGGAGTCGATGAAGGAGCACGACTACGCCCTGGGCGGCGAGCAGTCCGGGCACGTCATCGTCCTCGACCACGCCACCACCGGCGACGGCACCCTGACCGGTCTGCTGCTCGCCGCGCGTGTCGCGGCGACCGGGCGGTCGCTGGCCGAGCTGGCCGGGGTCATGGAGCGCCTTCCGCAGATCCTGATCAACGTCAAGGACGTCGACAAGACGCGGGTGAAGACCTCAGCCGAGCTGGGCAGCGCCGTCGCGGACGCCGAGCGCCGACTGGGCAGCACCGGTCGGGTCCTGCTGCGTCCCTCGGGCACGGAGCCGCTGGTACGCGTCATGGTCGAGGCCGCCGACATCGAGCAGGCCCGCGCGGTCGCCGGGGAGCTCGCCGACGTGGTGAAGTCCGCGCTGGGCTAGCCCCCGCCGGAGGACGACGAGGGGCCGGTCCCGCCGCACACGCGTCGGGGGCCGGCCTTTCGCCTCGCGGTGGCGGTGGCGGTGGCGGTACGCCGTACCGGCCTTACGGGTCCGGTTTTTCGCCGTCGCGGCGGCGGTAGCCGTACCGGCCCTCGGCCGTGGCGTCCGGGCGTCAGGAGGCCGGGCGCGCCGCTGTGCGGCGGTGCTTCCGGGCCCAGAAGCACTTCTGCGCCAGCAGCGTCAGGGTGCCGGCGACCACGATCGCCAGCAGGTTCAGCAGGAGCTGTTCGATGGAGCCCCTGGTCTGGCCGAGGTCGCCGTACCCGAGTGCGACGGCCGCGTTGGCCGCCGCCGGCACGGTGGTGACCGAGATGGCCACCCCGACCAGCGCCCCCGACTTCGCGGACGTGAGCGACAGGGTGCCGGCGGCGCCCGCGAGGAGGCCGACGACGAACGAGAACCAGTCCGGGGCGTAGACGAACCCGGTGTTGGGCCGCTCGCCGTGCAGCATGTCCGCGGTGAACAGGCCCGCCGCGTCCATGCCGAGGCTGAACAGCACCGTCAGCGCCATGGCCGCCGCGAAGCCCACGAGCAGGGCGACCAGCGGCCGTACGGCCAGGCGTGGCCGGCGCCGCACCAGCGCCGTGCAGATCCCGGCGAGCGGGCCGAACTCCGGGCCCACCGCCATGGCGCCCACGATCAGGATCGCGTTGTCGAGGACCACGCCACAGGCCGCGATCATGGTGGCGAGCGTCAGGAACGCCACATAGGTGACGCCGAGGGTGGACTCCTCGCGCGTGCCGTCCTGGAGCTGCTCCCACAGCACGGCGTCGGCGCCCTCGCCGGGTGCTGCCTCCTCGGCCCTCTCGGCCCGCTCGGAGAGTGACAGGCCGATGTCCTGGAGGGCGATCGAGCCCGACCTGTCCAGCCCCAGGGCGCACAGCTCGGAGATCAGGCCGTCGCCCGCCTCGCGCGCCACGTCGCACAGGACGAGGTCGCCGGCCGGGTCGCGGGCGGCGCCGGGGATGACCGCGAGGTGGGCGGTGCCGACCGTCTTCTCGATGGTGCCGACCACGTCGTCGGTGCGGTCGGCCGGGACGATCAGGCGCAGGTGCAGCACGGCCGTGGCCCCTTCGAGATGTCCGGAGTCGTCAGAGCTTGCGGAGGGACAACCGCTGGACCTTGTGGTCCGGACCCTTGCGCACGACGAGGGTTGCACGCCCGCGCGTCGGCGCCACGTTCTCCAGCAGATTCACCTTGTTGATGGTCCGCCACATGGTACGGGCGTAGTCGAGCGCCTCCTCCTCGCTGACCTGCGTGTACTTCTGGAAGTACGAGGAGGGGTTCTGGAACGCGGTGGCCCGCAGCTTGCGGAAACGATTCAGGTACCAGGCCTCGATGTCCTCGGGGCGCGCGTCGACGTACACCGAGAAGTCGAAGTAGTCGGCGAGTCCGACGCGGGTGCGGCCGTCCTTGCCGGGCAGCGCGGGCTGCAGGACGTTGAGGCCCTCGACGATCAGGATGTCCGGCCGCCGGACCGTGAGGCGCTGGCCGGGGACGATGTCGTAGATCAGGTGGGAGTAGACGGGGGCGGTGACCTCGTCCTTGCCCGCCTTGATGTCGGCGACGAACCGGGTCAGGGCGCGCCGGTCGTACGACTCGGGAAAGCCTTTCCTGGACATCAGGCCGCGCGCCTGGAGCTCCTTCATGGGCAGCAGGAACCCGTCGGTGGTCACCAGCTCCACGCGCGGGTGCTCGGGCCAGCGGGCGAGCATCGCCTGGAGGAGCCGGGCGACGGTGGACTTGCCGACGGCGACGGAACCGGCGACCCCTATGACGAACGGGGTGCCGCGCTGGGCGCTCTTCTGGCCGACGTCGCCGAGGAACGTGTTCAGCGCACCGCGCAGATTGGCGGTGGCGCCGACGTACAGGTTGAGGAGGCGGGAGAGCGGCAGGTAGATGTCCCGGACCTCGTCGAGGTCGATGACGTCGCCGAGGCCGCGGAGCCGCTCGACCTCCTCGGCGGTGAGGGGCAGCGGCGTCTTGTCGCGCAGCGCGCTCCACTCGTCGCGGGTGAGGTCGACGTACGGAGTGGCCTCCGCACGGCGGTGGGCGGCGGAGCTTCGTGGCGGCGAAGTGATCACACGGCCATTGTGGTGCTTGCGGCGGTGTTGTGGGCCGTGTGCTCGGTCACCCCGGAGGGCCCGGCCGGAATGTCAGTGGCGTGCGTCACAGTTGTGAGGGAGGTGGGCGCCGACCCCGGCGTCCGCGTGGTACGACCCGAGCCGAGGGGACCGGTCCCATGACGTATGCGATTCAGGCGGAAGGCCTGGTCAAGCGGTTCAAGGAGACCCAGGCGCTGGCCGGTGTGGACCTGGCCGCCCGCACCGGGACGGTGCTGGGACTGCTGGGGCCGAACGGGGCGGGGAAGACCACGGCCGTCCGGATCTTCGCCACGCTGCTGACGCCCGACGCGGGCCGGGCCCGGGTCGCCGGGCACGACGTGGTGCGGGAGGCCGGGGTCGTGCGCTCGCTCGTGGGCCTCACCGGTCAGTACGCGGCGGTCGACGAGAACCTGACGGGCACGGAGAACCTGCTGCTGATCGGGCGCCTGCTGGGGATACCGAGGCGGGAGGCGAGGGCCAGGGCGGCGGAGCTGCTGGACCGGTTCCGGCTGAGCGACGCGGCGGGGCGCGCGGTGAAGACGTACTCGGGCGGTATGCGGCGCAGGCTGGACCTGGCGGCGAGCCTGGTGGGGCGGCCGCGGATCCTGTTCCTCGACGAGCCGACCACGGGCCTGGACCCGCGCAGCCGCGGCGAGCTGTGGGACATGCTGCGCGGCCTGGTCGCCGAGGGGGTGACCGCCCTGCTGACCACGCAGTACCTGAACGAGGCGGACGTGCTCGCCGACGACATCGTGGTGATCGACAGGGGCCGCGTCATCGCCGAAGGCACTTCCGACGAGCTGAAGTCCCAGGTCGGCGGCCAGGTGCTCCAGGTGCGGCCGGTGCGGGCGGACGACCTGGCGGGCGCGCACGCCCTGGTCGCCGAGGCGGCCGGCCGGCAGACGCAGATCGAGGGCGACGTGATCACCGCCCCGGTGAGCGGCCCGGAGCTGATGCCCGCCGTCGTACGGCGGTTGGACGGGGCGGGCATCGCGGTGGGCGAGCTGACCCTGCGCCGCTCCTCGCTGGACGAGGTGTTCCTGGCGCTCACCGGGCACCGCGCGGAGCCGGGGGCCGGCGGCGGGGACGCGGAGCCCGACGACAGCGACATCGAGAAGGTGGTGAGTTCGGCATGACCGCCACGACGATCGGCGCCCGGCCGACCGTGAGCGGCCGGGTGCGGCCCGGCGCGGGCCTGCGGCAGACCGCCACGATGGCGTGGCGGAGCCTGGTGGCCGTCAAGCACAATCCGCTGGAGCTCGTCGACTACAGCATCACGCCGATCATGTTCGTGTTCCTGTTCACGTACGTGATGGGCGGGCAGATGGCCGGGTCGCCCGACGCGTACCTGAAGTACGCGCTGCCGGGGATCATCGTCCAGAACACCCTCTTCATGACCATCTACACGGCGATGGCCCTCAACACCGACCTGACGAAGGGGGTCTTCGACCGGCTCCGGAGCCTGCCGATAGCCCGGTCGGCGCCCCTGTTCGGCCGGATCGCCGCCGACCTGGTCAAGCACCTGTGGGCGATGCTGCTGATGATCGGCCTGGGTCTGGCGCTCGGCTTCCGCGTCACCGGTGGTCCGGGCGCGTTCCTGGCCGGCGCCCTGCTGATCGTGGTGTTCGCGGCGGCCGTGTCGTGGTGCGCGGTGCTCATCGGGATGCTGGCGGGTGACGCGGAGAAGGTGCAGGCGTTCGGCTTCACGCTGGTCTTCCCGGTCACCTTCACCAGCAGCGCGTTCGTCGTGGTCGACACGATGCCCGGCTGGCTCCAGGCCTGGGTGCGCGTCAACCCGGTGACGCACCTGTCGGACGCCTTCCGCGGCCTGCTGCTGGGCGGCGAGGTGGGCCGGCCGGTGCTGTGGTCGCTGCTCTGGGCGGCGGGCATAGCCGTCGTGTTCTATCCGCTGGCCATGCGGGCGTACCGGGCGAAGGCCTGACCCGCCGGGCGCCCGGCCGGCCCCGGCGGTCCGGTCGGTCCCGGCCTGTCCCGGCGGTCCCGGCCTGACCCGGTCGGCCCGGTCGGTCACGGTCCGCCTTGCGGGTGTGAGGGGGAGGCGGCTTTAGGCTGCTCGGCATGTGCGGAATCGTGGGTTACGTCGGCGGGCAGTCGGCGCTTGATGTGGTGATCGCGGGCCTGAAGCGGCTCGAGTACCGGGGCTATGACTCGGCCGGTGTCGCGGTGCTCTCCGACGGCTCGTTGGCCGCTGCGAAGAAGGCGGGCAAACTCGTCAACCTGGAGAAGGAGCTGCACGGCCGGCCGCTGCCGACCGGCAGCGCGGGTATCGGGCACACCCGGTGGGCGACACACGGCGGGCCGACCGACGCCAACGCCCACCCGCATCTCGACAACGCCGGGCGGGTCGCCGTCGTCCACAACGGCATCATCGAGAACTTCGCACCGCTGCGCTCCGAACTGACCGGGCGGGGGCACACCCTGGAGTCCGAGACGGACACCGAGGTGGTCTCCCACCTGCTGGCCGAGGAGTTCTCCTCGTGCGGCGACCTGGCGGAGGCGATGCGGCTGGTGTGCCGGCGGCTGGAGGGCGCCTTCACCCTCGTCGCCGTGCACGCCGACCAGCCGGACGTGGTCGTGGGCGCGCGGCGCAACTCGCCGCTGGTGGTGGGGGTCGGCCAGGGGGAGACGTTCCTCGCCTCCGACGTGGCCGCGTTCATCGCCCACACCCGCTCGGCGATCGAGCTCGGGCAGGACCAGGTGGTGGAGCTGCGCCGGGACGGGGTGACGGTGACCGACTTCGACGGGGCGCCCGCCGAGGTGCGCTCGTACCACGTCGACTGGGACGCCTCGGCGGCCGAGAAGGGGGGATACGACTACTTCATGCTCAAGGAGATCGCCGAGCAGCCGAAGGCGGTCGCCGACACCCTCCTCGGCCGGATCGACGCCGGTGGTTCGCTGCGGCTGGACGAGCTGCGGATCCCCGACGCGGTGCTGCGCGAGGCGCACAAGGTGGTGGTCGTGGCGTGCGGGACGGCGTTCCACGCCGGGCTGATCGCCAAGTACGCCATCGAGCACTGGACCCGCGTCCCGTGCGAGGTGGAACTGGCGAGCGAGTTCCGTTACCGGGACCCGATCCTGGACGAGCGGACCCTGGTGATCGCGATCTCGCAGTCGGGCGAGACCATGGACACCCTGATGGCGCTGCGGCACGCCCGCGCGCAGGGGGCGCGGGTGCTGGCGATCTGCAACACCAACGGCTCGACCATCCCGCGCGAGTCGGACGGCGTGCTGTACACGCACGCCGGGCCGGAGGTGGCGGTCGCGTCCACCAAGGCGTTCCTGACCCAGCTCGTGGCCGTGTACCTGCTGGCCCTGTACCTGGGGCAGGTGCGCGGGACGCAGTGGGGCGACGAGATCCGGGCGGTCGTCAGGGACCTGGCGCGGATCGCGGACGACGTCGAGCGGGTCCTGGAGACCATGGAGCCGGTGCGGGAGCTGGCGCGGTCGCTGGCGGACAAGGACACCGTGCTGTTCCTGGGGCGGCACGTGGGCTATCCGGTTGCCCTGGAGGGCGCGCTGAAGCTCAAGGAGCTCGCCTACATGCACGCGGAGGGGTTCGCCGCCGGTGAGCTCAAGCACGGGCCGATCGCGCTGATCGAGGAGGATCTGCCGGTCGTCGTCGTGGTCCCGTCACCGCGCGGACGGTCGGTCCTGCACGACAAGATCGTGTCGAACATCCAGGAGATCCGGGCCCGGGGTGCCCGCACGATCGTCATCGCGGAGGAGGGCGACGAGGCGGTGACGCCCTACGCGGACCATCTGATCCGCATCCCCGCGACGCCGGTGCTGCTCCAGCCGATGGTGTCGACGGTGCCGTTGCAGGTGTTCGCCTGCGAGCTGGCGACCGCCCGCGGCAATGAGGTGGACCAGCCGCGCAACCTGGCGAAGTCGGTCACCGTCGAATGATCATCGGGGTGGGGATCGACGTGGCGGAGATCGACCGGTTCGCGGCGGCGATGGAGCGGACGCCGCAGATGGCGCAGAGGCTGTTCCTGGAGCGGGAGCTGCTGCTGCCGAGCGGGGAGCGGCGCGGTATCGCCTCGCTCGCGGCGCGGTTCGCGGCGAAGGAGGCGATCGCCAAGGCCCTCGGCGCTCCGGCCGGGCTCCAGTGGACGGACGCCGAGGTGTACGTCGAGGACAGCGGGCAGCCCCGGCTGCGGGTGCGCGGCACGGTCGCGGCCCGCGCCGCCGAACTGGGCGTACGGCACTGGCACGTGTCGCTCAGTCATGACGCGGGGGTGGCGTCGGCGGTGGTGATCGCGGAGGGTTGACCCATGCGTACCGCTTACCGCGTGGAGACAGTACGGGCCGCCGAGGCCGAGTTGATGGCGAAACTGCCGGACGGCGCGCTGATGCGGCGCGCGGCGGCGGGGCTGGCCGCCGCGTGCGCCGGGATGCTCGGCGGTGCCTACGGCGCGCGGGTGGTGCTGCTCGTCGGCAGCGGCGACAACGGGGGCGACGCGCTGTACGCGGGCGCCCGGCTGGCGCGCCGGGGCGCGGGCGTGTCCGCCGTACTGCTGGGCTCGCGCGCCCACGAGGCCGGGCTGGCGGCGCTGCGGGGCGCGGGCGGGCGGGTGGCCGACGACCCGGTCGGGGCGGTGGAGCGCGCCGACCTCGTGGTGGACGGCATCACCGGGATCGGCGGGCGCGGCGGGTTGCGGCCGGACGCGGCGGAGGTGGTGCGGGCGGCGCGCGGCTCCGGTGCCGTGCTGGTGGCAGTCGACCTGCCGAGCGGCGTGGACGCCGACACGGGTGAGGTGGCCGGGGAGGCGGTGCGCGCGGACGCGACGGTGACGTTCGGGGCGTACAAGCCGGGGCTGCTGATCGACCCGGCCCGCGAGCACGCGGGGGCGCTGCGGCTGGTCGACATCGGGCTCGCCCTGCCGCCGGTGCCCGACGTCGAGGCGCTCCAGCACGAGGACGTCGCCCGGCTGCTGCCCGTCCCGGTCGGGGAGAGCGACAAGTACCGGCGGGGTGTCGTCGGGGTCGTCGCCGGTTCGGCGCGCTACCCCGGCGCGGCCGTGCTGGCGGTGTCGGGCGCGCTGCGGGGCGGCGCCGGAGCGGTGCGGTACGTGGGGCCGGCCGGCGACGCGGTGCTGGCCCGCCACCCGGAGACCCTGGTGCACGCCGGGCCGCCCGCCAAGGCGGGGCGCGTCCAGGCGTGGGTGATCGGCCCGGGCCTGGGCGACACGCCGGGGGCGGACGACGTCCTGGAGTCGGACGTCCCCGTCCTGGTGGACGCCGACGGGCTGCGGAACCTGGACCCGTCGGCGGTGCGCTCCCGCCCGGCGCCCACGGTGCTCACCCCGCACGCGGGTGAGGCGGCGGCGCTGCTGGGCACCGCCCGCGAGGACGTGGAGTCCCGGCGCCTGGAGGCGGTACGGGAGCTGGCCGGGCGGTACGGCGCGACGGTGCTGCTCAAGGGCTCGACGACGCTGGTGGCCTCCGCCGACGGGCCGGTACGCGTCAACCCGACCGGTACGCCCTGGCTGGCCACCGCCGGCAGCGGTGACGTCCTGTCGGGCCTGGCCGGCTCGCTGCTGGCGGCGGGCCTCGCGCCGCGCGACGCCGCGTCGGCCGGGGCGTACCTGCACGGCCTGGCGGCCCGCCGTGCCTCGCGCGGCGCCCCGGTCGCGGCGTACGACGTGGCGGAGGCGCTGCCGGCGGCGTGGCGGGACGTACGGGGCTGAGGCCCCCACCCGGCCCCGGCGGGCGTCGCCCACCCCGGCGGGCGTCGCTCACCCGGCCCCCGGGCCCGGCCCCGGGCTGGCTGCCGGGCTGGCCCGCGTCCGGCCCCCGGCCCCGCGTCCGGCCCCCGGGCCCGGGGGCCCGACTTCCCGCCTCGGCCTCCCGGACCGGGCTCCGGGCTCGGCCTCCCGCCCCGGCCCCCGACCCTGCCCCCCGCCCCCCCCCGCGCCCCCGGCCCGGGCCCCGGGCACGCGTCCACACCAGGGCCCCGGGCTCGGTACGGGTTCCCACGGGCGTGGGCGGGGACACGGGGGAGGCGGGGCGCGCACCTGAGAGACTGGGCGCGATGAGTGAGACAGCACAGACCCTTCGCGCCCGCGCCGAGATCGACCTCGGCGCGCTGCGCGCCAACGTGCGTGCCCTGCGCGGGCGCGTGGGGACGGACGTTCAGGTCATGGGCGTCGTGAAGGCCGACGCGTACGGGCACGGGGCCGTGCCGTGCGCGAGGGCGGCGCTGGAGGCCGGGGCGACCTGGCTCGGCACCGCCACACCGCACGAGGCGCTCGCGCTGCGGGCGGCCGGTATCGACGCACCCGTGCTGTGCTGGCTGTGGACGCCCGGCGGCCCCTGGGACGAGGCCATCCGGGCCGACCTGGACATGACCGTGAGCGGGCTGTGGGCCCTGCGGGAGGTCACCGCGGCGGCGCGCCGGACCGCGCAGCCGGCGCGCGTGCAGCTCAAGGCGGACACCGGGCTGGGGCGCAACGGCTGCCAGCCCGCCGACTGGTCCCGGCTCGTCGGCGAGGCCCTCGCCGCGCAGGCCGAGGGGCTCCTGAAGGTCACCGGCGTCTGGTCGCACTTCGCGTGCGCCGACGAGCCCGGACACCCCTCGATCGGCGCGCAGCTGGAGACGTTCCACGAGATGCTCGACGCGGCCGAGAAGGCGGGCGTCGATCCCGAGGTGCGGCACATGGCCAACTCCCCGGCCACGCTCACCCTCCCGGAGACGCACTTCGACCTCGTACGCCCGGGGATCGCCATGTACGGCGTCTCGCCGAGCCCCGAGGTCGGCGCGCCCGCGGACTTCGGACTGCGGCCCGTGATGAGGCTGGTGGGGAGCGTCGCCCTCGTCAAGGACGTACCGGCCGGGCACGGCGTCAGCTACGGCCACCACTACGTCACCGAGCAAGCCACCACCCTCGGCCTGGTACCCCTCGGGTACGCCGACGGCATCCCGCGCCACGCGTCCGGCCGCGGGCCGGTGCTCGTCGGCGGCAGGGTGCGGACGGTGGCCGGACGGGTCGCCATGGACCAGTTCGTCGTCGACCTCCAGGGGGACGCCGTCGATCCGGGTGCACAAGCGGTGCTGTTCGGGGCAGGCGATCACGGTGAACCGACCGCCGAGGACTGGGCGCGCGCCGCGGACACGATCGCGTACGAGATCGTGACGCGCATCGGTTCGCGGGTACCACGCGTCTATCTGAACGAGTAGCGGGAGCCTGGAGGAGCGCCGTAGTGAGTGAGACCAGTTCGGTGGAGGCGGCGGAAGCGCTGTCCGCCGCGGCCGGCAATTGGCGCCGCGCCGGGTTCGCCGGCGCCGCGATAGGAGTGGTCGCGGCGGGCGCGGCGGCCGGTGTCGCCATCGAGCGGCTCACGGTCGGGCGCGGCATGCGCCGCAAGGCGCGCCTCGCGCTGGACGCCGTCGGCCCGTACGGTGCGCTGCGCGGTACCCCCGGCCGGGCCGGCGCCGACGACGGCACCGAGCTGTACTACGAGGTCGACGAGGTGGAGGCGGACAGCAGCGCGCCGCCGCGCCGCCGCCGGCTCTTCGGACGCAGGTCGCCCGGCCCCGTCACCGTCGTGTTCAGCCACGGCTACTGCCTCAACCAGGACTCCTGGCACTTCCAGCGGGCCGCCCTGCGGGGCCTGGTCCGCACGGTCCACTGGGACCAGCGCAGCCACGGCCGTTCCGGGCGGGGCGCGGCGCAGCAGGGCCCGGACCGGGTGCCGGTCACCATCGACCAGCTCGGCCGCGACCTGAAGGCGGTCATCGACGCCGCCGCGCCCGAGGGGCCCCTGGTGCTGGTGGGGCACTCGATGGGCGGCATGACCGTGATGGCGCTGGCCGAGCAGTACCCGGAGCTGATCCGTGAGCGGGTCGTGGGCGTCGCGTTCGTCGGTACGTCGTGCGGCAGACTCGGTGAGGTCAACTACGGGCTGCCGGTCGCGGGCGTCAACGCCGTACGCCGGGTGCTGCCGAGTGTGCTGCGGGCGCTGGGCTCGCAGGCGGAACTGGTGGAGCGGGGGCGGCAGGCCACCGCCGACCTGTTCGCCGGGCTCATCAAGCGGTACTCGTTCTCGTCGAGGGAGGTCGACCCGGCGGTCGCCCGGTTCGCGGAGCGGATGATCGAGGGGACGCCCATCGACGTGGTCGCCGAGTTCTACCCGGCGTTCACCGAGCACGACAAGGCCGAGGCGCTGAACATCTTCGCCGAGGTCCCGGCGCTGGCGCTCGCCGGCGACCAGGACCTGGTGACGCCCAGCTCGCACACGGAGGCCATCGCCGACCTGCTCCCCGACGCCGAGCTGGTCATCGTGCCCGACGGCGGGCACCTGGTGATGCTGGAGCACCCCGAGGTGGTCACCGACCGGCTCGCGGACCTGCTGGTACGGGTCGGGGCGGTGTCGGCAGCGACTAACGTTGGCACGTATGGAAGCACCGCACAGCCCGGCCCCTGAGGGGGCCACGGCCACCGCCCGACTCACCCTCCACGCCCCCGAGCAGACGCAGGACCTGGGCCGTACGCTCGCCAAGCTGCTGCGCCCCGGCGACCTCGTGATGCTCACCGGCGAGCTCGGCGCCGGCAAGACGACCCTGACGCGCGGGCTCGGCGAGGGCCTGGGGGTACGCGGCGCGGTGACGTCCCCGACGTTCGTCATCGCACGCGTCCACCCGTCCCTGGTGGGCGGCCCCGCGCTCGTCCACGTCGACGCCTACCGCCTGGGCGGCGGGCTCGACGAGATGGAGGACCTCGACCTGGACGTCTCGCTGCCCGACTCGGTGGTGGTCGTGGAGTGGGGCGAGGGCAAGGTGGAGGACCTCAGCGAGGACCGGCTCCACGTCGTCATCCACCGGGTCGTCGGGTCCACGGACGACGAGCGGCGGGTCGTGACGCTGACCGGGTACGGGGCGCGCTGGGCCGGAGTGGACCTGGCGCTGGGGTAGCCGGGCGGCGTCCGGGCGCCGTACTTTCCGACAAGACGTCGGCATGATGTTGCGCCGTACCTCCGAGCCGTGGTCACATGGGTACCAGGACCCTGGTTAGGTCTACCTAACTGTGCCTGCCCCGCAGCCCGAGGAGGCCCCATGCCGACGTCGAAGCAGGATGTGTCGATGCGCGATCTGCTGGCGTCGTGCGCGGCGGCCAGCGCCGTCTCCACGCCGCCCAAGGCGACCGGTGCGGACGAGGACCCCGCGCCCGGCGCCGGTGTCCGCGACGTCCAGGACGGGAAAGCCGCCGGGGAGGCTGCCCCGGAGCCGGCTCCGGAAAGGCGCCGAGCGGCATAGACCTCGGTGCCGGCCGGCCGGCCGGCACCGGCTCCAGGCGCCCGTCGCCGGGCCGCCGGGTGCCGGGAGGCGGGCGCTGGACGCCGGGAGACGGGCGTCCGGTCACTTCCCGTCCCGTCGTGCGCCCTGTGCGCCGTGCCGGGCCTGCCCGCCCCGCGGACGGGCAGCGGTCACCGGGCGGCGGTCATCAGGCGGCCACCGGCCACCGGTCATCGGTCACCGGACGCGGTGAGCCCGGAGCCCCCGTGCGGCTCCCCCGTTCACCGGGCGCGGTGAGCCGGGAGTTCCGGCGTGCGCATATGGAGTCGCGTACCGGCGGCGTGGGGTCCGCGCCGAGCGACACGAGATGCGCCGTGCGCGCCGTGCCACGGGGCGCACGGGTGCGGCAGCGCGCCCGCCCGCGCTGGCGTGCGGGGCGGCGTCCGTTCAGGGGACGACGACGACCTTGGAGTTGACGGTCGCGAACGTCCACATGGCGTTGCCGTCGGCCCGCTTCATCCGGATGCCGCCCGTCCGCCGCGTCGGGTCCGGGGTGGCCATCGTGCCGTCGACGGCCGCGCTGAAGCCGATCGTCACGCCGTCGACGGTCGCGAACCGCACGACGTGCTCGATCCGGACGCCGTCGGAGCCGGCCACACTGCCCGACCGGGACGTCACGGCGTACGTCCCCGGAGCCGGGTCGACCGTGCTCGGCATCACCGCGAACGTACGCGTCACCGCGTCCTTCTCGCCCACCAGCCACACCCGCCGCTCGCTGAGCGAGTACACCACCCGCTCGCCCGAGCCCGACTGCTTCGGCGGCGCGAGCGCGCGGTCGGCCGGCTGGCTCGGAGCACCGCCCGGGACGGGGGCCGACGGCGAGGCGGCCGGGCCGGGAGACCCGGCCGACAGGTCGGCGGGGACATTGGCCGACGCCTGATAGGCGAGGAAGCCGACCGCGGCCAGAGCCGCCGCGGTGAGCCCGGCCACGAATCCCGAGCTGCTCCTTGCCACGTTGCTGCCCACCTCTCCCACGTACGTATGCGGTGTGACCGTAGCAGGATCATGCCCGCGACCCGGGGCTCCGTGCCCGCCGCCACGGAGCCGTAGGCTGTTTGCGTGCTCTTGCTCGCCATGGATACCGCCACACCCGCCGTCACCGTCGCCCTCCACGACGGGGACCATGTCGTCGCCACGTCGAGTCAGGTCGACGCGCGCCGCCACGGGGAACTGCTGCTGCCCGCCGTCCACCGGGTGCTCCGGGACGCCGGGCTGAAGCTCGACGCCGTGACCGGCATCGTCGTCGGCGTCGGACCCGGCCCGTACACCGGGCTGCGGGTGGGCCTCGTGACCGCCGCGACCTTCGCCTCGGCGCTGGGCGGCGTACCGGTGCACGGACTGTGCACGCTGGACGGGCTCGCGTACGCCTCCGGGATCGACGAGCCGTTCGTCGTGGCGACCGACGCCCGCCGCAAGGAGGTCTACTGGGCGCGGTACGACGACTGCCGCACCCGCGTGACCGAGCCCGCCGTCGACCGGCCCGCCGACATCGCCGAGCGGGTCGCCGGCCTCCCGGCGGTAGGGGCGGGCGCGCGGCTGTACGGCGAGGTGTTCCCGGACGCCCGGGACCCCGAGCACCAGTCGGCGGCCGCGCTCGCGGCGCTGGCGGCCGAGCGGCTGAAGGCGGGGGAGCCGTTCCTGGAGCCGCGCCCGCTGTACCTGCGGCGTCCCGACGCCCAAGTGCCGAAGAACTACAAGGTGGTCACCCCCAAGTGACCCCCCGCCCGTCGCCCGACCCGCGCCCCCCGACCACGCCCCCGCGCGGCGGGGCCGCCCGACTGCGTGAGATGCGCTGGTGGGACATCGCGCCGGTGCTGGAGCTGGAACGTGAGCTGTTCCCCGAGGACGCGTGGTCGGAGGGCATGTTCTGGTCCGAGCTGGCCCACGCGCGCGGCCCGCACGCCACCCGCCGGTACGTCGTGGCCGAGGACGGCGACCGGCTGGTGGGGTACGCCGGGCTCGCCGCGGCCGGCGGACTCGGCGACGTGCAGACGATCGCCGTCGCCCGTGACCAGTGGGGCACCGGACTCGGCGCCCGGCTGCTGACGGACCTGCTCCAGCACGCCACCGCCTTCGAGTGCGACGAGGTCCTGCTCGAGGTGCGCGTGGACAACACCCGTGCCCAGAAGCTGTACGAGCGTTTCGGCTTCGAACCGATCGGCTTCCGCCGCGGCTACTACCAGCCCGGCAACATCGACGCGCTCGTCATGCGCCTGCGCGTCCAGGACGCCCCCGAGGCACCCGGCGCCCTGGACGCACCCGACGCACCCGATGCGAACGGCGCACCCGACGCACCAGACGTACCCGACGCACCAGACGTACAAGGAACTGAGAGTCATGGCTGACGAACCCCTCGTCCTCGGCATCGAGACCTCCTGCGACGAGACCGGCGTCGGCATCGTCCGCGGTACGACCCTGCTCGCGGACGCCGTCGCGTCGAGCGTGGACACGCATGCCCGGTTCGGCGGCGTCGTTCCCGAGATCGCCTCCCGCGCGCACCTGGAGGCGATGGTCCCGACCATCGAGCGCGCCCTGCGGCAGGCCGGCGTCTCCGCCCGTGACCTCGACGGCGTCGCCGTCACCGCGGGACCCGGCCTGGCGGGCGCGCTCCTGGTGGGCGTGTCGGCGGCGAAGGCGTACGCGTTCGCCCTGGACAAGCCGCTGTACGGGGTGAACCACCTGGCCTCGCACATCTGCGTCGACCAGCTGGAGCACGGCCCGCTGCCCGAGCCGACGATGGCGCTGCTGGTCTCCGGCGGCCACTCGTCGCTGCTGCTCGCCCCGGACATCACGTCCGACGTCCGGCCGATGGGCTCGACGATCGACGACGCGGCGGGCGAGGCGTTCGACAAGATCGCCCGGGTGCTGGACCTGGGCTTCCCGGGCGGCCCGGTCATCGACCGGCTGGCCAAGGAGGGCGACCCGTCCGCCATCGCGTTCCCGCGCGGGCTGAGCGGGCCGCGGGACCCGGCGTACGACTTCTCCTTCTCGGGGCTGAAGACGGCCGTGGCCCGCTGGATCGAGGCCAAGCGCGCGGCGGGCGAGGAGGTGCCGGTACGGGACGTGGCGGCGTCCTTCCAGGAGGCGGTCGTCGACGTCCTGACCCGCAAGGCCGTGCGGGCGTGCAAGGACCAGGGCGTCGACCACCTGATGATCGGCGGCGGTGTGGCCGCCAACTCCCGGCTGCGGGCACTGGCCGAGGAGCGGTGCGAGCGCGCCGGTATCCGGCTGCGCGTCCCCCGGCCCGGCCTGTGCACCGACAACGGCGCGATGGTCGCGGCCCTCGGCGCCGAGATGGTGGCCCGCAACCGGCCGGCCTCCGACCTGGAGCTGTCGGCGGACTCGTCCCTGCCGGTGACGGACCCGCACGTCCCCGGAAACCACGCACACGACCACAGCCACAGCCACAGCCACGACCACGTCCACGAGATCAGCAAGGAGAACCTGTACTCGTGACGGTCACCCTCATGTGGGAGGCCCGCGCGGCGGAGGGCCGCGGCGCGGAGCTCCTGGAATGGGCGCGGGCGCGGGTGCTGCCCGCCGAACCCGTCCGCCGTGAGACGTTCACGGCGCCCGGCGGCCGGGTGCTGGTCCTCACCTGGTGGGACGCCCCCTACGACGCGGACCTGCCCGAGCTGCCGGAGCCCGCCCCGGAGCTGGTCACCCGCCCGGTGCACCGCTGGCGCTTCGAGTCCCACGGGACGTGAGCCCCCGGCGGAGCCCGGGCCCGGACCGGCCCGCGAGCGACCGTTCCCGGAACTTTTCCGCGCCGGGTGTCGATCCGGCTCCCGCCCGTTCGACGTATGGGTGAGAGGCGGGGAACGGCCCCGCCGCACACACCCGAGGAGACGGTCGTGCCGCGCTTCCTGACGATGATCCGTATCGACGAGAAGAACGCCCCCGCCGAGGGCCCGAGCCCCGAGCTCCAGGAGCGGATGGGCAAGCTCCTGGAGGAGATCACCAAGGCCGGGGTGATGCTGGAGACCGCCGGGCTCACGCCCAGTTCCCAGGGCACCCGCGTGACCTGGTCGGGCGGGCGGCTGTCGGTCACCGACGGGCCCTTCACCGAGTCCAAGGAGGTCATCGGCGGGTACTCGATCACCCAGTGCAAGGACAAGGCCGAGGCCGTCGAGTGGACCAGGCGGTTCCTCCGGACCCACGAGGACCACTGGACCATCACCGCCGAGGTGCGGGAGATCGCCGAAGGCTGACGCCCCGCACCGGCACCGGCCCGATGCGGCACCATGGGGAGGCGTGAGCGCACCCCACGCCGTGGAGACGGTGTTCAGGATCGAGTCGGCGCGGATCATCGCGGCCGTCGCCCGGATCGTCCGCGACGTGGGCATCGCGGAGGAACTGGCGCAGGACGCTCTGGTCGCCGCCCTGGAGCAGTGGCCGGAGTCGGGCGTCCCGGACAAGCCGGGCGCCTGGCTCATGGCCACGGCCAGGAACCGCGCCATCGACCTCGTACGCCGCCGTGAAACGTACGCGCGCAAGCTCGCCGAGGTCGGACGCGACCTGGAGACCGCGTACGAACCGGAGACGGCCGAACCGGACGACATCGACGACGATCTGCTGCGGCTCGTCTTCACCGCCTGCCATCCGGTGCTCTCCGCCGACGCGCGCGTGGCGCTCACGCTGCGGCTGCTCGGCGGGCTGACCACGGAGGAGATCGCCCGCGCCTTCCTGGTGCCCGAGGCCACGGTCGCGCAGCGGATCGTCCGGGCGAAACGATCCCTCGCCCGGGCGGGCGTGCCCTTCGAGGTGCCCCGCGGGCAGGACCGGGCGGCCCGCCTCGGGTCCGTGCTGGAGGTCGTCTACCTCGTCTTCAACGAGGGGTACGCGGCGACCGCCGGCGACCACTGGCTGCGCCCGGGCCTGTGCGAGGACGCGCTGCGGCTGGCGCGCGTGCTGGCCGGGCTGATGCCCGGCGAACCGGAAGTGCACGGGCTCGCCGCCCTCCTGGAGCTCCAGGCCTCGCGCACGGCGGCGCGCACCGGGCCGGACGGGGAGCCGGTGCTGCTGGCCGACCAGGACCGCGCGCGCTGGAACCGGCTCCTGATCCGGCGGGGCTTCGCGGCGCTGGAGAGGGCCGGGACGGGCCCGTACTCCCTCCAGGCGGCGATCGCGGCGTGCCACGCGCGGGCGCCGCGGTACGAGGAGACCGACTGGGCGACCATCGCGGCCCTGTACGGGCGGCTCGCCGCCGTCGCCCCCTCCCCGGTCGTGGAACTCAACCGCGCGGTGGCCGTCTCGATGGCCGACGGCCCGGCGGCGGGGCTGACGATCGTGGACGCCCTGGCCGGTGAACCGGCCCTGAAGGACTACCACTTGCTGCCGAGCGTACGGGGTGACCTGCTGGCCCGGCTCGGGCACGCCGACGAGGCCCGGGCGGAGTTCGAGCGAGCGGCTTCGCTGACGCGCAACGCCCGCGAGCGGGCCCTGCTGCTCGAACGGGCGCGTCCGGCGGGACCGGCCTGAGGGGCCTCCGCCCTGACCGGTCCGTCCCGCGCACGGCTCACCCGCCGGCCCGGTCCTCCCTCGCCGGCGGCCGGCTCTCGAAGAGGGCGCCGGTGAACGGCCCCGCGGGGGCGCGGGGCCACCGCCGTCGGCGCCCTATGCCACCGGCCGTCCGAGCAGCATCGTCGGCGCCCCCGCCACCCGGGTCAGGAAGACCGTTGCCGCGTGCGGTCCCTTCGGCTTGAGCTTGCGGCGCAGCTCCTCCGGCTCGACCGCCGAGCCGCGCTTCTTCACCGTGAGGGTGCCCACCTCCCGTTCGCGCAGCAGGGCCTTCAGCCTCTTGAGGTTGAACGGCAGCTCGTCGGTGATCTCGTAGGCGGCGGCGTACGGGGTGGGGCGTGGCTCGTCCGCAGTGATGTACGCGATCGTCTCGTCGATCAGGCCGCCGCCGAGGTCCTCGGCGACCTCCGCGACCAGGTGCGCGCGGATGACGGCGCCGTCCGGCTCGTACAGGTAGCGGCCGACGGCACGGACGGGAGGGTTGGGCAGGCCCCGGCCGGTGAGGCTGTGCGGGCCGGGCAGGAGGGTCGCGGTGACCCTGCCGGGACGGGTGCCGAACCACAGCACCGCCTCCTTCACGTCGCCGCCGTCCGAGACCCACTCGGCCTCGGCCTCCGGCGGGACCGTCTCGTGCGGGACACCTGGGGCGATCTTCAGCGCCGCGTGCGGGGCCTTGCGGGCCGCCTGGACGGCCCAGGACAGGGGCGGGGAGTACGCCTCCGGGTCGAAGATCCGCCCGCCCGACGCCCGCCCGCCGCGCCGCGCCGGGTCGACGAAGACGGCGTCGTACGGCGAGGTGTCGACCTCCGTGACGTCCGCGCAGCGCACCTCGATCAGGTCGGTCAGGCCCAGCGCGGCGGCGTTGGCGCGGGCGACCTCGACCGTGAGCGGGTCGCGGTCGACGGCGAGGACGCGGACGCCGGCGCGGGCCAGCGCGATCGCGTCGCCGCCGATGCCGCTGCAGAGGTCAGCGACGTCGCGCACGCCGAGGCGGGCGAAGGCGGCGGCGCGGTGTTCGGCGACCGCCTTGCGGGTGGACTGCTCGACGCCGCCGGGCGTGAAGTACATGCGGTGCGCGTCCCGCTCGCCGAACTTCGCCACCGCCCGCTGCCGCAGCCGCGCCTGCCCGAGCGCCGCCGTGACCAGCTCCGCGGGGTGATCGCGGCGCAGCCGGGAGGCGACCGCCAGCTCCTGGGAGGGGGTGTAGTCGCGCAGGGCGGTGAGCAGGGCCTGGCCCTCGTCGGTGAGGAGCGTGGAGAAGGCGGCGAGATCGGTCACCCGGCCCATTGTGGGCCAGGCGGGGGATGGTGCGCGTCAGGCGGCGGTGTCGGCCGGTGGCCGGGGCGGCGCGCTGACAGGATGCGGCGCCATGCAGCTAGTCCGACAAAAAGGTCAAACGGTAAGTAAGCGGGCGCGGTTTCTCCTCACCGCGTTGCTGGTCGCGGCGCTCGGATCCGCCTGTGCGGCGGAGACCGGTGCCGGAGGGGCGGGCACGGGGCCGGGCTCCGGAGCGGGCGGCGGCAGGGCCGAGCCCGCCGCGGGTCAGCAGCCCCAGCAGCCTCCCGACGCGGCCGCCGCCCTCACCGCGTACGTGGAGAAGGTCCGGCGGGCGCAGGCCGCCCGTGCGCTCGCCGCCCGGAAGTGGGGCCTCAAGGCCGCTCCCTTGGCCGCGCCCCCGCCCCCGGCGGCGGCCGACAGGCCGCACATCACCTTCCGCAAGGGCTTCGGCGTCGGCGACCCGACCCTGCCGCCCGTCTTCACCACCGTCCCGACCGAGGAGCGGGTCGTCTTCCTGACGATCGACGACGGCGCGGAGAAGGACCCCCGGCTGCTGGAGATGATGGACGAACTGGACATCCCCTACAGCGCCTTCCTCAGCGACTACCTGGTCAAGGAGGACTACGGCTACTTCAAGCGCATGCAGGACCGGGGCGTCGCCCTGCACAACCACACCCTCAACCACCGCTACATGCCGGCCCTCTCGTACGCGGAGCAGAAGCGCGAGATCTGCGGGCAGCAGGACACCATCGAGAAGCGGTACGGCAAGCGCCCCACGCTCTTCCGCCCGCCCTACGGCAACTACAACGCCGACACCCTCCGCGCGGCCCGGTCCTGCGGCGTCAAGGCCGTGCCCCTGTGGGCGGCCGAGGCCTTCCCCGACCGCATGGAGTGGCGTGAATGGGACCGGGACCTGCATCCCGGCGACATCATCCTCACGCACTTCCGCGGCACGGAGGACTGGAACGGCACCATGCCGGACATGATCAGGCAGGTGATGGACGTGGTCACGGCCAAGGGGTACGCGGTGGCCAGGCTGGAGGACTACGTGTGACCCCGACCACCGGCCGGGCTCGGCCGCCCTCGGCCGGGCCGGTCGTGCGGCCAGGCCGGCGGTGGACCGGCTCCGGCGGTCGTGCCGGCCCGGTCGGCGGCGGCCCCGGCACGGTCGCCGCATCGGCCCGGTCCGCCCGGTCGGCGGCCGATGGCGGCCGGTGGCGGTCGGTGGCGGTCGGTGGCGGTCGGCAGCGGCCGGTGCGGGACCGCCGCCGCCCGGGCCGGCGGTGCTTCTTCCCTCACCGGGCGGCGACGGCACCGGCCTTCCCGGGGGGTCGGTGACGCCACGACCGGGCGGTGAATTGGCACTCCGCTTGACCGAGTGCTAATCCCGGTCATAGTCTCAGCTCTGGCACTCCCCACTGGAGAGTGCCAACACAGCGACGGGCAGGTCCGGCACCCGCGACGACGGATCCACCTGGTCGCCACCTCAGACAGTTAACCCCGTGAGATCTCCGAAGGGGGAGGTCGGATCGTGACGACCACCAGCTCCAAGGTTGCCATCAAGCCGCTCGAGGACCGCATTGTGGTCCAGCCGCTCGACGCCGAGCAGACCACCGCCTCTGGCCTGGTCATTCCGGACACCGCCAAGGAGAAGCCCCAGGAGGGCGTCGTCCTGGCCGTTGGCCCGGGCCGCTTCGAGAACGGCGAGCGCCTGCCGCTCGACGTCAAGACCGGCGACATCGTGCTGTACAGCAAGTACGGCGGCACCGAGGTGAAGTACAGCGGCGAGGAGTACCTCGTCCTCTCGGCTCGCGACGTGCTCGCGATCGTCGAGAAGTAATTCACCCGAGCAAGATCGCTTTTGAGCTGCGCCCCTGGCCCCCGCTGATGACACATTGCCGG
Organism: Streptomyces gobitricini; assembly: GCF_039532985.1. Lineage (NCBI taxonomy): Bacteria > Bacillati > Actinomycetota > Actinomycetes > Kitasatosporales > Streptomycetaceae > Streptomyces > Streptomyces gobitricini. The sequence continues at coordinate 21,161 of NZ_BAAASR010000021.1, read as the reverse complement.
GCGGCGAGGGGCGCGGTTCGTCAACCAGAGTTTTCGAGAGGGCTGAATCGCTCCCATGGCGAAGATCCTGAAGTTCGACGAGGACGCCCGTCGCGCCCTTGAGCGCGGCGTCAACAAGCTTGCCGACACGGTCAAGGTGACGATCGGCCCCAAGGGCCGCAACGTCGTCATCGACAAGAAGTTCGGCGCGCCGACCATCACCAACGACGGTGTCACGATCGCCCGCGAGGTCGAGATCGAGGACCCGTACGAGAACCTCGGCGCCCAGCTGGTGAAGGAGGTGGCGACCAAGACCAACGACATCGCGGGTGACGGCACCACCACCGCCACCGTCCTGGCCCAGGCCCTGGTCCGCGAGGGTCTGCGCAACGTCGCCGCGGGTGCCTCCCCGGCCGCCCTGAAGAAGGGCATCGACGCCGCGGTCAAGGCCGTCTCCGACGAGCTGCTCGCGTCGGCCCGTCCGATCGACGACAAGGCCGACATCGCCGCCGTGGCCGCGCTCTCCGCGCAGGACCAGCAGGTCGGCGAGCTCATCGCCGAGGCGATGGACAAGGTCGGCAAGGACGGTGTCATCACCGTCGAGGAGTCCAACACCTTCGGTCTGGAGCTGGACTTCACCGAGGGCATGGCCTTCGACAAGGGCTACCTGTCCCCGTACATGGTCACCGACCAGGAGCGTATGGAGGCCGTCCTCGACGACCCGTACATCCTGATCCACCAGGGCAAGATCTCCGCGATCACCGACCTGCTGCCGCTGCTGGAGAAGGTCATCCAGGCCGGCTCCTCCAAGCCGCTCCTGATCATCGCCGAGGACGTCGAGGGCGAGGCCCTGTCGACCCTGGTCGTCAACAAGATCCGCGGCACGTTCAACGCCGTCGCGGTCAAGGCCCCCGGCTTCGGCGACCGCCGCAAGGCGATGCTCGGCGACATGGCCGCCCTCACCGGCGCCACCGTCATCGCCGAGGAGGTCGGCCTCAAGCTGGACCAGGCCGGTCTGGACGTGCTGGGCACCGCCCGCCGCGTCACCGTCACCAAGGACGACACGACGATCGTCGACGGCGGTGGCAACACCGAGGACGTCACCGGCCGCATCGCCCAGATCAAGGCCGAGATCGAGACCACGGACTCCGACTGGGACCGCGAGAAGCTCCAGGAGCGCCTCGCGAAGCTGGCCGGCGGCGTGTGCGTGATCAAGGTCGGCGCCGCCACCGAGGTGGAGCTGAAGGAGAAGAAGCACCGTCTGGAGGACGCCATCTCCGCGACCCGCGCCGCGGTCGAGGAGGGCATCGTCTCCGGTGGTGGCTCCGCGCTCGTCCACGCCGTCAAGGTGCTGGACGGCAACCTCGGCAAGGACGGCGACGAGGCCACCGGTGTCGCGGTCGTCCGCCGCGCCGCCGTGGAGCCGCTGCGCTGGATCGCCGAGAACGCCGGCCTCGAGGGTTACGTCATCACGTCGAAGGTCTCCGAGCTCGACAAGGGCCAGGGCTTCAACGCCGCCACCGGTGAGTACGGCGACCTGATCAAGGCCGGCGTCATCGACCCGGTCAAGGTCACCCGCTCGGCCCTGGAGAACGCCGCCTCCATCGCCTCCCTGCTGCTCACGACCGAGACCCTGGTCGTCGAGAAGAAGGAAGAGGAGCCGGCGGACGCGGGCCACGGCCACGGTCACGGCCACTCCCACTGACGCCTGCTGAGCGTTACGAGGCCCGGTGCCCCCGTCGCGGGGGCACCGGGCCTCGGTGTTTCCACGGCTCTACGCGGAGCGGCCCAGCTCCGAGGGCCGCACCGGATCCTCGAACGGCTCGCCCTTGGCGTACCGCTCCAGCTCGTCCAGGGCCTGGTCCGCCATACGGTGCAGCTCGTTGCCGAGCGAGCCCGCGATGTGCGGGGTGAGCAGCACGTTGGGGAGGGTGTAGAGCGGGGAGTCGGGGGACGGCGGTTCGGGGTCGGTCACGTCGAGCACGGCGTTGAGGCGGCCCGCGGTGAGGTGCGGGAGCAGGGCGGCCTCGTCGACCAGGGAGCCGCGCGAGGTGTTGATGAGCGTGGCGCCGTCCGGCATGAGGGCCAGCTGCGCGGCGCCGATCAGGTGGCGCGTGGACGGCAGTTGCGGGGCGTGTACGGAGACGATGTCCGCACGGGCGCACAGCTCGTCCAGCGCGGCGGGGACGGCGCCGAGCGCCGAGGCCGCGTCGCGGGTGACGTACGGGTCGTACAGCAGCACCTGTACGTCGAAGGGGCGCAGCAGCTCGATCACGCGGCGGCCGATGCGGGACGCGCCCACGACGCCGACCGTGCGGCGGTGGTTGCCGCTGTCGGAGAGCTCCCGCAGCCAGTCGTGCCCGGCGCGCAGCTCGCCGTACCTCCGCGCGGCGCGCAGGACGCGCTTGCCGCTCAGCAGGATGGTGGCCAGCGTGTACTCGGCGACGGGCAGCGCGTTGGCCGCGGCCGCCGAGGTCACGGCGATGCCGCGCTCCCAGCAGGCATCGGTGACGTGGTGCTTGACGGAGCCGGCGGCGTGGACGACGGCGCGCAGGCGCGGCGCCCTGTCCAGGACGGACGCGGTGAGCGGTGTCGCCCCCCAGCAGGTGAACAGCACCTCCGCCTGCGCGAGCGCGGACGCCACCAGGGGCGAGGGCGCGGTCAGGTCGTGGGCGATCAGGTGCGGGTCGGTGCGGGCGAGTGCGGTGAGACGGGCGAGGTGGGCGTCGGTGAGCAGCCGCCCGGCGATGCCGGGGCCCATGGCGAGCAGCAGGGCGGGGCGTCCGGCGGACCGGTTGTCAGTGGCGTGGTGCATGGTGGGACGGGTGCTCCTCACGTGCGGCCTCACTTGACGCTGCCGGGGTCGGAAGGCGTGGCCGTGATGATCGAGCCCCTCATGAGCGAAGTCAAGAGCGAAAGATTGATCGATCGAAAAACGATCAGAGCACTTTCGGCTGATCCGCCCCGCACGAGCCCCGCACCCGCAGGCGCGGCAGCAGCGTCACATGCCGGCGGGGATCCTCCTCCGCGCCCGGGTGGTCACGCTCCTCGGCGCGGCCCGCCCCGGCCCCGTGGTCAGGAGTCCCCGCCGCCCGGACGAGCCGTTCGACCAGGAGTTCCGTGGCCAGCCGGCCCACCTGCCGCTTGGGTGGGGCGACCGCGGTCAGCGGGGTGTCGGCCAGGGCCGCGACCTCGTCGTCGTACGCGATCAGGGCCAGGTCCCCGGGCACACGCACGCCCAGCTCGGCGAGGCGCTGCACGATCTGGATGGCGTCCACGTCGTTGTGGACCAGCGCCGCGGACGCCGTGCCGGAGGAGACCGCCGAGCACAGCGCCCGCACCGCCTCCTCGAACCCGTCCGGGTCCAGCTCGGACGGCACCGAGTCGATCACCGGCCCCGGCTCCGCCAGCCCCAGGGCCCCCAGCGCCTGCGCGTACCCCGTCCGCACGGCCAGCGCGGTCGGGCTGTCCGCGCGGGCCACCAGCAGCGGCGCCCGGTGCCCCATCCCCACCAGGTGGCGTACGGCGAGGGCCACCCCGTGCCGGTGGTCGGACGACACCCGGTCCAGCCCGTCCAGCGCCGAACCCGGCGTGGCGCGCCGCTCCAGGAGCACGGTCGGCACCGGAAGCCCGGCGATCCAGTCACCGTGCCGTTCCTGGTCGCCGGGGGCCCGCCAGCCCGGTGCCACCAGCAGGCCTTCCGCGCCCGCGGCGAGCAGGCCCTCGGTGCGGGCCCGGTCCTCCTCCGGCCGGTAGTCGGAGATCCGCAGGACCAGCCGCGCCCCCGCCCGCGCGGCCGCCTCGCGCGCCCCGCGGATCACCTCCGCGAAGTAGTACGTCGCCGAGGGCGCGAGCAGGCCCAGCACCGGACCGCCGCCCGGCGCCCCGGCCACCGCCCCGCCGGCCGGGCGCCGTTCGCCCCCGCCTTGCCCCCCGGGCCACGACACCTGGCCGTGCGCCCGGTCCAGCAGGCCCCGGGCCGCCAGGGCCTCGGCGTCCCGGCGCGCGGTCACGGGCGAGACGCCCAGTTGTGCGGCGAGGTCCGAGACCCGGGCCGTGCCGCGCTCCCGCACCAGGGCGAGCAGACGGTCGTGACGTTCAACAGCACTCTCGCGCACGGCAAAATCCCCTCCGGGTGTGGTGGCTCGGTCGAGCGGCGCCCGTCGTCGGACCCCGAGTCACCGCGGAAGCACGGCTGATCGAACAGCGATCGTCCGATCATTCTTTCGTGGGTAGTGACGCTCGACCACGCAGAGGTTGATGGCCCCGGAACGCCGCGTGACCCGTCGCGGTGGCCCGGGGGACTACCGCGGCCCGTACTTGCGGCCCGCCCGGGAGCTGACACCCCCGAGCAGGCTGCGCGGCGCCAGCTTCACCACGCCCATCAGGGCCTTGTAGCGCGGGTCCGGGATCGACAGCGTCCTGCCCCGCGCCAGGTCCGCCAGCGCCGCGGCCACCAGCTTGTCGGCGTCCAGCCACATCCAGCCGGGGATGTTGTCCGTGCCCATCCCGGCCCGCTCGTGGAACTCCGTCCGCACGAACCCCGGGCACAGCGCCATCAGCCGCACCCCGCTCCCCGCCAGGTCGCGCGCCGCGCCCTGCGTGAACTGCACGACCCACGCCTTCGACGCCCCGTACGTGCCGCGCGGCACGAAGGCGGCCACCGAGGCGACGTTCACCACACCGCCCCGGCCGCGGTCCCGCATCGACGCGGTCGCGGCCGACGTCAGCCGCAGCACCGCCTCGCAGTGCACCTTCAGCATCCTCAGCTCGTCGGCCATGGACACATCCAGGAAGCGGCCCTTGTTGCCGAACCCGGCGTTGTTGATCAGCAGGTCCACCGGCCGCTTCCGGTCCGACAGCCGTGCCTCCACGGCCGCGATGCCGTCCTCCTCCGCCAGGTCCGCGACCAGGACCTCGGCCTCGATCCCGTGCCGGTCGTGCAGCTCGGTGGCCTGTTCCCGGAGCCGCTTCCCGTCCCGGGCCACCAGCACCACGTCCCGGCCGTCCGCCGCCAGCCGCCGCGCGAAGGCGGCCCCGATTCCCGCCGTCGCGCCCGTAATCAGTGCAGTCGTCATGAGCGGCACGTTAGTGCCCCGCGCGGACAACGGGACGCGCGGTCCCGCGGGGCGGCGGACATCCCGCCGTACATGTACGGAGTATCAGGATCCGCCACCCGTCCGAGAGTCGGCGCGACCGCTAGGAGTCCCGTGAGGCGGCGTACTTGAGCGCCGCCTCGCGTACCTCCGGGTCCAGCGCCTCGCCCGCCGCGAGCGTGCGCGGCAGCAACTCCCGGTGACCCATGAACGCCCGGAACACCAGCTCGACGGTCACGTCGTGGTCCGGTCGGTGCACGATCTCGATCGCGTCACCCGCGCGGATCTCCCCCGGCTCGACGACCCGGAGGTACGGGCCCGGGGCGGCGCGCCGGGTGAACCGCCTCACCCAGCCCTGCTCGCCCAGCCAGCTCGCGAACGTGCGGCACGGAACGCGCCCGGACGCCACCTCCAGCACCGCCGACCCGCCGATCCGCCACCGCTCCCCGATGAGCGCGGCGTTGACGTCCAGACCCAGGGTCGTGAGGTTCTCCCCGAAGGCGCCGTTGGCCAGCGGCCGCCCCAGCTCGGCCTCCCAGTGGTCCAGGTCCTCCCGGGCGAACGCGTACACCGCCTGGTGGGTCCCGCCGTGGTGGCGCAGGTCGCACACCGTGTCCCCGGCAACGCCGCTCGCGCCCTCGCCCCTGGGGCCCGGATCGGTCACCCGCACCGGACCGTCGGCCGGCCGCTTGTCGATGCCCGTCGTGCCGCTGGGCGCGTCGGTGTACTCCACGGCCTTCGGCCGCCCCACGTTGACGGTGAGAACTCGCATGGCGACACGCTAGACCGACCGACCTCAAAGCAGCCAGTGGATATTTCGCACACCGCCCAAGCGAGCCTTATATTCGAAGGGTGATCGAAGCCCGCCATCTGCGCGTCCTGCGCGCCGTCGCCACCACCGGCTCCTTCTCCGCGGCCGCGCGCGAACTGGGCTGCACCCAGCCCGCCGTCAGCCAGCAGATGAAGGCGCTCGAAGCCTCCGCGGGCACGCCGCTGCTGGTGCGTACGGGCCGCGAGATGCGCCTGACGCAGGCCGGTGAGGCGCTCGTACGCCACGCCTCCGGCATCCTCGCCGGCCTCACCGCCGCCGAGGAGGAGATCGCCGCCATCGCGGGCCTGCGAGCCGGACGCGTCCGGCTGGTCTCCTTCCCCAGCGGCAGCTCCACCCTGGTGCCCACCGCCCTCGCCGCCCTGCGCGCCGCCCACCCCGGCACCCGGGTGTCGCTCGTCGAGGCCGAGCCGCCCCGCTCGGTCGGGATGCTCCGCGACGGCGACTGCGACGTGGCGCTCGCCTTCCGTTACCGCCCCACCGCCGCGGAGTGGGACGACCTCGTCGTCCGCCCGCTCCTCGCCGACCGCCTGGTCGGCCTCGTCCCGGAGGGGCACCGTCTCGCGGACGCCGACGCCGTGGCCATCGGGGAGCTGGCCGAGGAGTCCTGGATCGCGGGCTGCCCCCGCTGCCGCCGCCAGCTCGTGGACGTGTGCGAGACCGCCGGCTTCACCCCGCGCATCGACTTCGCGACCGACGACTACCCGGCGGTCGTCGGCCTGGTCGGCGCGGGTCTCGGGGTCGCGGTCATGCCCGAGCTCGCCATCCGCTCGGTACGCCCCCGGGGCGCCAGGACGGTGGTGGTGGAACCGGCCGTCGAGCGGGAGATCGTCGCCCTCACCCTCCCGGATCTGGCCAAGGTCCCGGCGGTCGCCGCCACCCTCGACCAGCTGACGCGCGCGGCGGCGCTGGCGTAGGGCGCCCCGGGCCCCGAGCCCGTCACGCGTACCGAGGGGCGGCCCGGCGAGGCCGCCCCTCGGCCTGATGCGGGGCAGCCGCCTCGCCGAGGGCCGGATGGAGCGGGTGGGGTGCGGAGCCGTGAGCGCCCGGAAGAGCCGGGAACCCGCGCAGAAACGTTCCTTCAGGCGCGGGCCGGAGTCCCCTGCGAAGCCGTGACGAGACGGTTGCGGGCTCGTCCCATGAGTTCTTCGCGCTCGTCCTCGGTGAGGCCGCCCCATACGCCGTAGGGCTCCCGCACGGCCAGCGCGTGGGCCGCGCACTCCGCGCGGACCGGGCACCGCATGCAGACCTCTTTCGCCGAGTTCTCGCGCGCACTCCGCGCCGCGCCGCGCTCCCCCTCGGGGTGGAAGAAGAGCGAACTGTCGACCCCCCGGCAGGCCGCGAGCAGCTGCCAGTCCCACAGGTCGGCGTTGGGTCCGGGAAGGCGGGAGAAATCTGCCATAGCGCATGTCCCCTTGGTTCCGGTACTGAGCGGGTGAGTGGGCTGATACAGCCTCGACCGTACAACTACTGTCTTAGTAGATGTAAATATGACTCATTGCGAATCTAGCCACAGACACCAACAAAGTGAAGGAAAAGCCGCTAAATGGGGCATAGCTCTGAGTGAAGCAACGGTGACCTGCGTCGCTCTGCTCCGTACGCGCTCCCTCACGTAGAGTGCCGAAGGGGTGGGGCGTACCCGTAACTCTTTCGAGTGACCGTCGTTGAGAGTGCGGAGGCGGTTGAGAGAACAAGCGCTCGGGCAGATGTCCGGGGGCGTCAACCGCACAGGTGACGATTCGTAACCAGCCTGGAGGCTCAAGGTGACGCGCATCAGCTGCGGAGGACGGCCATGACATCCGTCCTCGTCTGCGACGACTCCCCGCTTGCCCGAGAAGCGCTCCGCCGCGCCGTCGCGACGGTGCCCGGCGTCGAGCGCGTGACGACCGCGGCCAACGGCGAGGAAGTCCTCCGCCGCTGGGGCGCGGACCGCTCGGACCTGATTCTGATGGACGTACGCATGCCCGGGCTGGGCGGCGTGGAGACCGTCCGCCGGCTGCTCTCCGCGGACCCCGGCGCCCGCATCATCATGCTCACCGTCGCCGAGGACCTGGACGGCGTGGCGCTCGCCGTCGCCGCCGGTGCCCGTGGCTACCTGCACAAGGACGCCTCGCGCGCCGAGCTGCGGGCCACGGTCACCCAGGCCCTCGCCGACCCGACCTGGCGGCTCGCCCCGCGCCGGCTGCGCTCGGCCGAGATGGGCGCGGCCCCCACCCTCACCGCGCGTGAGATCCAGGTGCTCGAAGGGATGAGCCACGGCCGCTCCAACGCGGAGATCGGCCGCGAGCTCTTCCTCTCCGAGGACACGGTGAAGACGCACGCCAGGAGGCTCTTCAAGAAGCTGGGCGCATCGGACCGGGCGCACGCGGTGGCGCTTGGCTTCCGCTGGGGCCTGGTGCGCTAGCGCGTGACCGTACCGATCCCCGTCCGCCGCCCGGCGGACGGGGCGGCGGAGGCCCGATATCCGTTTCCGGCCCGATGCCGCATCCTTGAAGGGTGGAGTTCCTCGGGGACGAGTCGATCGAGCGGGAGGGGAGGGCGCAGGAGATGACGTCCGGCGCACCTGCTCATAACGCTTCGGTGCACAACAGTGGAGGCGGTGCCGCGGACGAGCGACCGCCAAGGCACCATGGACCGATGCGCGACGACGAGGCGGCCCATGCCCACGGGGCCATCGGTGCGCTCGTACACCGTGCGGTGGATGGCGACGAGCAGGCCACGCACGACCTCCTGGCCCACGTCCACCCCCTGGCGCTGCGCTACTGCCGTACGCGGCTGAGCCGCCTGCCCGGCGACGCGCGCCACTTCGTCGAGGACCTCGCCCAGGAGGTCTGCGTGGCGGTGCTCATGGCGCTGCCGCGCTACAAGGACACCGGACGCCCCTTCGAGGCGTTCGTCTTCGCCATCGCCGGCCACAAGGTCGCCGATCTCCAGCGCGCCGCCATGCGGCACCCCGGGTCCACCGCCGTGCCCTCCGACGAGATGCCCGAGCGGCCCGACGACTCCCTCGGTCCGGAGGAGCGGGCGCTGCTCAGCGACGACGCGGAGTGGGCCAAGCGTCTGCTCGCCAACCTCCCCGAGAACCAGCGCGAACTGCTGGTGCTGCGGGTCGCGGTCGGCCTGACCGCCGAGGAGACCGGCCAGATGCTGGGCATGTCCCCCGGGGCCGTGCGGGTGGCGCAGCACCGCGCGCTCAGCCGGCTGCGGGCGCTCGCCGAGCAGTGATCCGCGCGGGCGGGGTGGACGCGCGTGCGGCCGTACGTGTGAACGTACAAACCTTTCGGGTGATCTTGCTCGTGGAATGAGACACGGCCGCGGCCCGTTAGCATGGACATCCGCACCGATCAAGGCCATTTGGGGAAGGTGTCATGACTGCCAACGTCGACGGAGTGCCCGAGAAATTCGCGACACTCGGGCTGACCTACGACGACGTGCTGCTGCTGCCGGGCGCGTCCGACATGGCGCCCGACCAGATCGACACTTCCTCGTACATCTCCAAGAACGTACGGGTGAACATCCCGCTGCTGTCCGCCGCCATGGACAAGGTCACCGAAGCCCGGATGGCGATCGCCATGGCCCGGCAGGGCGGCGTCGGTGTGCTCCACCGCAACCTGTCCATCGCCGACCAGGCCAACCAGGTCGACCTGGTCAAGCGCTCCGAGTCCGGCATGGTGACCGACCCGATCACCGTCCACCCGGACGCGACGCTCGCCGAGGCCGACGCCATCTGCGGCAAGTTCCGCATCAGCGGCGTCCCCGTCACCGACCAGGCGGGCAAGCTCCTCGGCATCGTCACCAACCGCGACATGGCCTTCGAGACCGACCGCACCCAGCAGGTGCGCGACGTCATGACGCCGATGCCGCTGGTCACCGGCAAGGTCGGCATCTCCGGTGTCGACGCCATGGAGCTGCTGCGCCGCCACAAGATCGAGAAGCTGCCGCTCGTCGACGACGCGGGCATCCTCAAGGGCCTCATCACCGTCAAGGACTTCGTCAAGGCGGAGAAGTACCCGAACGCGGCGAAGGACAAGGAAGGCCGGCTGCTCGTCGGCGCCGCCGTCGGTGTCGCGGGCGACGCCTTCGAGCGCGCCCAGGCACTGATCGAGGTGGGTGTCGACTTCATCGTCGTCGACACCGCGCACGGCCACTCACGGCTCGTCGGCGAGATGGTCGCCAAGATCAAGTCGAACTCCTCGGTGGACGTCATCGGCGGCAACGTCGCCACCCGCGACGGCGCCCAAGCGCTGATCGACGCCGGCGTCGACGGGATCAAGGTCGGTGTCGGCCCCGGCTCCATCTGCACCACCCGCGTGGTCGCCGGTATCGGCGTCCCGCAGGTCACCGCCATCTACGAGGCCTCCCTCGCCGCCAAGGCGGCCGGTGTCCCGGTCATCGGCGACGGCGGCCTGCAGTACTCCGGCGACATCGCCAAGGCCCTGGTCGCCGGCGCCGACACGGTGATGCTCGGCTCGCTCCTGGCGGGCTGCGAGGAGTCGCCCGGTGAGCTGATGTTCATCAACGGCAAGCAGTTCAAGTCGTACCGCGGCATGGGCTCCCTCGGCGCCATGCAGTCCCGGGGCGAGCAGCGGTCCTTCTCCAAGGACCGGTACTTCCAGGAGGGCGTCGCCTCCGACGAGAAGCTGGTGCCCGAGGGCATCGAGGGCCAGGTGCCCTTCCGCGGCCCGCTCTCCGCGGTCGTCCACCAGCTGGTCGGCGGCCTGCGCCAGTCGATGTTCTACGTCGGTGGGCGCACGGTTCCCGAGCTCCAGGAGCGCGGACGGTTCGTCCGGATCACCTCGGCGGGCCTCAAGGAGAGCCACCCGCACGACATCCAGATGACCGTCGAGGCGCCCAACTACAGCAGGAAGTGATCCACGCGCGCGTGGGGGGCGGTACCGGCATGTGGCCGGAACCGCCCCCCACGCGCGTGTCGGGGATACTGGTAGGCGCAGACGTAGAGGGAAAGGCCACACATCGTGACTGAGATCGAGATCGGGCGCGGCAAGCGCGGCCGCAGGGCGTACGCGTTCGACGACATCGCCGTCGTACCGAGCCGGCGCACCCGGGACCCGAAGGAGGTCTCGATCGCCTGGCAGATCGACGCCTACCGCTTCGAGCTGCCGTTCCTGGCCGCTCCCATGGACTCGGTGGTCTCGCCGCAGACCGCGATCCGCATCGGCGAGCTGGGCGGCCTCGGCGTCCTCAACCTCGAGGGTCTGTGGACCCGGTACGAGGACCCGCAGCCGCTGCTCGACGAGATCGCCGGGCTGGACGAGGACAACGCCACCCGCCGTCTGCAGGAGATCTACGCGGCCCCGATCCAGGAGGAGCTGATCGGGCAGCGCATCAAGGAGGTGCGCGACTCGGGCGTGGTCACCGCGGCGGCGCTCTCCCCGCAGCGCACCGCCCAGTTCTCCAAGGCGGTCGTCGACGCCGGTGTGGACATCTTCGTCATCCGCGGCACGACCGTCTCCGCCGAGCACGTGTCGGGCGCGGCCGAGCCGCTCAACCTCAAGCAGTTCATCTACGAGCTCGACGTCCCCGTCATCGTCGGCGGCTGCGCCACCTACACCGCCGCCCTGCACCTGATGCGCACCGGTGCGGCGGGCGTCCTGGTCGGCTTCGGTGGCGGCGCCGCGCACACCACCCGGAACGTGCTGGGCATCCAGGTCCCGATGGCGACCGCCGTCGCGGACGTGGCGGCCGCCCGCCGGGACTACATGGACGAGTCCGGCGGCCGGTACGTCCACGTCATCGCGGACGGCGGGGTGGGCTGGTCCGGCGACCTGCCCAAGGCGATCGCCTGCGGCGCCGACTCGGTGATGATCGGCTCGCCGCTCGCGCGGGCGACCGACGCGCCGGGCAAGGGCCACCACTGGGGCATGGAGGCGGTGCACGAGGACGTGCCGCGCGGCAAGCTGGTCGATCTGGGCATCGTCGGCACCACCGAGGAGATCCTGGCGGGTCCCTCGCACTCGCCCGACGGTTCCATGAACTTCTTCGGCGCGCTGCGCCGCGCGATGGCGACGACGGGCTACAGCGAACTCAAGGAGTTCCAGCGCGTCGAGGTCACGGTCGCGGACGCCCAGCACAAGCGCTGACCCGCATTCGCCGGTACGTGAAGGGGCCCGCACCAACCGGTGCGGGCCCCTTCCGTCCGTGCGGCGACCGCTCAGGCCCTCAGAAACCGGCTTTCAGGAGTCGGCCTTCAGGAGTCGGCCTTCAGGAGTCGGCCTTCTTGGCGCCGGCGAAGGCCGTGACGGCGGCGATGGCGAGGAAGACGTACGTCATGGCTTCGGCGGTCTCCTTCCACAGGTCGGTCAGCGAGCCGAACTCCTCCATGAGGATTTCGGGGGCGGACCCGCCCAGGGTGTTGCTGATGACGACCGCCATCGCGACCAGCTGGCCGAGGTAGACGGCGGCGATCGACAGGACCGCGGCGACCACGGGCAGGGCCGGATTGCGACCGCCGGCCTTGGCGGCGGCGAAGCCGACGAGGAACCCGACACCGACAGCGGCGTACCCGATCTCCCGTTCGATGGTGCCACCGATCGCGCCGTACGCGACGGCGGCGACGAGGGCGGCCACGACCGCGGCCACCAGGCCGAGCGCGACGTTGTCCCGCGCGGGGGCGGCAGCCGGGGCGGGTGCGGGCGGGTAGGGCGTGGCACCGGCGGGACCGCCGAACGGGTTGCCGGGCGGCGGAACGGGCTGGCTCATGCTGGGAATTCCCCCTGGAACGTGCACGGCCAAGCCGCACACCTGTGCGTATAAAGGCCGTGTGAAGTAGAGGGTCCGGAGACTAACAGTCCGGTCCGGCGTCCGCCCCCCGATATCCGGGCAGGAGCCCGCCCTACAGGCGGTGGGCCGCGCCCGCCGGGGTGACTCCCCGGGTGTCCAGGAGGAGCTGGGCCTTCACGGCCAGCCCCTGGAGGTCGTAGGTGCGGTGGTGCTGGAGCAGCACCGTCAGATCGGCCGCGGCCGCCGCCTCGTACAGGGAGTCGGCCCGGGGGACGGGCAGGTCGCGGACACGCCAGTCGGCGACATAGGGATCGTGGTAGCTGACCACCGCGCCCATGTCCATCAGGCGGCGGCCGATCTCGGCCGCGGGGGAGCCCTCCTGGTCGGCCAGGTCCGGCTTGTAGGTGACGCCGAGCAGCAGGACGCGGGCGCCGCGCGCGGACTTGCCGTGCTCGTTGAGGAGCGTGGCGCAGCGCTGGATGACGTACTGGGGCATGCGTTCGTTGACCTGGCCGGCCAGCTCCACCAGGCGCAGAGGGCGGTGCGGGCCGATGGTGTCGACGGGGACGCCGTGCCCGCCGACGCCGGGGCCGGGGCGGAACGCCTGGAAACCGAAGGGCTTGGTCTCGGCGCACCGGATGACGTCCCACAGGTCGACACCGAGTTCGTGGCAGAGCACCGCCATCTCGTTGACCAGGGCGATGTTGACGTGACGGAAGTTGGTCTCCAGCACCTTGACGGTCTCGGCCTCGCGGGTGCCCCGGGCCCGTACGACCTTGTCGGTGAGGCGGCCGTAGAAGGCGGCGGCTGATTCCGTGCAGGCGGGGGTGAGGCCGCCGATGACCCGGGGCGTGTGCGCGAAGCCGTGCGCGCGGTTGCCGGGGTCGAGGCGGCCGGGGGAGTACGCGAGGTGGAAGTCGCGGCCGGCCGTGAGCCCCGAGCCCGTTTCCAGCAGCGGGCGCAGGACGTCCTCGGTGGTCCCGGGGTGGACCGGCGATTCGAGCAGGACCGTCGTGTTGGGCCGCAGCCGGGCGGCCAGCGCCCGCGCCGCCTCCGTGACGGCGGCCAGGTCCGGGGTGCGGTCGGCGCCGAGGGGGGTGGGGGCGCAGATGACGGCGGTGCGGACTCGGCCCAGTTCGGTGGGGTTGGTGGTCGGCCGGAAGCCCCCCGAGAGCATCCGGCGGATCTCCGAGGCGGTGAGCGAGCCGTCGACCGGGGGCCGGCCGGCCGCCAGCTCCGCCACGGGTCGCGGGTCGGTGTCATAGCCGATGGTGTCGATCCCGGCGGCTGTGGCGGCTTGGGCGAGGGGCAGTCCGAGGTGGCCGAGGCCGATGACGGCGAGGTCTGCGGGCATGGGGTGATGCCGTCCTTCCCAGTAGCCGGAGTGGACGAGAGACGCAAGTCCTGTGGACGGAACGAGCGCAGCGCAATGTCAGACTAGGCGTAAATATGACCGTTATGCGGCATTGTGAGCCGTGGTTCGGCCGAGTGTTGTCCACAGGCGGTGGCTGAAGTCGGGGGGCCGGGACAGAATCGAGTCTGTGAGCCCGACCACACAGGGACCACACGGGGGCGACGGGAGGCAGCGGTGAGGACAGCGACACTGGGACCCGCCGAGCGCGCACAGGCGCTGGCGGCCATGGCCGATCGTGAACTGGACGTGCTGGTCGTGGGTGCCGGAGTGGTCGGCGCCGGGACGGTACTCGACGCGGCGACACGCGGACTGACGACCGGACTGGTGGAGGCGCGCGACTGGGCGTCGGGCACCTCCAGCCGGTCGAGCAAGCTGATCCACGGCGGATTGCGCTATCTCGAGATGCTGGACTTCGCGCTCGTACGGGAAGCGCTGAAGGAGCGCGGGCTGCTGCTGCAGCGCCTCGCACCGCACCTGGTGAAACCGGTGCCGTTCCTCTACCCGCTCCAGCACAAGGGCTGGGAGCGGTTCTACGCGGGCTCCGGCGTGGCGTTGTACGACGCGATGTCCATCTCGTCCGGCCACGGGCGCGGACTTCCCGTGCACCGGCACCTGTCACGGCGCCGGGCGCTGCGCGTGGCGCCCGCGCTGAAGAAGGACGCACTGGTCGGGGCGTTGCAGTACTACGACGCGCAGATGGACGACGCGCGTTTCGTGGCGACCCTGGTGCGGACGGCCGCGAGCTACGGCGCGCACGTCGCCAGCCGGGCGCGGGTGGTCGGCTTCCTGCGCGAGGGCGAGCGGGTGGTCGGCGCCCGGGTGCGGGACGTGGAGGCGGGTGGCGAGTACGAGGTCCGGGCCAAGCAGATCGTCAACGCGACCGGAGTGTGGACGGACGACACCCAGGCGCTGATCGGGGAGAGGGGGCAGTTCCACGTCCGGGCGTCCAAGGGCATCCACCTGGTCGTGCCCAAGGACCGGATCCACTCGAGCACCGGTCTCATCCTGCGCACCGAGAAATCGGTGCTCTTCGTCATCCCGTGGGGCCGCCACTGGATCGTGGGGACCACCGACACCGGCTGGGACCTGGACAAGGCCCACCCGGCGGCGTCCAGCGCCGACATCGACTACCTGCTGGAGCACGTGAACAGCGTGCTGGCGGTCCCGCTCACCCGGGACGACGTGCAGGGCGTGTACGCCGGACTGAGGCCCCTGCTGGCCGGCGAGTCCGACGCGACGAGCAAGCTGTCCCGCGAGCACACCGTGGCCCACCCGGTGCCGGGTCTCGTCGTGGTGGCGGGCGGCAAGTACACGACGTACCGGGTGATGGCCAAGGACGCGGTGGACGAGGCGGTGCACGGCCTCGACACGCGGGTCGCGGCCTGCGTCACCGAGGACGTCCCGCTGCTGGGCGCCGAGGGATACCGGGCGCTGTGGAACGCGCGCGCGAGGATCGCCGCCCGGACGGGGCTTCACGTGGCGCGGGTGGAGCACCTGTTGAACCGGTACGGCTCGCTGGTGGAGGAGCTGCTGGAGCTGATCGTCGCCGACCCGAAGCTGGGCGAACCGCTGGGCGGCGCCGACGACTACCTGAGGGCGGAGGTCGTCTACGCCGCGTCGCACGAGGGGGCCCGGCACCTGGACGACGTGCTCACCCGGCGGACCCGGATCTCCATCGAGACCTTCGACCGGGGGACGCGCAGCGCGCGGGAGTGCGCGGAGCTGATGGCCCCGGTGCTGGGCTGGGACGAGGGGCAGATCGGAAGGGAGGTGGAGCACTACGAGAAGCGGGTCGAGGCGGAACGCGAGTCGCAGCGGCAGCCGGACGACCTGACGGCGGACGCGGCACGGCTGGGCGCGCCGGACATCGTGCCGCTGTAGGCAGGACCAGGGACGCGGCGGTGCGACGTCCGCCCGGCGCCCGGCGGGCGCTGGGCGCCGGCGGCGGCGGAGGGCGGGTGCTGGGCGCCGGTGGCGGAGGGCGGGCGCGCTCCCCGGTCGTGCTGCGCGTGGGCGCGCGGGGCGGTACCCCGGCAGAACTCCTCCTCCAGCAACGCCGGTTCGAGGACGTGGCGGGTCCGGTCGGCGAGGTGGTCCGTATTGACACGGAAGGTGACGGTGTGCCGGCCGTCGCCGGTCGTGGCGGAACGGACATAGCTGCCGGTGATGTGGCCGTTGTGCCCCCACACCGTGACGCCGCAGGAGAGCCGGAGCGGATAGACGCCCATGCCGTACCAGCCGTTCGTGGGACGGGTGTCGAGCAGCTCCCGGAGCTGGGGCGGCGGCAGCAGGCGCCCGGAGAGGAGTCCGGCGTAGAAGTGGTTCAGGTCGTCGAGGGTGCTGATCAGTTCACCCGCGGCGTCGGCGGCCCGCGGGTCGAGAACGGTGACGTCCCGGCCGGTGACGTCGTACGCCCGGCCGTGCGGCGTGGGCAGCGTCGTGCGGGCGCCCGGGAGGGAAGTGCCCGTGAGCTGAAGGGGCCTGATGATGCGCCGACCGACCGCGGCCGCGTAGGAGCGGTCGGTCACCCGCTCGATGACGAGGCCCAGCAGGACGTAGTTGGTGTTGGAGTACGCGTAGCGGCCGACGGGACCCGGCGGGTGGCCGGCCAGCGCGCGGCGGACCGCCTCGCGAGCGGTGGTCCGCGTGAAGGACGACAGGGCCGCCCCGGCGTCGGTGTACTCGGGCAGGCCGCTGGTGTGGGTGAGCAGCGCGCGCAGCGTGACGCGGCGGCCCGCCGTGCCGGGGACCAGGCCCGGCAGGTGGCGGGCGACGGGATCGTCGAGGCGCAGCCTGCCCTCCGCGGCGAGTTGGAGCACCACCGTCGCGATGAACGTCTTGGTGACGCTGCCCGCGCGGAAGCGGTCGGCGCGGCGGATACCGGGACCCGCCGCCTGGAACCGCGACGCGGTGGGCGAAGCGGACACCATCGCCGCGGCCGGGGCCCGGCCCTCGGTGACGAGCCGGGGCAGAACGGCGGAGGGAGGGGTGGGGGAGGGGCCCCCCGGCAGCGGGCTGACGCCGAGTCCGAGCAGGGCGGTGACCAGCGGAATGGCGAGCCGGGCACGGAGCAGTGGCATCGTGGGGTCCCTTCTTCGGGGCCCATCCTGACGGACTGAGGACCCGGGACATCCACCGGTCCCGGAGTGAGAGACAATGGACGCTCTTCCAGGGCGGGTTACCGCATCGCGCGGAAGCGGCAGGCGCGGGCGAGGATCAGGGATCGCAGAGGGGACGCATGTCGGGAGCGGAGCAGTCGCGGAACGCGGCTCGGGAACCTCAGCGGGACGCGGCGAAGCCGGGCGTCGGGGCGGACGGGCCGGACAGGGGACCGCGCGCCGAATCGGCCGAGGGCGCACCCGCCATGCCGGGTACCGAGCCGGTCAAGGACGCGACCATGAAGCTGGGCGCCGGCCGGCCCGAGCCTGCGGCCGACGGGTCCGGCGACCCCAGGTCCAAGCCTGCGTCCGACGCGTCCGACGCGTCCGACGCGTCCGACGCGGCCGGCGCGGCCGGCGGGCCCTCGGGCAAGGACCCCGCCGCGACGCCCGGTTCGGGCGCGGGCGGTTCCGTTCCCGCCCCCCGCACGGCCGGATCGGCCCGGCCGGACGGATCGCGTGGACCGGGTGGACCGGGGGGCCGGCCGGACGCGGGCGCCGAAACCACCGGGTCCGGTGACCGGCCGGCCAAGGGCGCGGGCGGCGAGCGGGACGCGGTTCGGCAGGGCGGCGCGGCGAGCGTGGCCGACGAAGCGCGGGTCGAGGCGCCGTCGTCCGCCACCGGCGCGGGAAGTGGCGGCCGTTCGGTGCCCGCGGCGCGTTCCGGCGCGGCCGGTGGCGCCAACGAGCCGAAGGACCCGAAGGGCCCGGAGGTGCCGGGGGTGCCGGAGAGGGCTGCGGGTCTGAAGGGTTCGGAGGGCTCGGAGGCGCCGGTGGCGTCCAAGAGTTCGGAGGGGCCGGAGGCGCCGCTGGCGTCCAGGGGTTCGCTGGGCTCGGAAGGGCCGGCGGGCGCGAAGGGGGCTGCGGGCTTGAAGGGTTCGGAGGGCTCGGAGGTGCCGAAGGGGGCGGGGGAGCCGCTGAAGGCCCCGGGGACCGGGGAGGCCGAGGAGCCGAAGAAGGCCGGGGAGCCGCAGGCGGCCAAGGCCATGGGGGAGCCCAAGTGGGCCAAGGAGCCGAAGGGAGCGGGGGAGTCCAAGGGCGGCAAGGTGGCGTCGGGGCCGGCGGAGGCGAAGCCGGCGCCGCCCGGCGGGCGCGGCGGCCGGGCCGGGGCGGCGTCGGCGACGCGGCCGACGGGTGAGGGACGGCTGCTCGCCGGCCGGTACCGCCTCGGCGGCGTACTGGGCCGCGGCGGCATGGGAACCGTCTGGCGGGCCGTGGACGAGACGCTCGGACGCACCGTCGCCGTCAAGGAACTCCGCTTCCCCAGCAGCATCGACGAGGAGGAGAAGCGCCGCCTCATCACGCGTACCCTCCGCGAGGCCAAGGCCATCGCCCGGATCCGCAACAACGGCGCGGTGACCGTCTACGACGTCGTCGACGAGGACGACCGCCCCTGGATCGTCATGGAGCTGATCGAGGGCAGGTCGCTCGCCGACGCCATCCGGGAGGACGGCGTCCTCACGCCCAGGCGCGCGGCCGAGGTCGGCCTCGCCATCCTCGACGTCCTGCGCTCCGCGCACCGCGAGGGCATCCTGCACCGTGACGTGAAGCCGTCCAACGTCCTCATCGCCGACGACGGCCGGGTCGTTCTCACGGACTTCGGCATCGCGCAGGTCGAGGGCGACCCGTCCATCACGTCGACGGGCATGCTCGTCGGCGCCCCCTCCTACATCTCGCCCGAGCGGGCCCGTGGCCACAAGCCCGGACCGGCGGCGGACATGTGGTCGCTGGGCGGCCTGCTCTACGCGTGCGTGGAGGGCTGCCCGCCGTACGACAAGGGTTCCGCCATCGCGACGCTGACCGCCGTGATGACCGAGCAGCTCGACCCGCCGAAGAACGCCGGACTGCTGGAGGAGGTCATCTACGGCCTGCTCCACAAGGACCCGGCCAAGCGCCTCGACGACGCGGGCGCCCGGGTCCTGCTCAACCACGTGATCCACGCGCCGGAGGCGTCCGTGGCGCCGGTGGCCGAGCTGTCGCCGGAGACCACGCGCATCGTGCCCCTGCTGCCGCTGCCCGGCGAGGAGGCGCTCGCCAGGCCCAAGGAGGCGGACGACGCCGCGGCGGAGCGGATGCGCGGCGCGCTGCGTTCGGTACGCAACGCGGCGGCGTTCGCCAAGGCGGAGCCGGCGGCCGGGTCGCAGACCGCCGAGCGTTCCGCGCCGGTGGCTCCCGCGCGGGCACCGCTCACGGATGTGGTGCCGCGCCGTACGCTGGTGATCATCGCGGTCGTCGTCGCACTCGCCGTGCTCGCGACCGTGCTCGCCATCGCCCTGAGCGGCGACGACGAGCCGGGCGCCAAGGGCCAGGGCACACCCGGAACCGACCGGACGGCCTCGGCGGGTTCCGCGGTCGCGCAGGGCGCCACCGGCGGCAACGACGGCCGGCCCGACGGCGAACAGGGCAAGGAGCAGGACGAGGGGCGGGGAAGCGAGCAGCCCGGCACCGGGGGCACGGGCGGCACCGGTGGGGCGACGCCGTCCGGCGGGCCCTCGAAGGGTGACGCGGGGGCGTCCCTGCCCGCCGGGTACACCATGGTCGGCAACGACCGGTTCCACTTCACCATGGCCATGCCGTCGAGCTTCCGCCCGACCGGCGTGGCCGGGCGGAACTCGGGCGCGATATACAGCGAGAGCGGCGGGTTCCCGCGCGTCCAGGTCGACTTCACCAGCAGCCCCAAGGACGACGCGGTGGCCGCCTGGACGGCCGCCTTGGCCGGTCTCAGGGCGAGTGTCAGTGGCTACCGGCACCATGGGATCGACAAGGTGGAGTACAAGGGTTATCCGACGGTCGCCGACTGGCAGTTCGAGCGCGAGCAGAACGGGGAGCGGGTGCGGGTGCTCAACCGGGGCTTCAAGGTCGACGCCGAGCACGGTTACGCGATCATGATCACCTGCAAGGCCGGTGAGTGGAACGGCACGGAGTGCAGGACGCTGCGGGACACGGCGTTCGCCACATTCAGCCCCAAGGACTGACCAGGGCCACGTATCGTGAGAGCTCGTGAGCCGTACGCAGCCGGAGTGAGCGGGTAACTGCGCACCGAACGACCGGATTTGACGGTTTCGCACGGGTTGTGAAGCCGGGGACAGCTCGCTCGTGGGGAGGCGGCGTCGTGGACGACTATGCGGGGAGGGTGCTGGCCGACCGCTACCGCCTGCCGTTGCCGCCGTCCGACGAGTACGAACTCGTCGAGACGCGGGCCTTCGACACGTACAGCGGCCAGGAAGTGCTGGTACGGCAGGTGCCGTTGCCGGAGGTCGTCGACGCCGAGGTGGTGGATCCGGAGGAGCCGGACGGGTACGCCGGTCCGGCCGGAGGGCGGGTGCCGCCACGCGGGCCGGTCCGGGGGCGGGTGTCCCGGCGCTCCGGTGACCCGGCGGTACGGCGGGCCATCGAGGCCGCCCAGGCCGCCGCGCAGATCCCGGACCATCCTCGTCTCGACCAGGTGTTCGACGTTTTCGCCGAGGCCGGGTCGTTGTGGGTAGTGAGTGAACTGGTCGCGGCCAGGCCCCTGGCGGCCCTGCTCGCCGAGGAGCCGCTGAGCCCCTACCGGGCGGCCGAGATCGGCTCCGAGGTGCTCACCGCGCTGCGCGCGCTCCACGCGCACGGCTGGGTCCACCGGAACATCACGGTACGCACGGTGCTGGTCTGCGACGACGGGCGCGTGGTGCTGACGGGGCTCGCGGCGGGCGCGGCGGAAGAGGCGCTGTGCGGGTACGCCCCGGTGCCCCGTCCGGAAGCCGACGACGACGTGCCCCCCGCACCGGCCCCCACCGGCCCCGCCCCCGTGCCCCTGCCGGCGCTCGCACCCGGGTACGAGCCGGCCGCACCCGCACTGCCGGAGCCGCCGCTGCCCGTACGTCCGGAATCGCCCGCGCGCCCCGTGCCGCCCGCGCTGCCGGGGTTCGCCGCGCCGGCCGGGGCGCTGGAGCCGGCCGCGCCGG
>NZ_BAAASR010000020.1:163358-179683 GCF_039532985.1 Streptomyces gobitricini | reverse complement strand
CCCCACCCCCGCCCCAACACCCACGCCCACTCCGTCCCCCACGGAGCCGTCGCCGGATCCCACCTGCCCGCCGCCGCCCCCCGTGCCGACCGGCACGCCCTCGCCGGACCCGACCCCGGACCCGACCGCGACCCCGGACCGGGCTCCTGGTCCACCCGGCACTCCCGGCGACGGACCCTGCTCAGCCCCCGACCCCGCCTCCTGACAGCACCTCACCGAGGTCGTACGAGACGGGCTCCTCCAACTGCCCGTACCCGCAGCTCTCCGGCGTACGGTCCGGCCGCCACCGGCGGAACTGGGCCGTGTGCCGGAAGCGGCTGCCCTCCATGTGGTCGTACCCCACCTCGCACACCAGCTCGGGACGGAGCGCCACCCACGACAGGTCCTTCTTGCCGGACCAGCGGCTCGGCGCGCCGGGCAGCCGGGCGGTCTCGTGGGCCGCTTCGTCCGTCCAGGCGGCCCACGGGTGACCGTCCGGCGGGTCCATGCGCAGCGGCTCCAGTTCGTCGATGAGCTCCGCGCGCCGCTTCGCGGTGAACGCGGCGCAGACGCCGACGTGCTGGAGCGCGCCCTCGTCGTCGTACAGGCCGAGGAGCAGGGAACCGACGACCGGGCCGCTCTTGTGGAAGCGGTAGCCGGCCACGACGACATCGGCGGTCCGCTCGTGCTTGATCTTGTACATGAGCCGTGCGTCGGGGCGGTAGGGCAGGTCCAGCGGCTTGGCGATCACGCCGTCGAGGCCCGCGCCCTCGTACTGCTCGAACCAGTGGCGCGCCACGTCGATGTCGGTGGTGGAGGGTGCCAGGTGGACGGGGGCGTCGACGCCGTGCAGCGCCTCCTCCAGTGCCGCCGTGCGCTCGACGAGCGGTCTGTCCATCAGCGACCGGTCGCCGAGAGCCAGCACGTCGAAGGCGATGAAGCGCGCGGGGGTGCGTTCGGAGAGCATCGCGACGCGGGAGGCGGCGGGGTGGATGCGTTCGGTGAGCCGGTCGAAGTCCAGCCGCCCCTCATGGGCGATCACGATCTCGCCGTCGACGACACAGCGCTCCGGGAGCCTGGGCGGCAGGGCGGTGACCAGCTCGGGGAAGTACCGGGTGAGGGGCTTGCCGGTGCGGCTGCCGATCACCAGCTCGGGGCCGTCCCGGTGGACGATGGCCCGGAAGCCGTCCCACTTGGCCTCGTACCGCATGCCGGGCGGGATCTTTTTCACGGACTTGGCCAGCATCGGCTTCACGGGTGGCATCACCGGCAGGTCCATGGCTAGATTCTGCCCGACATGCCGCCGATACGCCCGATATGCGAGGTCTGCTGGGGCGCCCTACTGTGACGCCTATGGGAAACGCGGTGGAGCTGGAGGCCGGCGGGCGGACCGTACGCCTGTCCAACCCGGACAAGATCTACTTCCCGGAGCGCGGCTTCACCAAGCTGGACGTGGCGCGCTACTACCTCGCCGTGCGCGAGGGCATCACACGGGCGCTGCGCGACCGCCCGACGACCCTGGAGCGCTACGTCGACGGCGTCGAGGGCGAGTCCTTCTTCCAGAAGCGGGCGCCCAAGAACCTCCCCGACTGGATCCCCACGGCCCACATCACCTTCCCGAGCGGCCGCTTCGCCGACGAGATCCGCCCCACCGAGATCGCCGCCGTCATCTGGGCCGCCAATCTCGGCACTCTCACCTTCCACCCATGGCCGGTCCGCGGCGACCGCACCGACCACCCCGACGAGCTGCGCATCGACCTCGACCCGCAGCCCGGCACCGGCTTCGCCGAGGCGGTGGCCGCCGCGCACGAGCTGCACGCCCTGCTCGACGAGCACGGGCTGCGGGGCTGGCCCAAGACGTCCGGCGGCCGCGGCCTCCACGTCTACGTACCGATCGAGCCCCGCTGGGACTTCACCCGCGTCCGCCGCGCCGCCATCGCCGTCGGCCGTGAACTGGAACGGCGCATGACCGGCCGGGTCACCACCGCCTGGTGGAAGGAGGAGCGCGGCGAGAAGATCTTCGTCGACTACAACCAGACGGCCCGCGACCGGACCATCGCGTCGGCCTATTCGATCCGCCCCAAGCCGCACGCCCCGGTGTCCGCCCCCCTCCGCTGGGACGAACTGGACGACGTCGACCCCCGTGACTTCGACCTGGCGACCATGCCCGTGCGGTACGCCGACCACGGCGACGTCCACGCGGACATGGACGACCACGCCTTCGGCCTGGACAGCCTGCTGGAGCTGGCCGCCCGGGACGAGCGCGACCACGGCATGGCGGACCTGCCGTACCCGCCGGACTACCCGAAGATGCCGGGTGAGCCGAAGCGGGTGCAGCCGAGCCGCGCCAAGAAGACCGGCTAGGACCTGTCCGCCCGAAC
Organism: Streptomyces gobitricini; assembly: GCF_039532985.1. NCBI lineage: Bacteria > Bacillati > Actinomycetota > Actinomycetes > Kitasatosporales > Streptomycetaceae > Streptomyces > Streptomyces gobitricini. Next base: position 177,323 of record NZ_BAAASR010000020.1, on the reverse strand, counting down.
GTGCTCGGGCCCCGGACGGCGAGGGCCGTGGCGGTCATGAGCCGTGGCGGTCATGAGCCGTGGCGGCGGGTTGCCGAGGATTGGCACAAAACCGCCGGGCCTGGCCGAATGCCGCGCGACGGATCAGCCGCCGACGCGGCCTGACCGTGCCGGTCCCGGCGCGGGGCCAGGACCGGCACGGACACGTACCGGCCGGCGGTCACAGCTCCTTGATCCGGATGTCGCGGTAGGAGATGACGTCCGTCGTGCCGTGGACCTGGAGCCCTATGTGGCCGGTGGCGTACCGCCGCCCGTCCGTGCCCGGGTCGTCGGCGCGCGGCGGGGAGAACTCCTGGCCGCCGTTGTTGTCGAACTCGTTGATCAGGACACCGTTGCGGACACCGAGTAGTGCTGGCCCTCCACCCGGACCTCGTAGTCGTTCCAGGTGCCCTTCGGGGTGACCCCCGCGCCGCCGAGGCCCACCCGGTCGAACCCGTAGACCGAACCCGTCTTGTACATGTCGCCGTCCGGCCGGTCCAGCACCTGGACCTCGTGACCGAACTTGATGGCGACCCACTCCGGACGCGGTTCCTCCGGGTGGTCGTGGACGTCCGGGAAGCGGACGAAGACGCCGGAGTTGGCGTTGCCGGTGCCCGGGGCGTCGTCGCGCCACCGCAGCTTCAGCGAGAAGTCCCCGTAACGCCGCTGCGGGAACCACAGCATGCCCATGCCCGGGACCGTGGTGCTGCTGGTCATCGAGCCGTCGCCGTTGAGGGCGAACCTGCCGCCGCCGACGTGCTGCCACTTCGCGAAGGTCTCCGGCGAGCCGTCGAACAGGGTGCGGTAGCCGCTGGTCTGGCCCGGCTTGCCGATGCCGGACTCCCTGGCCGCGCGGAGGACCGCCCGGTGCTCGCGCGCGTCGACGACCCCGTCGGTGAGCAGCCGGTCGAGGACCGCGTCCACGTGCTTGAGGAACAGCGCCTGCGACGACCAGTCCTTCTCGTCCTCGATCAGCTCGTTGATCGTGCACCGGTCGCGTGTCATCCGGTTGGGCACGCCGCTGTCGACCGTGCCGACGATGACGGTGAGCCGCTCGTCGTACTCCGGGCAACCGGGCGCCGGCACGCCGCCGCCCTCCGCGACGTCGAAGGAGACCCGCCCGGCCGCCGACGTGTTGCCCGCCCTGTCGGTCGCCCGGTGGAGCACCGTGTGGTGGCCCATCCGGTCCACCACCACCGGAGCGGTGTAGGCCAGGTACGGCCCGCCGTCCAGCGAGTACTCGACCCTGTCCACACCCGAGCCGCCGGTGTCGGTCGCGGCGACCGTCACCGTGGCGCTGATGAGGAACGCCCCGTCCGAGTTCCTGGCCCCGGTCACGGTGGCCGTGGTGTCCGGCGGGGTGGTGTCCCGCGCCGGTGGGGCGACCACCGTGAACCGCAGCGACTTCCCGGCCGCCACGTTGCCCGCCCGGTCCGTCGCCCGGTAGCGGACCGTGTGGGTGCCCACCTGGTGGACCATCACCGGGGCGGTGTAGGTCTGCCAGGCGCCGTCGTCACCGATGGCGTACTCGATGGTGTTGACGCCCGATCCGGTGTCGGACGCGCTCACGGTGACCGTCGCCATGTCCAGGTACTCGCCCTGGTCGTTCCTCTCCCCGCTGACGGTCGCCGACGTCTCCGGCGGTGTCGTGTCGTCCGTCGGCGGCGCGGCCACGGTGAAGTCCACGGCCTTCTCGGCCGATGTGTTGCCCGCCCTGTCGGTGGCCCGGTGGCGGAACCTGTGGGCGCCCACCTGGTGGACCATCACCGGGGCGGTGTACGCCTGCCAGGCGCCGTCCGCGCCGAGCGCGTACTCGATCCGTTCCACGCCCGACCCCCCGGTGTCGCTCGCCGACACCGTGACGTTGGCGTGACCGACGTACGCGCCGTCCGCGTTCCGCTCACCCTCGACCTTCGCGGAGGTCTCCGGCGCCGTGGTGTCCTCGCCGCCGCCTCCCTCCGTCACGGTGAGGACGCCCTGCATCGAGCCGTGGCCGGGGATCGTGCAGTAGAAGCGGTACCGGCCGGGTGTCAGGGTCACCTGGGCGGTGTGCCTGCCGCCCTGGTCGTCGTTGGGATTGGCCAGGATGTTCAGCCGGACGTCGTTGTTGTACTCCGGGTCCGAGACGTCGAACGTCAGGGTGTGCGGCATCCCGGTGGTGTTCCCGGTGGCCGTGCTGTTCTCGAAGACGATCGTGGCCGGGCCCGCCACCGCGGTGGCCGGGAAGGTCAGGTAGCGGTCGATGGGGTCGCCGGCGGTCCAGGTCAGCACCTGTTCCGCCGCGGTCGCCGGCCCGCTGCCGGGTCGTCCGTGCGCGGCGTTCGGCGTCAGGCCGAGCGCCATCAGCAGCGCCCCGGCCAGGGCCGTCCACAGCAGGAGGGAGCGGTGTCTCACCGTGCGGCCGCCTTCCTCGCGAGTCCGTCGGCGGCGGGCGTCGGCTCGCCGCCGTGGTACGTCACACGCCACAGCGCCGACTTGGCGTCGGAGGTGAAGAAGCCGCGCCCGTAGTCCAGGACGTAGAGCGAACCGTCCGGCGCGAACTTCCAGTCCATCAGGTTGCGGATGCCGTCCGCCCCCACCGGGATGATCTTCTTCAGGGACTCGGCGTGCACCGGCAGGCCGCCCTTGCCGACCGTCCTGGGGTCGGTCAGTACGGCGTGCCGCGGCTGGTCCCCGTCGTAGAAGTCACCGACGAACCACTTCCCGTCCCAGTACGAGGGCCATTTGACCGTGCTGTCGGACGCCGCGTCGTACCGGTACACCGGCCCGTTCATGGTCGCCTGGCCGCCGCCCTTCAGCCACGGCAGCAGCAGCTTCTGCTCGTCCGTCCTGTAGCTGGGGACGCCGTCGGCGTCACGCGGGTAGTCCACGCCGCCGCCCTGCGGCGAGTACCAGATGGTGTTCGGCGTCACCGGGGGCAGGTTCACCAGACCGTCGTTGTGGGGCGACTCGTTCTTCGGCTCGGCGCAGTCGTACCAGCCCAGCGGCTTGCTCGGGTCCGGGAGGTTGCGGTCCCGGTACGGCTGGTTGTTGCCCATGCAGTACGGCCAGCCGTGGTTGCCCGCCTTGGTGATCGCGGCGAAGGTGTCGTACTTGGCCGGGCCCCAGGTGGTGGACGGGGCGCCGGCGTCGGGGCCGACCCACCCCGCGTACAGGATGTCCGTCCGCTTGTCGACGAAGATCCGGGCCGGGTTGCGCACGCCCATCACATAGATCTCGCCCCGGGTCCTGCCACCGCCTTCGTCCGGTTCCGCGCCGGTGAAGAGGTTGCCCTCGGGGATCGTGTACGTGCCGTCGTCCTCCGGGTGGATACGGAGGATCTTGCCGTTGAGGTTGTTGGTGTTGCCCGACGTACGGCGGGCGTCGGCGAACGGGACGCCTTTGAAGTTCGGCTCCGGATTATTGCCCGAGTACCCCGAGCTGAAGCCGCTCGAGTTGTTGTCACCGGTGGCGATGTACAGGTTCTCCTCGGAGTCCCATGCCATGCCGCCGCCCGCGTGGCAGCAACTGTGGATCTGCACGGGCCACTTGAGCAGCACCTTCTCGCTCGCCGGGTCCAGCTTGTCCGTGGCGGGGTCGAGGGTGAACCGGGAGACGTACCGCTCCGCCATGTGCGTGTCGCGGTTGATCCGTGAGTGCGGTGTGTAATGCAGGTACACCCAGCCGTTGGCCATGAAGTCCGGGTCGAGCTCGATGCCGAGGAGCCCCTCCTCGTTCTTGGTCAGCTCGTCACCGCCGCCCTTGTTGCCGAAGACGGTGAGCTCGCCCGCCAGTCGCACGTCCCCCGTCCTCGGGTCGTAGACGTGGACTTCACCCGTGCCCTTGCCGATGTCCGGGTCGTCCCAGTCGGTCACCACCGGCCGGGAGGGGTCGGCGCCGCCGCGCCCGATGTAGAGGACGCGGCCGTCGGGGGCGGCCACCAGGCCGTGCGGCTCGCCGATCTGGTCGTTGTGGCCCGGCCGGTTGGGCCGGGTGACCCGCTCCGCGGTGTAGTGGGCGTCGATGGTGGCCTTGCAGTCGGCGCGGGAGAGCCGGGTCGTCCAGAGCAGGGCGCCGCGCAGGTGCTCGCGGAAGTCGGTCTCGGCGAACGAGTCGGCCGTGCCGCCCATGCCGGTGTAGAAGGAGCGGCCGCCGTCGTAGTCCCGGCACCAGGAGACCGGGTGGTCCCAGCCGTTGGCACTCGGCCCCGGCTTGTAGGTGCTCTCCTTGACGCGGGCGACCGTGTGGACGGCACCCGAAGGGTTGACCGTCCAGTTGAGCCACTTGTCCGGGCGCTTCCAGTTCAGCGGAAGCTTCTGGGTGGCCGGATGCCGCCGGTCGCCCACCTCGACGGTGGCGCGCTGCACGGCGGTCGGGCTGTTCGCGGCCGGGCGGGCGCCGACCAGGCCGGTGAACCAGTCCGAGTACGGCTCGGTGCGCGCCGCGTCGTGGATGCCGAGGAAACCGCCGCCCGCCTCGATGTACGCCTCCAGGCCCGCCTCCTGCTCGGGGTCGAGCACGTCGCCGCCGCCGGTCAGGAACACGATCGCGTTGTACCGGCCGAGCTTGCGGGCGTCGGTGAAGACCGAGGCGTCGTCCGTGGCCTCGGTGCGGAACCGGTGGGCCACCGGGCCCGAGTGGCCGATCGCTTCGACCGCCGCGATACCGGCGTCGACGGTCGGCGACTCGGCCGTCGTCGAGGCGTGGAAAACCAGCACCCGTACCTGGGCCCCGCCGGGCGGAGACGGGAGAGACAACGTTGTCCGGCTGCTCGGCCCGGGCTCACCGGGGTTGGGTACGGCGGTGGCCGCCGTACCGCTGAGCAGGGAGGCCGCCAGGGCGCCCGCGCCGAGTGCTGCCGCCGCTCGGCGGCGGGATCTCGACCGGTGATGTGGTGCACGGTGCATGTGTTCACCCACCCCTGTGTGGTCACAGCTCTGTGGTCGCAGCGAACGACGATGAAGCTAGCCCTCTTTCCGTGGCTCGCCAATAGCCCGGCGACAATCCGGCGAACTTTGTCCTGGGTGTGGATGAACCATGGTCCACCCGGTTACGGTGTGCCCGTCCGGGGGCGCTTCGCCCCGTCATCCTCCGCACCGCACTGGGGAGTTCGGCATGGACAGACGGAGCTTCAACCGGCGGCTGCTCGCCGGGGGAGCGGTTGCCGCGACCGGCGTGACATCGTTGTCCGTGGCCTCCGCGCCCGGTGCCGTATCGGCCGAGACGCCGCCGCCCACCGCCCCGGCGGGCGGCCGGGTGCGTCATCTCAGGCTGTACGCCGAGAAACTGGCGGACGGCCGGATGGGCTACGGGCTCCAGAAGGGCGGGGCGACCGTCCCCGGGCCGCTCATCGAACTGAACGAGGGGGACACGCTCCACATCGAGTTCGAGAACACCATGGACGTGCCCGCCAGCCTCCACGTCCACGGCGTGGACTACGACGTGGCGAGCGACGGCACGAGGATGAACCGCAGTCATGTGGAGCCCGGCGGCACCCGCACCTACACCTGGCGCACCCACGCCCCCGGCCGCCGTGGGGACGGCACATGGCGCGCCGGCAGCGCGGGCTACTGGCACTACCACGACCACGTCGTGGGCACGGACCACGGCACGGGAGGTATCCGCAAGGGGCTGTACGGCCCGGTCGTGGTGCGCCGCAAGGGCGACATCCTGCCCGACAAGCAGTTCACGATCGTCTTCAACGACATGACGATCAACAACGAGCCCGGCCACCGCAGCCCCGACTTCCGGGCCACCGTGGGGGAGCGGGTCGAGATCATCATGATCACGCACGGCGAGTACTACCACACGTTCCACATCCACGGTCACCGGTGGGCCGACAACCGCACCGGTCTGCTCACCGGCCCCGACGATCCCAGCCGGGTCGTCGACAACAAGATCACCGGCCCTGCCGACTCGTTCGGCTTCCAGATCATCGCGGGTGAACACGTGGGCGCCGGCGCGTGGATGTACCACTGCCACGTGCAGAGCCACTCCGACATGGGGATGGCCGGCCTTCTCCTGGTGGCCAAGCCGGACGGCACCATCCCCGGGTACGAGCCGCACCATCCGGTGGCGTCCACCGACGGCGCCCACGCCCACTGAGCGCCGGCCGCCGCCATGGCCCTCCACGGGCCGGCGCTCGGCACCGAGTCACCTCCCCGTACCCCGGCCCCGCGGCACCGGCACCCAGGTCCTCCTCGTCGGGCGGACGACGGTGACGCTGCTCACCAGTGCGCCGGCGGAGCAGCCCTGCCACCGGCCGCGTGGGGCGCCCCCTCTGAACCCTCGTAACCGCCCACCGCCCGAAGCCCCGTCCGCCCACACGGCCCGACGGGCCGCGACACCCCCGGGCCGGGGGAACCCCTTGCCGATCACGGCACGGAGGCCCATGCTTACGGAGCGAACCGGCCTGCCCCCGCAGCCGGTGCCGTTGATCGTTCATTGACGTGCCGTTTATCGGGGCCGGGCAGCGTGGGCGGCATGCCGATCAACCGCACTGCTCCCACCGACGAGCTCTCCTGGCAGGAAGCCGCCCTGTGCGCCCAGACGGGCCCCGACTTCTTCTTCCCGGACCCGGGCTCCTCCACCCGCGAGGCCAAGCGCCTCTGCGCCGCCTGTGACGGCCGCGACGCCTGCCTCGAGTACGCCCTCACGCACGACGAGCGCTTCGGGGTCTGGGGCGGGCTGTCGGAGAAGGAACGGTACGCGCTCAGGCGGCAGGGACGCTGAGCCACCCGGGACGACCGGAACAGCCGCAACGGCCGGGACGACCGCGGACGGTGCCGCCCGCGCCTACGACCCGATCGTGCGGGGCGAGGCGGGCGCGCCGGTCGCCGGGGTGTTCCTCAAGGCCTACCGTCCGGCTGCGTGGTGATCCGGAACGTCTCCCCGTACGTCTGCCACGTCAGCGGCACCGCGAGGTCCATGTTCCCGTCCCGCAGGAACACCCGCTGGGCCGTGTCGATACGGGACGTGTCCCGCTCCCGTTCCGTCTTCTGGGCCTGTATCACGGCGCGGCTCGCGTCCAGGAAGGCGTTGAGGTACGCCTTCTCGTCGCCGCCCGCCGCAGCGGTGTCGGCCTTCTTCATCGCCGTGGCGCGGATGCCGTAGAACTCGTCGGGCCCCACGCCCGGGCCGTGCAGCACCATCGCGTCGTAGTAGATGAACTGGCCGAGCGTGGACAGTCCGTCCATCTTCGCCAGCCGCACGGCCGGGTCGAAGTAGATGCGGTCGCGGATCACGTCCTGCGCCTCGCGGAAGGCGGGGTCCTCGGCGGCCTTCTTCCAGGCGCCGGTGAATCCCGGGTCGAGGCCCTCGTGCGAGTCGGTGCCGTCGACCTCGCGCAGCGCCGGGAGGTACTCGGCCAGCGGGTTGTCCGGGTGTTCCTCGGTGTAGTACTCGACGAGCTGGAGCATGTCGTTGGTGCCGGAGCAGAAGCCGATGACACCGGCGGTGTAGCCGTTGCCGTCACCGATGTCCTCGATGTCGTCGTACTCGCCGCGCCAGTCGAGGGTCGAGTTGTCGGCACTGGCCACCAGCCGGGCGGCGATCTCCTTCTTGCCGGGGGCGGCGAGACCGGGCGGCATCTTGGCGATGCGTGCCTCCAGGGCCTTCCGCTCGTCCACGGTGCCCGCCTTGAGCGGGTCCCCCGAGGGGGTCGCCTGCGGCAGGGGGCTTACGTCGGCGGCGTCGGCAGGGCGCACGGAACCGTCGCCTCCGCCGAATATGACGGCGGCGGCGACGGCTACGGGAGCGCCGATCAGGAAAAAGCGGGTCACAGGCTTCACGCGCCACAGCGTACGACGCGCCCGCAAGCCTCCTGTGAGCGCGGGGTGCCCCCGCCGAGCGCCAAGGCCCCGCGCGCGGCGAGCACCAAGGCCCCGCGCGGCGCCGCCCACGGGGCGGCCACCAGCCGCACAGCGCCGGGCGCCCTCGCGCGCGCGGGCGTTCGGGGGCACGGGCCGAGTGCCGTGGCCCGTACCCCTGGCACACGGCCCGTTCGCCGTCCCGGCGGTACCGCTCCGGCCGGGTCGGGGCCACCGCCCGGGCGGGAGAGCCGCACAACGCCGGGCGCCGCCCCACGAGGGGGACGCACAACCTCAGGCGCCGCCCCGCGAGCGGGGCCGTGGCACCGGGCGCCGGACCGGGCGGGGCGCCGTCCGGCCTGGTGGCCGTACGACGCAGGGCGCCGGTCCGGGCAGGTGCCGGGGCTCGGCTCGGGGGCCGGCGGCCGCGGCGCCGGGGGGTCAGCGGCCCCGAGCCGCCATGCGGGCCTTTCGGGCGGCGAGCTTCTCGTCGAACTTGGACGCCTCGGTGTCCAGCCCGTGCATGTAGAGGCCGAGTTCCTCCTGCGCCTTCAGACCCTCCGGGCCCAGCCCGTCGATCTCCAGCACCTTCAGGAAGCGCAGCACCGGCTGCAGCACGTCGTCGTGGTGGATGCGCATGTTGTAGATCTCGCCGATCGCCATCTGCGCCGCCGCCCGCTCGAACCCCGGCATGCCGTGGCCCGGCATGCGGAAGTTCACCACCACGTCGCGTACCGCCTGCATCGTCAGATCCGGGGCGAGCTCGAAGGCCGCGCCCAGCAGGTTCCGGTAGAAGACCATGTGCAGGTTCTCGTCGGTCGCGATGCGCGCCAGCATGCGGTCGCAGACCGGGTCGCCCGACTGGTGGCCGGTGTTGCGGTGCGAGATGCGGGTCGCGAGCTCCTGGAAGGCGACGTACGCCACCGAGTGCAGCATCGAGTGGCGGTTGTCCGACTCGAAGCCCTCACTCATGTGGGACATCCGGAACTGCTCCAGCTTGTCCGGGTCCACGGCGCGCGAGGCGAGCAGGTAGTCGCGCATCACGATGCCGTGCCGGCCCTCCTCGGCGGTCCAGCGGTGCACCCAGGTGCCCCACGCGCCGTCCCGCCCGAAGAGCGTGGCGATCTCGTGGTGGTAGCTGGGCAGGTTGTCCTCGGTCAGCAGGTTGACGACGAGCGCGATCTTGCCGATGTCGGTGACCTTGGACTGCTGCGGCTCCCAGGCTTCGCCGTCCTCGAAGAGGCCGGGGAAGTTGCGGCCGTCCGACCACGGGACGTACTCGTGCGGCATCCAGTCCTTGACGACCTTGAGATGGCGGTTGAGCTCCTTCTCGACCACCTCCTCCAGGGCGTACAGCAGCCGGGCGTCGGTCCACGCTTCCGAACTGCCGAGGTGGGGAGAGGTGAGGGTCATACGGGTGCTCCTGGGGACGGGAGAATTACTTACGGCTTCGTAGGTTACGAGACCGTAGGTTAAGGGGGCTGTAAGCCTGAGCCAAGCCCGGGTCCTCGGATGGAGGCTTACGTTCCGTTATGTGCGGAGGCCACGGAGGCGTACGGAGAGGCAGGTCACGCACCCTTCGAGCTTCTCGAACTCGCCGATGTCGACGACGACCGGCTCGTACCCGAGGTCCGTTAACAGCTCCGCCGACCTCGGCGCGCTCGCCGCCATCAGCAGCTTCCCGCCGCCCAGCAGCACCACGTGCGCGCCGGACTCCTCCGGCACCGGCCGGAAGCGCGGGAAGAGGGAGACCGCCTCCACCAGGGGCTCGTACCCGATCACCGTGCCGTCCGGCAACGCCGTGACCGCCGACTTCAGGTGCAGCACCCTGCTGACCGGTACGCGGACGACACGCGCGCCCAGCGGCTCGAAGGCCGCCCGCAGCTGAGCCACGCCCTCCGCGTTCGTCCGCCCGCCCAGCCCGACGTACACCGTGTCGCCGACCTTGAGCACGTCACCCCCGTCGAGCGTGCCCGGCTTCCGCACCCGGCGCACCGAACAGCCCAGCCGCGTCACCGCCTCCTCAACGGCGGCGACCTCGGGGCGGCGGGAGGGGGCACCGGGCCGGCAGACGAGCGCCACGTCCCGGAACATCACCACGGCGTCCTCGACGAAGACCCCGTCCGGGCAGTCGTCGGCCGGCTCGACCTCCACGGTGTCCCAGCCGTGCTCACGCAGGGCGCCGACGTACCGCTCCCACTGGCCGAGGGCCGACGCGGGGTCGACAGGGGTTCGCTCGACGTGCGTGACCAGGCCCTCGGCGAGGCGCGGGCTCGGGCGGCGGACCAGGGCTCTTCTGCTGGGCACGGCAGCCTCCGGAAGTCGGGGACCGCCCACGCCTACCCCCATCGGCCGCAGGCCATTCCCGGCCCGGCACGGCCCGTCGCGCGCGTGCGGCCGTGCACGGCAGGCACGCGCCGGGGCGGACGGCGACGGAGCCGGCGCCGCGCCCCGGCCCACGACGACCGCCTCGGGGTGCGCGGACGCGAACAGCCCCGGGCGAACGGCGGCCTGCCCGGCCCGGCAGCCCCCGTCACGGCCGTCGGCCCCCCGGTCGGCAGCGGACACCGGCGCCCGTCACGGCCGTCGGCCCCCCGGCCAGCGGACACCGGCGCCCGTCACCGGTTCGACAGCACCTCGTCCGCCGTCGTCGGACGCAGCTCGCCGTCCTCCAGCAGCAGCCAGCGGGTGATGCCGATGGACTCGAGGAACGCCACGTCGTGACTGGCCACGATCAGAGCCCCCTCGTACGCGTCGAGCGCCTCGGTGAGCTTCCGGACGCTCGCCATGTCGAGGTTGTTCGTCGGTTCGTCCAGCATCAGCAGCTGCGGCGCCGGTTCGGCCAGCAACAGCGCGGCCAGCGCCGCCCGGAACCGCTCGCCGCCCGACAGGGTCCCCGCCCGCTGGTCGGCCCGCGCCCCCCGGAACAGGAAGCGGGCCAGCCGCGCCCGGATCCGGTTGGCGGTCGCCTCGGGCGCGAACCGGGCGACGTTCTCCACCACGCTCAGGTCGTCGTCGAGGACGTCGAGCCGCTGCGGCAGGAACCGCAGCGGGACGTGCGTCTCCACCTCGCCCGCCACCGGCTCCAGTTCGCCGGCGATCGTGCGCAGCAGCGTCGTCTTGCCGGCGCCGTTGCGCCCGACGAGCGCGACCCGCTCCGGGCCGCGAAGCTCCCACTCGCCGCCGACCCGCGCCCCGTACCGCAGTTCCAGGTCGCGCAGCAGCAGTACCCCCCGGCCCGGTGGGACGGTGGTGTGCGGCAGCTCGACGCGGATCTCGTCGTCGTCCCGTACCGCGTCCACCGCCTCGTCGAGCCGTTCCTTGGCCTCGGCGAGCTTCTGGGCGTGCATGGTGCGGTGTTTGCCGGCTGACTCCTGCGCCGCCCGCTTCCGGAGCTTCATCACGGCGCGCGGTTCCCGTTTGGTGTCGTACATCTTCTGCCCGTACCGCTTGCGCCGTGACAACTTCACGTGCGCGTCGGCCAGTTCGCGCTTCTGCCGCTGTACGTCGGCCTCGGCGACCCGCACCATGCGCTCGGCCGCCTCCTGTTCGGCGGCGAGCGCCTCCTCGTACGCCGAGTAGGTGCCGCCGTACCAGGTCACCTCGCCGTCCCGGAGGTCGGCGATCTGGTCGACCCGCTCCAGCAGTTCACGGTCGTGGCTGACCACGACCAGGACGCCGGACCAGTTTTCGACGGCCGCGTACAGCCGCCGGCGGGCGTGCAGGTCGAGGTTGTTGGTCGGCTCGTCGAGCAGCAGCACGTCGGGGCGGGCCAGCAGCAGGGCGGCCAGCCGCAGCAGGACGCACTCGCCGCCCGACACCTCGCCGATGGTGCGGTCCAGGCCGATGTGGCCGAGGCCTAGCTGGTCGAGGGCGGCACGCGCCCGCTCCTCGACGTCCCAGTCGTCGCCGATCGCCGTGAAGTGCTCCTCGCCCGGGTCACCGCCCTCGATGGCGTGGAGCGCGGCACGGGCGGCGGCGATACCCAGTGCCTGGTCGACGCGGAGTGTGGTGTCGAGCGTCGCGTTCTGAGGCAGATGGCCGACCTCGCCCATCGTGCGGACCGTGCCGTCGGTGGGGGTGAGTTCCCCCGCGATGAGCTTGAGCAGGGTCGACTTGCCGGAGCCGTTGAGGCCGATCAGGCCGGTCCTGCCGGGCCCTACCGCGAGCTGGAAGCCGTCCAGCACCTCGGTGCCGTCCGGCCAGGAGAACGACAGGTCGGTGCAGGTGATGAAGGTGGGGAAGGTAGACATACGGGTCTCCCGGTTGCGAAAGGAAAAGGGGCAACGGGTGAGACACCGGGACGGCTCATGGCCGAGGTCGCACACAGTGGCGCGCACAGCGCCGAACGCGGCTGTGCGACACGGTGTCTCGAGACCTCAGACGAGCAACGTCCTGCTCCGTTCGACGACGACAAGGGCGGGATCGAAGGTACGCCCGGCCGCTTCCGGGCCGCAACGGAATTTCCGGCCGGCGGACCGCTCAGCGGGCGTCGCGCAGCAGCTCCGTCAGGTCCTGGTCGAGGTCCAGGAACTCGTGCTCGCGGCCGTCCGGCACCAGATGCCGGGCGCGCTGGAGGAAGCGGCGCACCTCGCAGGTGCGGATGTGCACCATCGCGACACCCTCGGGGGCGTGGAACTCCACGACCGTACGGTCGTATCCGTAGGGCCGTACGCGTACGTCACCGAGCCCGGCCGGCTCGTCGAGGCCCGTGGCGAGCAGGTCGCGGGCGAACTCCCAGGCCACCTCGATGCCTTCGAGGGTGGCCGGCGCGGGGAAGGTCATCTGTACGGCGAAGGGGTTCTCGGGGTCGTAGCGCAGTGTGGCGGCGACGCTTTCCCTGCGGGGCGCGGACGCTACCAGGCGGGCCCGTACGGGATGCTCGATGACGGTGGACAAGGCCTGCTCCCTCACACACGGCTGCGGCGGTACGTCTCCTGCACCAGGGAGGACGACGAAATCCGTGGACACGTGCACTGGCGAGTGGTGTGACCTGCGTCACCGGGGCGGTCTGGACGCGCCCGCCGGGGTGGACTACGTTCCGGCGCCATGACGTCGACGGGGAAGACGATGCGAACGGTGTCGGCGGGGCTGTGCGGGGCGGTGCTGGCGGCCGCGCTCACCGCCGCCCCGGCCCAGGCCGCCCCGAGCACCGAGGGGCCCGCCTGGGGGCTGAAGCCGACGGGGACGGACGCGCGCTTCCGGGGGCTGGCGGCCGTGAGCCGTTCCACCGCCTGGGTGGCGGGTTCCCGGGGCACGGTGCTGCGTACGCCGGACGGCGGCCGGACCTGGCGGAACGTTTCACCTGCCGGTGCGGGCGAGCTGGAGTTCCGGGACGTGGAGGCGTTCGACGGCCGCCGCGCGGTGGTGCTGGCGATCGGCGAGGGGGAGGCCTCCCGCATCTTCCGCACCGACGACGGCGGAGCCAGCTGGACGGAGTCGTTCCGCAACACCGACCCCCGGGCCTTCTACGACTGCGTCACCTTCTTCGACCGCCGCCACGGTCTCGCCGTGAGCGACCCGGTCGACGGCCGGTACCGCGTCCTGTCGACCGCGGACGGCGGCCGCACCTGGGAGGTGCTGCCCGACACCGGCATGCCCGCGGCGCTGCCGGGAGAGGCCGCGTTCGCGGCGAGTGGCCAGTGCCTGGTCAGCTCCGGCCCCGAGGACGTGTGGCTGGCCACCGGCGGCGGCGCCACCGCGCGCGTGCTGCACTCCTCCGATCGCGGCCTGAACTGGACGGTCGCCGCATCGACGGTCCCGGCCGGCGACCCGGCGCGCGGCGTCTTCGCCCTGGCCTTCCGCGACCGCGCGCACGGCATCGCCGTCGGAGGCGACTACCGGACGGGGCAGCCGTCGCCCCGGGCGGCAGCCGTCAGCCGGGACGGCGGGCGGACGTGGCGCCAGGCGCACACCCCACCGCCCGCGTACCGCTCGGGCGTGACCTGGCTTCCGCACAGCCGGTCGGCCGCCCTCGCCGTCGGCCCCACCGGGACGGACCTGACGACGGACGGCGGCCGCACCTGGCGGACCGTCGACACCGGGTCGTACGACACGGTCGACTGCGCCGCCGACCGAGGCTGCTGGGCAGCGGGCGAGAAGGGCCGGGTCGCCCGCCTGGAACGGTGAACCGGGGCCCCGGCGCCGACTGCCCGCCGCG
>NZ_BAAASR010000020.1:52445-163310 GCF_039532985.1 Streptomyces gobitricini | reverse complement strand
CGTCAGGAGACGCCGCGACGGGACCCTCCAGGGAGGCGCCCACTGGAGCCGTCCAGGGGGGTGCCCCGGTGGCCGCCACGCGGCCCGTCAGGGGGCGCCATCAGGGGGCCCGCCACGGGACCGTCCAGGGGGCGCCCCTGGAGCCGCCGCGGGCGCGGTCAGGGTGCGCCACCACGGACGCCGCCCAAGGGCGTCGTCAGGGGGCGTTGTCACGGGAGCCGTCACGGGGCGCCGTCATTGGAGCCGTCCAGGGGCGCCGCCCCTGGAGCCGTCAGGCGCGCCACCACGGGCACGGGTCAGGGTGCGCCGCCACGGGAACCGTCCAGGGGGCCGCCCCTGGAGCCGTCAGGGTGCGCCGCGGGGGCCGTCCGTGGAGCCGTCCAGGAGCCGCCCCTGGACCGCCCGCGGGCGCGGTCAGGGATGCGCCGCCACGGGCGCCGTCAGGGGCGCCGCCACGGGCGCCGGGGGCAGCGGCGGGCAGCCGCCGGCGGGCCCGGTGGACGGCGCCGGGGTCAGCGCCCCTGAACCGGCGGCTGCCGGCGGTACGCGGAGAGGTCCGGCGCCGTCCTCGTCGCGAGGAACTCGGTGACGCGGTACTCGCACAGCCCCTCGGTGACGAACGGATCGGTCGCCGTGATCGCCTCGATCCGCGAGCGGTCCTCCCCGACGGCCAGGATGATGCCGCCGTCACGCGGGTTCTTGCGGCCGGAGGCGATGAACGCCCCCGACGCGTAATGGGCGTCGAGCCAGGCGACATGGTCCGGGAGGAGCTCGTCCACCCGCTCGAGGGGCCCGGTGTAGGTCAATTCCAGTACGAACATGACCGCGAGGCTATCCGGCCCCAACGACAGCCGCGCCCGCCCGGGCGCCGGTGCCGGGGCACCCCTCGTACGGTCGCGGCCGACGTAGGGTGAGGGCCACTATGAGGATCATCGAGAAGCCCGCCGACTGGCCGTCCGACGAGGCGGCGGCCCTGGCCGTCCAGGACGAACTGCGCGGCCGCGTCGTTCTCGACGAGCCCGGCCCGCCGCCCGGCACCGGACTGGTCACCGGCGTCGACGTGGCCTACGACGACGAGCGCGACCTCGTCGCCGCGGCGGCGGTCGTCCTGGACGCCCGGACTCTCACCGTCGTCGAGGAGGCCACCGCCGTCGGCCGGGTGTCCTTCCCGTACGTGCCCGGCCTCCTCGCCTTCCGCGAGATACCGACCGTGCTGGCCGCGCTCGGCGCGCTCGGGAGCGACCCCGGAGTCGTGGTGTGCGACGGCTACGGCCAGGCGCACCCGCGCCGCTTCGGCCTCGCCAGCCACCTGGGCGTCCTCACCGGGCTGCCGGTGATCGGCGTCGCCAAGAACCCGTTCACCTTCTCCTACGAGCGGCCGGGTCCCGGACGCGGGGCGTCCACCCCCCTCGTGGCGGACGGCGAGCGGGTCGGCCGGGCGCTGCGGACCCAGGAGGGCGTCAAGCCGGTGTTCGTCTCGGCCGGCCACCGGGTCATCCTCGACAACGCCTGCGCCCACGCCCTGCACCTGACGCCCCGTTACCGGATCCCGGAGACCACCCGCCGTGCCGACTCGCTGTGCCGGCGCGCCCTGAAGGAGGCGACGACGGCATGATCGGCCGGCTTCAGTGCACCGTTCTGGACTGTCCCGACCCGCGGGCCCTGGCCCGCTTCTACGGAGGGCTGCTCGGCGGGGAGGTGAACCGCCCGGACCCCCGCTGGTCGCTCGACGCCGACTGGGCGACCCTGCACTTGGACGGCGGCCAGGTGCTGGCGTTCCAGCGGGCCGACCCCTACCACCCGCCCGCCTGGCCCGACCCCGCCCGCCCGCAGCAGTTCCACCTGGACGTCGGCGTGCCCGACCTCGCCCGGGCGCGGCGGCGGGTCCTCGACCTGGGCGCCGCCCCGCTCGACGACGGGGACCCCGCTCGCGGCTGGCACGTCTACGCCGACCCGGCGGGGCACCCGTTCTGCCTCGTACGCGAATGAGGGCGCCCGTTCAGCGCGAGTCGGCGACCCGGAAGCGGATCCCGGACCGGCTCAGTCGCTCCAGGAGCGCGTCGCCCATCGCGACCGCCGTGGTGACCTGCCCGGCCGTCTCCGGCAGCGGATCGAAGGCGAGACACAGGGCCGATTCGGCGAGCATCTTCGCCGTCTCGTCGTACCCGGGGTCGCCGCCCGACACCTCGGTGAAGACCCTCCGCCCTCCGCCCTCGCCGACGAACCGCACCGTGAACCAGCTGCGCGCCCGGCGCTCCTCGTCCGGCCCCTGCCCCGCCTCGTAACGGTCCATCAGCCACCGCCGGGCGGGTGGCACCTGCGCGAGGGCGAACAGCGCGCCCATGGCCGCCGTCCCGCCGACCGCCATGGGCAGGGCCCTCACGGCCGCGTAGTGGCGGTAGCGGAAGTCCGGCCCGTACCGGGGGAGGGCCGCCGCCGAACGCGCCACGACCCCCGCGTCCAGGGTCGGCAGAGGAAGCGCCCACGTCCCGGTCTCCCGGCTGAACCGCGGCGCCCCCAGCGGCGCGCGCGCCCGCCGCCCCACCAGGCGCGGCTCGTGCAGCCGACGCTCCCGGGCCGCCCGCAGCGTCTGCCGGCCCCGCCCCATGGCGGTCATCGCGGAGGCGAACGTACCGCCCGAGAAGAAGGCGTTGGACCGGACGAACCCGTCCACGGCGAGCGGTACGCCCTCCGGCAGCCGCGTGACGGTGAAGTAGACGCCCAGGTCGTGCGGGACCGAGTCGAAGCCGCAGGCGTGCACGATCCGGGCCCCCGTCTCCCGGGCCCGCGCGTCGTGGCGCACGTACATCAGGTCCACGAACTCCGGCTCACCGGTGAGGTCCACGTAGTCCGTGCCCGCCTCGGCGCAGGCGGCCACCAGCGGTTCGCCGTACCAGACATAGGGTCCGACGGTGCTCGCCACGACCCGGGACGACGCGGCGAGCTCACGCATCGACCCCGCGTCGGTGGCGTCGGCCGTCACCAGAGGCAGGTCCGCGCATCGCGGGTGCTCCGCGGCCAGCCGGTCGCGGAGCGCCTCGAGCCTCTCCCGGCTGCGCCCGGCGAGGGCCCACCGGCAGGTCGTGGGCGCGTGCGCGGCGAGGTAGCGGGCGGTCAGCTCCCCGACGAACCCCGTCGCCCCGAAGAGCACCACGTCATACGTCCGCCCCGTGCCGTCCCGTGTCTCCATCCAGCCCTCCGCCGTCCGCGCCGTTGTCGGAGGCAGAGGCTAGCGTGCGAGAGGAGAGGGGACCGCCCCGGTGCGCTTCTGAGCGCTCGCTCGCCCACAGGGCTTGTGCGGAGTGGAACACGTTCTTAGCATCATTGCTGTAACAGCAGTTGTGTCACAGTCCTGGGGGTCATATGGCAGCGACAGGCACCGGCCCGCTCACCGGGGTTCGCGTGGTCGAGCTGGCGGGCATCGGACCCGGCCCGTTCGCCGCCATGCTCCTGGGTGACCTGGGCGCCGACGTCGTCCGGGTGGACCGCCCCGGAGGGGCCGGACTCGCGATCGATCCCGCCCACGACCTCACCAACCGCAACAAACGCTCCGTGCTCATCGACCTCAAGGAGCACGGCGGCCCCCGGCGTGTCCTGGACCTCGTCGAGCGCGCGGACATCCTCATCGAGGGGTACCGCCCCGGAGTCGCCGAGCGGCTCGGTGTCGGGCCCGAGCCGTGCCTCGCCCGCAACCCGAAGCTGGTCTACGGGCGGATGACCGGCTGGGGACAGGACGGCCCCCTCGCCCGGCGCGCCGGGCACGACATCACGTACATCGCCGTCACCGGCACGCTCTCCATGATCGGCAAGCCCGACGAGCCGCCGACCGTGCCGGCGAACCTGGTCGGCGACTACGCGGGTGGCTCGCTCTACCTCGTCGTCGGCGTCCTCGCGGCGCTCCACCACGCGCGCGGCGAGGGGGGCAGCGGCCAGGTCGTCGACGCGGCGATCACCGACGGCGCCGCCCACCTCGCCACGATGATCCACGGGATGATGGCCGCCGGCGGCTGGCAGGACCGGCGGGGCGCCAACCTCCTGGACGGCGGCTGCCCCTTCTACGGCACCTACGAGACGGCCGACGGCCAGTACATGGCGGTCGGGGCGCTGGAACAGCGGTTCTACGACGAGTTCACCGCCCTGCTCGGCATCGAGGACACCGCCCCCGCCCGCGAGGACTTCGCCCGCTGGGGCGAGCTGCGTGCCGCCGTCGCCGCGCGTTTCAAGGAGAGGACCCGCGCCGAATGGACGGCCGTCTTCGAGGATTCCGACGCCTGTGTCGCCCCCGTTCTGTCCCTGCGTGAGGCGCCCGCCCACCCGCACCTCGCCGCCCGCTCCACCTTCACCGACCACGGCGGGATCATCCAGCCCGCCCCCGCGCCCCGCTTCTCCGCGACCCCCGGCTCCGTGAACCGCCCACCGGCCCGCCCGGGCGCCGGCACCGACGAGGTCGCCCACGACTGGGCCGTACCGAGCATCCGTACCGACGACGCCCGGACTTACGCCCCCCGTACCGACGACACCCGTACCGACGACACCCGTACTCACGACGCCCGTACCGACAACGACAGGGGGACCGGGTGAAGCGCCGGATCTTCGACGCGGAACACGACGCCTTCCGCGAGACCGTCCGCACCTTCCTCGCCAAGGAGGTCCTCCCGTACTACGAGCAGTGGGAGAAGGACGGCATCGTCTCGCGCGAGGCCTGGCTCGCGGCCGGCCGCCAGGGGCTGCTCGGAATCGCCGTCCCCGAGGAGTACGGAGGCGGTGGCAACACCGACTTCCGCTACAGCGCCGTCCTCGCGGAGGAGTTCGCCCGCGCCGGCGCGTCCGGACTCGCGGTCGGCCTCCACAACGACATCATCGGCCCCTACCTCACCTCGCTGGGCACCGACGAACAGAAGCGCCGCTGGCTCCCCGGCTTCTGCACCGGCGAGATCGTCACCGCCATCGCCATGACCGAGCCCGGCGCCGGCTCCGACCTCCAGGGCATCCGCACCAGCGCCGAGGACAAGGGCGACCACTGGCTGCTCAACGGCTCCAAGACCTTCATCTCCAACGGCATCCACGCCGACCTGGTGATCGTCGTCGCGAGGACGACCCCTGAGGGCGGAGCGCACGGCCTGTCCCTCCTGGTCGTCGAACGCGGCGCGGACGGATTCGAGCGGGGGCGCAACCTCGAGAAGATCGGCCAGAAGTCGCAGGACACCGCCGAGCTGTTCTTCCACGACGTACGCGTCCCCAAGGAGAACCTGCTCGGCGAGCTCAACGGCGCGTTCCTCCACCTGATGACCAACCTCGCCCAGGAACGGCTGAACATCGCCGTCGCCGGCATCGCCGCGGCCGAACACCTGCTGGAGATCACCACCGCGTACGTCAAGGAGCGCGAGGCGTTCGGCAGGCCGCTCGCCCGGCTCCAGCACATCCGCTTCGAGATCGCCGAGATGGCCACCGAATGCGCCGTCACACGCGAGTTCCTGGACCGCTGCATCGACGACCACTCCCGGGGGGAGCTGGACGCCGTGCACGCCTCCATGGCCAAGTGGTGGGCCACCGAACTGCAGAAACGGGTCGCCGACCGCTGCCTGCAGCTCCACGGGGGCTACGGCTACATGGCCGAATACCCGGTCGCCAAGGCGTTCACCGATGGCCGGATCCAGACTATTTACGGGGGTACGACCGAAATCATGAAGGAAATCATCGGCCGTTCCCTGCTCGGCTGACCCCTCCCCGAAAGGCTTGACCAGTGAGCACCGAAGCGTACGTGTACGACGCGATCCGCACCCCGAGGGGGCGCGGGAAGGCCAGTGGCGCCCTGCACGGCACCAAGCCGATCGACCTGGTCGTCGGCCTCATCCACGAACTGCGCGGCCGCTTCCCCGGCCTCGACCCCGCCGCCGTCGACGACATCGTCCTCGGTGTCGTCGGCCCCGTGGGGGACCAGGGCTCCGACATCGCGCGGATCGCCGCCATCGCCGCCGGACTGCCCGACACCGTCGCCGGTGTCCAGGAGAACCGCTTCTGTGCCTCGGGCCTCGAAGCCGTCAACATGGCGGCGATGAAGGTCCGCTCCGGCTGGGAGGACCTGGTCCTCGCGGGCGGCGTCGAGTCGATGTCCCGCGTGCCGATGGCCTCCGACGGAGGCGCCTGGTTCGCCGACCCGATGACCAACTGGGACACCAACTTCGTCCCGCAGGGCATCGGCGCCGACCTGATCGCCACCATCGAGGGCTACACCAGGCGCGACGTCGACGAGTACGCCGCGCTCTCCCAGGAGCGGGCCGTCACCGCCTGGAAGGACGGCCGCTTCGACCGCTCCGTCGTCCCCGTGAAGGACCGCGCCGGGCTCGTCGTCCTCGACCACGACGAGCACATGCGGCCCGGTACCACCGCCGACTCGCTCGCCTCCCTCAAGTCCTCGTTCGCGACCATCGGCGAGATGGGCGGCTTCGACGCCGTGGCGCTGCAGAAGTACCACTGGGTCGAGAGGATCGACCACGTCCACCACGCCGGCAACTCCTCCGGCATCGTCGACGGCGCCGCGCTCGTCGCGGTCGGCAACAAGGAGGTCGGCGAGCGGTACGGGCTGACGCCCCGCGCCCGGATCGTCTCGGTGGCCGTGTCCGGATCCGAGCCGACGATCATGCTCACCGGTCCCGCGCCCGCCTCCAAGAAGGCCCTCGCCAAGGCCGGGCTGACCATCGACGACATCGACCTGGTCGAGATCAACGAGGCGTTCGCGGCGGTCGTGCTGCGGTTCGTCAAGGACATGGGCCTGTCCCTGGACAAGGTCAACGTCAACGGCGGCGCCATCGCCATGGGGCACCCGCTCGGCGCCACCGGCGCGATGATCCTCGGCACCCTCGTCGACGAACTGGAGCGCCAGGACAAGCGCTACGGCCTCGCCACGCTCTGCGTCGGCGGGGGCATGGGCATCGCCACCGTCGTCGAGCGCGTCTGACCCCGTCCTTTCCCGTACGGCCTTACGGAGCAGCCAGAACCATGAGCCAGTCCACCACCATCCGCTGGGAACAGGACGAGA
The DNA here is from genome assembly GCF_039532985.1 of Streptomyces gobitricini. Lineage (NCBI taxonomy): Bacteria > Bacillati > Actinomycetota > Actinomycetes > Kitasatosporales > Streptomycetaceae > Streptomyces > Streptomyces gobitricini. The sequence goes on along the minus strand of NZ_BAAASR010000020.1, from coordinate 156,271 downwards.
CCGGCGTCGTCACCCTCGTCCTCGACGATCCTGACCAGTCCGCCAACACCATGAACCAGGCCTTCCGGACCTCGATCGCGGCCGTCGCCGACCGCGCCGAGGCCGAGAAGGACTCCATCCGCGGCTTCGTCTACACCTCCGCCAAGAAGACCTTCTTCGCGGGCGGCGACCTCAAGGACATGATGAAGGCCGGGCCCGCCGACGCCCGGCGGATCTTCGAGGCCGGCATGGAGATGAAGCGCGCCCTGCGCCGCATCGAGACCCTAGGCAAGCCGGTCGTCGCCGCCATCAACGGCGCGGCGCTGGGCGGCGGTTACGAGATCGCCCTCGCCTCCCACCACCGGATCGCCCTCGACGCGCCCGGCTCCAGAATCGGCCTGCCCGAAGTCACCCTCGGCCTCCTCCCCGGCGGCGGCGGTGTCGCCCGCACGGTACGCCTCATGGGCATCGCCGACGCCCTGCTCAAGGTGCTCCTCCAGGGCACGCAGTACTCGCCGCGGCGAGCCCTGGAGAACGGCCTGGTCCACGAAGTGGCCGCCACCAGGGAGGACATGATCGCCAAGGCGCGGGCGTTCATCGACGCCCACCCGGAGTCGCAGCAGCCCTGGGACGCCCCCGGCCACAAGATCCCCGGCGGCACCCCGGCGCACCCCAAGTTCGCCGCCAACCTGCCCGCCTTCCCGGCCAACCTGAAGAAGCAGATCAACGGCGCGCCCTATCCGGCGCCCCGCAACATCCTCGCGGCCGCCGTCGAGGGTTCCCAGGTCGACTTCGAGACCGCGCTCACCATCGAGTCGCGGTACTTCACCGAACTGGTCACCGGGCAGACCGCGAAGAACATGATCCAGGCGTTCTTCTTCGACCTCCAGGCGGTCAACTCCGGAGCCAGCCGCCCCAAGGGCGTGGCACCGCGAGAGGTCCGCAAGGTCGCGGTCCTCGGCGCCGGGATGATGGGCGCCGGCATCGCGTACTCGTGCGCCAGGGCGGGCCTCGACGTGGTCCTGAAGGACGTCTCGGCCGAGGCGGCGGAGAAGGGCAAGGCGTACTCCGTCAAGCTGCTCGACAAGGCGCTGTCCCGGGGCCGGACGACCGAGGCCCAGCGTGACGAACTGCTGGCCCGCATCGCCCCGACCGCCGACCCCGCCGACCTGGCCGGCTGCGACGCCGTCATCGAGGCGGTCTTCGAGGACACCGCGCTCAAGCACAAGGTGTTCCAGGAGATCCAGGAGGTCGTCGAGCCGGACGCGCTGCTGTGCTCCAACACCTCCACCCTGCCGATCACGCTCCTCGCGGAGGGCGTCGAGCGGCCCGCCGACTTCGTCGGCCTGCACTTCTTCTCCCCGGTCGACAAGATGCCGCTCGTCGAGATCATCAAGGGCGAGCGGACCGGTGACGAGGCCCTCGCACGCGCCTTCGACCTCGTACGGCGGATCAACAAGACGCCGATCGTCGTCAACGACTCACGGGGCTTCTTCACCTCGCGTGTCATCGGCCGGTTCATCAACGAGGGCGTGGCGATGGTGGGCGAGGGCGTGGAGCCCGTGTCCGTCGAGCAGGCCGCGGCGCAGGCCGGTTACCCGGCGAAGGTGCTGTCCCTGATGGACGAGCTGACCCTCACCCTCCCGCGCAAGATCCGCAACGAGACGCGGCGCGCCATCGAGGAGGCGGGCGGCAGCTGGCAGGAGCACCCGGCGGACGCGGTGATCGACCGGATGGTCGACGAGTTCGGCCGCACCGGCCGCAGCGGCGGCGCGGGCTTCTACGACTACGACGAGGAGGGCAGGCGGCAGGGCCTGTGGCCCGGGCTGCGCGAGCACTTCGGCTCCGCCGGCAGCGCCGCCGTCCCCTTCGACGACATGAAGGAGCGGATGCTCTTCTCGGAGGCGCTGGACACCGTCCGCTGCCTGGAGGAGGGCGTCCTGACGTCCGTCGCCGACGCCAACATCGGCTCCATCATGGGTATCGGCTTCCCGGCGTGGACCGGCGGTGTGCTCCAGTACATCAACGGCTACGAGGGCGGTCTGTCCGGATTCGTGGCACGCGCGCGTGAGCTCGCCGAGCGGTACGGGGAGCGGTTCCAGCCGCCGGCGCTGCTGCTGGAGAAGGCCGAGCGGGGTGAGACGTTCAGCGACTGACGTCCCCGCCGGGACGGCCGTCCGGGTCCACCGGACGGTCGTCCCGATGCCGCCCCAGCGCCCGGCCGTAGCGGCGGGAGACCTCCGGCATCAGGGAGGAGCCCTCCGCCGGTCGGTCGAGGCCGAACACGTACCCCGGGAAGTCGAGTTCGCGCTGCACCGCCCATATCTCGCCATGGTCGTCCGGCGGGAACAGCTGTCCCGGGTCCCCCACGGCGACCCAGCCGATCGGCACGGTCGTGTCCTCGGCCAGCACCGTCCTCACATGGACGACCCCGTTGACGCGGACCTCGCCGCGGGCCCCGATACGCGCGCCGTTGAACACCCGTGTGCCGGTGGCGAGGAAGACGTCGTCAGCGGCCTCGCAGCCGACGAGGTACGCGCCCGGGCCCACGAGGACGTGCCTGCCCAGCCGCAGCGGGTCCTGGCGCGTGCCGCGCAGCACCGCGTTCTCCATGACGATGCAGCCCTCGCCCAGTTCGACGGGCCCGCCCTCGGCGGTCAGGACGGCGCCGAACAGGACCCGGCAACCGGGCCCGACCCGTACGTCGCCGCAGAGCGTGACGTTGGGCGCGACATGGGCGGTGGGGTCGACGGTGGGCGTACGCCCCTGGTGCTCGAACAGCATGGCCATGGCCCGCATCGTGCCACCGACGGGCGCCCCGCGCGCGGAAGGCGGCTCACTCCGCGCGGAACGCGGCGCGCAGTTCCTCCCTCAGCGACCGCTGGAACGCCGTGACCAGCGCCTGGATGACGAGCGGCTGCATATGGGCGGACAGCGACTTCATCGCCGCCACGTGCTCGGGGTCCGACTCGCGCTCCCGGTACGGCCCCCACACCTCGTCCCGGAACAGCCGTGTGAGCTCCTGGGCGGCCGACCGGGTGTGCTCCACCAGGACCGTGCGGGACGCCAGGATGGTCTCGTGGGCGATGGGCACGTCCAGCAGCCGCACCCCCAGCCGCAGCAGGCCCGGGTCCACCCGGAAGGTGCCCTCCGCGTCCGTGCGGGCCAGCACGTCCATCGCGGCGAGCCGGTCGAGGTCCTCGTCGCCGAGCGGGCGGCCGGCCCGCCGCTCCAGCTCCGCTCGCGGCATCTCCTCCGGCGCGTCCGGCGCCCAGGTCGCCACCAGCGCCCGGTGGATGGCCAGATCCTGAGCGTTCACATCGGGCGGGAGCTGCTCCAGGTACCGTTCGATCGCGGCGAGCGTCATGCCCTGGTGCTGGAGTTCCTCGATGAGGGCGAGCCGGGCGAGGTGCTCGGGCCCGTAGTGCCCCACCCGGCGCGGGCCGATCACCGGCGGCGGCAGCAGGCCGCGGGTGCCGTAGAACCGGATGGTACGCACGGTGACCCCCGCCCGGGCGGCCAGCTCGTCGACGGTCAACGTCGGCTCCGGCTCCCCGGCCTCGGTCACCGCGGTCCCGGTCACGGTGGTCCCGCTCATCTCGGCCGCCTCGGTCGCCTCGGTGGCCTCGGTTGTTCCGGTCGCCTCGGTCGCCATGCGGGGCCTCACTTCCGACGGGTGCGCTGTTTCCGTACAACAGTATTGCTGTCTCACCATTGCTGTGAAAGCCGTGGGCGTACCCGCCGCCGACCGGAGTCGGCGACCCCCGGGGACACCGGAGACCGTGCACGGCCACGGTGCGTTACGGCGAGGCCGGGAAAACCGGTTGCCGCACCGGGGCCGTAGTGCTGGGCTGCCCGGATGGACAACCAACGGGTGCGGGCGCTGTTCGACCGGCAGACGCGGCGGGACGCACTGCCCGACGGGCCGGGCTGCACGGTGGAGCGAGTGGGGGACGTGGTGCGGCAGACCGGCCCGGCCCACGGGTGGAACGGGGTGCTGTGGTCGGCCCTCGACGAGGCGCGGGCCGAGGAGGCGATCGCGGGGCAGGTGCGCCACTTCACCTCGCTCGGCCGGTCCTTCGAGTGGAAGCTGTACGCGCACGACGGCCCGGCCGACCTCGGCGAGCGGCTGCGCGGTGCCGGGTTCGTGCCCGAGCCGGAGGAGGCGCTGATGGTCGCCGAGGCCGCCGAGGTCGCCGGTCTCCATGGCGTCCGCGCGGAGGCGCCCGAGGGCATCGAGATCCGGCCCGTCACGGACGAGGCCGGCGTCGCGCTGGTGACGTCCGTTCATGAACGGGCCTTCGGCACGGACGGCGCACACCTGCGGCGCCGGCTGCTCGACCAGCTGGCCACGCGGCCGGACACCGTGGTCGCCGTCCTCGCCATGGCCGGCGACCGGCCGGTGAGCTCGGCGCGCCTGGAGCTGCCACCCGGAACGGCGTTCGCCGGGCTGTGGGGCGGCGGCACCGTACCGGAGTGGCGGGGCCGGGGCGTCTACCGCGCCCTGGTCGCCCACCGCGCCCGGGTCGCGGCCGGGCGCGGTTACCGGTACCTCCAGGTCGACGCCTCGGACCGGAGCCGGCCCATCCTCGGACGCCTGGGTTTCACGCGGTTGTCCACGACGACCCCGTACGTCTACGAGCCCTGAGCGGCCGCCGGGAAGTGGTGGGCCAGCGCCGCGTGCGGGTCCCCGCCCTCGGCGTGCGCGTGGTCGACGTGCACGGTGACCCCCGCCAGCCGGGGCACCTCGTGCAGCAGCGCGTGCTCCGCGGCGACCGCCACCGCGTGCGCCTGGACGACCGTCAGCGAGGGGTCCACCACGACGGACGTCTCGGCGCGCAGCGCGTGGCCCAGCCACCGCATCCGCACGGCGCCCACCGCGCGTACGCCCTCGACGTGCGCGAGGACGTGCTCCGCCCGGTCCACCAGCTCGGGGTCGACCGCGTCCATCAGCCGGTGCCACACCTCCCGCGCGGCGCCCCGCAGCACCAGCAGGATGGCGCCCGTGATGACCAGACCGACCAGCGGGTCCGCCCACCGCCACCCCAGCGCCGCGCCACCCGCGCCCAGGAGCACGGCCAGCGAGGTGAACCCGTCCGTGCGCGCGTGCAGCCCGTCGGCGACCAGCGCCGCGGAGCCGATCGCCCGCCCCGTGCGGATACGTGCCCTGGCCACCCACTCGTTGCCGGCGAAGCCCACCAGACCCGCCGCCGCGACGGCCGGCAGGTGGCTCACCTCCTGAGGGTCCAGCAGCCGCCGCACCGCCTCGTACCCGGCGAAGGCGGCCGACGCGGCGATCACCAGGACCACGAACACCCCCGCCAGGTCCTCGGCCCGGCCGAAGCCGTAGGTGTAACGCCTCGTCGCCGCCCGTCGGCCCAGCACGAACGCGAGCGCGAGAGGGAGCGCCGTCAGGGCGTCGGTGGCGTTGTGCACCGTGTCGCCGAGCAGGGCGACCGAGCCCGACAGCGCCGCGATGACCGCCTGGACACCCGTGGTGACGGCGAGCACCGCGAACGAGAACCACAGCGTCCGCAGCCCCGCCGCCGACCCTTCCAGCGCGGTGTCGATCCGCTCACCGTGATGGTGGTGATGGCGGTGGGGCACGTGGCGGTGGTGGTGTCCATGACCCGTCATGGACACCACCATGGCAGCCCGACGTCGTTGCGGCCACTGTCGAAAAGCCGCCTCTGACCAGCTGCGAAGCTGTTGCGACTACGGGCCTTCGACCACTGACCGGACGCGGCGACCGCGATCCTGTTCCGACCGTGACCGCGACCGCGACCGCGACCGCGACCGGGGGCGAACGACCGGCCGGGGGCGTCTCACACGGCGGACTCGCGCACCGGCGCCGCCTCGATGATCCGTTCCGGGTGGTGCAGCCACACCTGCTGTCCACGGGCGGTCACCGTCAGCCCGAAGTCGCGGGCATCGGGCGAGCCGAGGGCGACGTACTCCTCATGCACCCGCTCCACCTCCTGCCACAGGTTCCGCACGCCGTACTCGTGCGCGGCCTCGCCGGTGGCGGCCGACGCCGCGCACCCGTCCGGGTCCCGCAGCCACACCTCGGCGCCCCCGCCGCCCCGAGTGGCGTGCCACATCCTCACGTTCGGCAGGCGGGTCCCGGCGTACAGCGCGAACCCCGTCGTGAGCAGGTCGCGTGGGTCGACGCGAGCGCCGGTCACCCGGTGGGACGCCTGGTCCACCGGCAGCGGCTCGGCCGCCCTGTGCGAGCGCATGGGCATGTACGACGCGCCGCCCTGGAACCGGCCCGCGGCCCGGCCGGTGCCGTCGGCGGTGAGCCGGACGACGGCACCGCTCCAGAAGTCGCGGGCCATGGGCGCCACCAGGACGCCGTCCGGGCGCAGTTGCCGCAGCAGGGCCCGCGGGATGGTCCGCAGCGCGCATGTGGCGAGAATCCGGTCGAACGGTGCGTGGGCCGGCCAGCCTCATTCGCCGTCCGTGCGCGACAGGTTCGGTTCGTAGCCGGCGGCGCGAAGTGCGGCGGCCGCGTGGTGGGCGAGACCGGGGTCGATCTCGACGCTGTACACGTTCCGGGCGCCGAGGCGGCGGGAGAGGAGCGCGGCGACGTACCCGGACGCGGTGCCGATCTCCAGCACGCGGTGCCCGCCGTCGATCTGAAGTAGCCGCAGCATGCGGGCGACCATCGAGGGCTGTGAGTTGCTTGAGGTGGCGATGCCGGGGCCGTCGGGTTCGCCGTCGTCGAGCTGGATGACGACCGGCTCGTCGGAGTGGATGAGGGCGAGCCGCTCGGCCTCGGTGGTGAGAGGTGCGCACGCGGCCGGGTCCTGGCGCCATGCCCGGCGCGGGATGAATGGCTCGCGGGGAACGGCGTGCCAGACGGCGCGCCACGGCTCGTCGAGCAGACCGCGCTCGTAGAGGCTCTCCACGAGCACGGCGTGCCCCGCCAGTTGGGTGGTCACATCAGCTCCCGGTGGTGTCGGTGGCCTTGGGCCCGGAGCCGTCGGGGTGGGGTCGGGCGCCCAGGGTCTGTCGGACGGGGCGCCCCCGTGCCTGCCGCCGTCGGCCATGGTGTCGCTCATCTGTACCTCCTGTGCGGTGGTGCCGGATGGGTGGCGGGGTGCTGGCGCCCGCCCTCTGCCGTCCCCGCCGTTGACCGTGGGCAGCGGGCGGGGTTCAACGGGGGGCGGAGTGACGGCGCTTGCTCTGGTAGTACGCCAGGGCGGCGAGTTCGTCATCAAAGGGGGCGGCGAGTTTCCGGGCGTGCGCGCGGCATGCCCAGACGTCCTCGCCGTCCCGGACGGCGACGATGCGCAACTGCTCCCCTGAGCCGCAGTGGGCACACTGGGCGGTCACTGCACGGGCCCCGAGGCCGGCAGGACCTCGTACAGCGGCTGCACCCCCCGCGCGGTGGCGCATGCCCGATGCGCGTACAGGGGAAGTCCGGGCCCGCTCGTCTTCTCCAGCACCTGCACGCAGACGTCGGCGCCCGGCTTGTGGCAGTACACGCATTCCTTCGCGGCGGTGGCCGGCCGGTGGGCGCTGCACACCATGACGGGCCAGATGCGCTCCCCGTCGGTGATGCGGAGGTACCCGGCCGCGTACAAGGTGGTGGGGCTGACTCCGCACTCGGCGCACGCCTCGCTGTGCAGGCGCTTGATGCTGACGGGTCCGTTGACGACGACCACTCGGCTATCGCTCATGCACTGATGTTGTCCCGGTCACAGGGGGGCAAGTACCCCACCGAGGGGTACCTCTCAGATCGCGTGGCACCACTCGGCGAACGCCGAGAGCGCCGGGGCCGCGCTGCGTCTCAGTCTGCGCAGAGTGGCGACGTCGTGACGCACCCATGGGTGCTCGCGAGTATGCAGCGGCGCGATACGCCGTGCGGCCGTCAGGGACTCGAACGCGTCACCGGGTCGCCCGGCCCAGAGCTGCGCACGGGCCAGCTCGATGTAGAACCCCGACCGGCGCTCGGCAGGCATGTCGGCAGGCGGTTTCCACGCGCGTGCCATGGCCAGTGCCTCGCCCACATGGTCGCCGCCGAGGCTCACCGCGACGGCGACCTGATGGACACGCACCGAGTCCGGGCCGAACGCCGTCCCACCGTAGAGCCCCTCCGGGGCCTGCCCGGCGAGCCGCTCCGCCTCGCCGAGGTGCGTGCGGGCCGCTGTGGCGTCGCCGGCGCGCGCCGCGATGACGGCCGCCCGCATGTGCAGCGCGCCGCGAGCCGCGGCCGTCGGCGGGGTGGCCGGCGCGGGGGAGCGGTCGATGGCGGTTTCGAGCGCTGCCAGGCCCGCCCGGTGCGCGCGAGCGGCGAAGAAGATCTCGGTGCGCACGTAGGCGACGGCGGCCGCGATGAGCGGGTCACCGCACCGTGCGGCAGCCCACCTCATCAGCTCGACGAGCCGTGCCGAGAGGTCCTGGGCGCTGTACTTGTACGCGGCGGCGCCGGCGCTGCGGTACGCGGAAACCAGCAGGGCCGCCACCCGCTCGGCGTCTGCGTCGTCGGCCTGGTGCAACGCGCGGGAGAGTTCCGGCAGCAGGTCCGGTGCGGTGTGCGCGATGCGCTTGTACTGGGCGGCGAGGCGCGCCGCGGTGCACTGCTGCACGTCGCTCGTCAGCCGGGACAGGGGGCGCACGGGGCCGTCGGTGGGGATGTCGTAGACCGCGATGGCGTCGGAGATCGCCGGTAGGGCGTCGCGCACGGCGCACGAGGCGGTGGCGTCGCCGAGGAGCCGCGGCACGTCGATGCCGAGGGCGTCGGCCAGGGTCTCCAGCATGCGCCCGCTCGCGGCCCGCTCGCCCCGCTCGATCTTCCGGACGGTGCCCAGTGCGACGCCCGCACGGTCGGCGAGTTGCTGCTGCGTCATCCTGGGCCGGGAGACACCGCGGAAATACGCGACGCGGCGGCCGAGTTCGGCGCGGTCGGCGGTCATGCCGAGTTTCGGACGATCGGTAGCAGGTCGTGCAGCGAGTCGATGCTGTGATCGGCCGCCGCCCGCACGGCGGGGTCGTCCGCCCACAGGTGTCCCCACGGGCCGCGGCGCAGGTGAGCCGTGAGCAGACCGGCGTCGCGGGCGGGGTGCACGTCGTTCACGGGGTGGTCGCCGACGTACAGCGTTTCCCACGGCAGGGCCTTGCAGGCGGCGATGACACGGGCGAAGAACTCGCGGTCGGGCTTGGCGCAGCCCCACTCGTCGGAGGTGGCGATCAGGTCGACCGGCAGGCCGAGGCCGTGCAGCAGCTCGCCGGCGCGACGCGTCTGGTTGCCCGCGATGACGACGCGTACGCCCACCTCGCGGAGTGCGGCGAGGGCGGGGCGGACGTCGTCGTACAGGTCGGTGTCGTCGAGGTGCTCGCCACGGCCGGCTGCATCGCGGGCGCGGTACTCGGCGGCGAGGTCGACACCGGGGCGCACCAGGCGGATCGCGTCGGCGTTGTCTCGGCCCTGCGCTACCACGGCGCCGACGAGGGCGGCGAGGGTGTGACGGGGGACGTCGAGCCAGTCGGCCCACGAGGCCCAGTACCGGTCGTCGCGTACGAGGGTTTCGCCGATGTCCAGGGCTACCGCGCGAATCATGGGACCAGCGTAGGGGCGGCCGGGCCCGGGCATGACGAAGGCGCCCCCTCCCGGCCCGAAGGCCGAGAGGGGACATCAGCGTCAGCGGCAAGCGCACCGCCCTGGCGAAGATCGTTCGGTGGGCTGAGCCACACTCCGGCCAAGTGGTGCGCGCGGCGCCGGTGCGGGCGCCGGTCGGCGTAGCCGGGTAGCCGACCGGGGCCTCCCGCGCTGTCTCACGGGGCCGCGTACCCGGTCACAGGGTAGTGGTCGGACAGGTTCGTGTAGGTGTACTGCCTGCCCCAGCTCGACACCGTCCAGGGCGCGCTCCGTTCCTTGATCACCTCGTTGGTCCAGCCGGCCGGCTTCGCGTGCCCGGCGCGGTGGAGGACGTGATCGAGGTCCTCGCGCGGGTCGTCGGGGTAGCGCTCGGCGGCGATCGAGTTGTCCTCGGTGTCGAAGGAGTACGGGTGGCCGGTGCGCGCGGCCGCGCCCGTCAGCCCCGCGTCGGCCAGCATCGTGGCGTACTCACCGCTGTGCGAGTCCACGTTGAAGTCGCCCGCCACCAGCACCTGCTCGGACGCCGGGATGTTCTTGGCGTCGAGGAACGCGTCCATCGCCTTGAACTGGCGGCTGCGCGTCTGCGCCGCCTCACCACTGCCGCAGCCGGGGTCGGTCGACTGGGCGTGTGTGCCCACCACGTGGACGCGGGCGCCGTCCACGTTCAGCACGGCGTAGACGAAGCCCTTGTTGGAGTGCCAGTCGGCCCCGCAGGCGTCCTTGTAGACGTACTGCTCCTTGCGGATGATGGGCCACTTGCTGAGCACCGTGACACCGCCGTCCTCCGGTGTGGTCGCCGAGTAGGCGCCGCTGGTGGCGTCCCACCCGGTTCTGCCACGGCCCATGACCGGGGTCTGGTACGGGTACTGCGTGGCGGCGTTGCGCATGAGCGCGTCGGAGGCCCCGTTGTCGAACGCCTCCTGGAGCACCACCACGTCGTGGCCGCGGAAGAAGGACGCCGCGGGTATCTCCTTCGCCCGGTGGTCCTGCCCCCAGTTCGGGTAGAGGGTCTTGCTGAAGATGAACGCGTTGTACGAGAGCACCTTCAGCGCCGGCGTCCCGGCCTCGGCGGAGGGAGTCACCGAGGCGCTCGCCGCCGTGGTCGCCGCCGCGGGGGCGGCCGAGGCGGACGGGGCCGTCGTGGCCACGGCACAGACGGCGAGCACGGTGGACACGGCGGCGGCGGCGGAAGTGGCGGTGAGAGCGCCGGGGCGGGCGGCGGAACGAGCGGTGGACAAGCCGGCGGAAAGAGGGCCGGAAGGGGTGGCGTTCTGCACGGATCGCGGCACGGGAACTCCAGACGGCGGTGGGGGGTTCGGCCTTGGCGCGGCACATCAAACCAGCCCCGGTTACTTTCGGGTAGCCATCGCGTGCAGGGAACCTTGCGGAGGCCCGGCCACCATCCGAACTCATCCGCGGCGGATACTGGGAGCATGAGCACCTCCGCCGCGCACGACCCCGCACCGCCCCCGCCCGGTGGGGTGCTGTGGAGCCTCGCGGGCGACATCCGCGGCCTGCTCATGCTCCCCGCCGCCCTCACCCTCCAGGTCGCCCACCCCGCCGTCGGCGCCGGCGTCGACGAGCACTCCGTCTTCCGCACCGACCCGTGGGGCCGCGGCGAACGGTCACTGCGCTCCCTCCAGCTCTGGGTGTACGGAGGCGAGGCCGCCGCCGAGGAAGGGCGCCGGCTCCGCCGGCTCCACGCGACCATCCGGGGCACCGACGCCCGGGGCCGCCGCTACCACGCCCTCGCCCCCGCGAACTACGCCTGGGTCCACGCCACCGGCTTCCCCGTCTTCCACCACGCCTACCGCTACCTGGTCCGGCCCATGACCGAAGCCCAGGAGCGTGCCCTGTACGCGGAGTGGCTCCGGGTCGGCCGGGTCCTCGGTATCCACGACCGCGACATGCCGCAGACGATCGAGGAGTTCTGGCCCTACTACCGCAAGACGCTCGCCGACGAGATCGAGGCCACCGCCGTCGTACGCGAACTCGTGGCCACCGACAGCCCGGTGCTCCCGCCCGACCGCGGGCCACTGCCGCTGCGGCTCGTCCTGCGGGTCCTGTGGCCGGTGCTGCTCCCGCCGCTCGCCCGGTTCCGCCGCTTCCTCACCATCGGCCTGCTGCCCCCGGACGCGCGGGAGGCGATCGGCCTGGAGTGGACCGACGAGCAGGAGCGGAAGCTGCGCCGCTTCGGCAGCGTCGTCCGGGCCGTCGTACCCGCACTGCCCGAGCGGCTGCGCTACCTCCCGCTCGCGCGGGAGGCCCGCCGGGAACACCGGGCGCAGGAGCGGCGGCTCAGCCGCGCAACCCGCCCCGGGCGATGACGTCCGCGTACCAGCGTGCGCTGTCCTTGGGCGTACGGCGCTGCGACGCGAAGTCCACGTGCACGATGCCGAACCGTTTGCCGTAGCCGTACGCCCACTCGAAGTTGTCCAGCAGCGACCACAGGAAGTAGCCCCGCACGTCCACCCCGTCCGCGAGCGCCCGGTGCACCGCCGCGAGGTGACCCCTCAGGTAGGCGACCCGCTCCGGGTCGTGCACCTCGCCCGAGGGGTCGGCGTAGTCGTCGTACGCCGCGCCGTTCTCCGTCACCATCAGCGGGACCCCGGGCAGCTCGTCCCGCAGCCGGGTCAGCAGCTCGTACAGGCCCTCCGCGTCCACCGGCCAGTCCATCGCGGTGCGGGGACCCGGCGCCGGTACGAAGCGGACGTGCGGCTCGGTGCCCGGCCAGGGGGACGGTGCCTCGGTCGTGCCCGCCGCGACGACCGTGGGGGAGTAGTAGTTGATCCCCAGCGAGTCGACCGGGGCGCCGATCACCTCCAGGTCCCCGTCGCGCACGAACGACCAGTCCGTCAAGGCGGCCGTGTCCCGCACCAGGTCCGCCGGGAGGCGCCCGTGGAAGACCGGGTCCAGGAAGATCCGGTTGCCCAGCGCGTCGACGCGCCGCGCCGCGTCGCGGTCGGCCTCGCCGTCCGACAGGGGCCGCACCGCGTGCAGGTTCAGCGTGAGCGAGACCTCCGCCGACGACGGGAGGGCGCCGCGCAGCACCTGGACGGCGCGCCCGTGCGCCAGGTTCAGGTGGTGCGCGGCGCGCAGGGACGCGGCGGCGTCGGTACGTCCCGGGGCGTGCACCCCGGAGGCGTACCCCAGGAAGGCCGCGCACCACGGTTCGTTCAGCGTCGTCCAGGTCGCCACCCGGTCGCCCAGGGCGTCCGCCACGAGCCCGGCGTACTCGGCGAACCGCTCGGCCGTCTCCCGGTGCGGCCAGCCGCCCGCGTCCTCCAGCTCCTGCGGCAGGTCCCAGTGGTAGAGGGTGACGACCGGCCGGACGTCCGCGCTCAGCAGCTCGTCCGTGAGCCGCCGGTAGAAGTCCAGCCCCTTCTGCACGGCGGGCCCCCGCCCGGTCGGCTGCACGCGCGGCCACGCGACCGAGAACCGGTAGTCGGTCACGCCCAGGTCCTTCATCAGGGCGACGTCCTCGGACATCCGGTGGTAATGGTCGGCGGCTATGTCACCGGTGTCGCCGTTGCGGACCTTGCCCGGCGTACGGCTGAAGGTGTCCCAGATGGACGGCGTACGGCCGTCCTCGTCGGCGGCGCCCTCGATCTGGTAGGCGGCCGTGGCCGTACCCCAGCGGAAGCCGGCCGGGAAGGTGAGCTCGGTCATGAGCGGGAGACTCCCAACGCGAAGTGGACGAGACACGGAACGGAGAGGGGGAACGAAGCGAGCGGGGCAAGGGGCCAGAGGTGGCGCCTGGCGGCCGGGTGGCACGGAGGCGAACGAAACGCGGGGCGAACGGCAAGCGCGGAGAGAGCGGGGAACGGGGGCGTACGGGAAACGCGGGGCGAACGGGAAGCAGGGGGCGGGGCGCCACGAGCCGTGGGAACGCGGCGGACGGACCGTCGTCAGCCCTTCACCGCCCCCTGCATGATGCCGCCGACGATCTGCCGGCCCAGCAGGCCGAAGACCAGCAGGACGGGGAGCGTGCCCAGGAGCGTACCGGCCATGATCACGGACTGGTCGTTGACGTAACCGCCGCCCAGCTGGCGGAGCGCGACCTGCACGGTCGGGTTCTGTGACGACAGCGCGATGATCGGCCAGAAGAAGTCGTTCCAGGCGGCCATGAACGTCAGCAGACCCAGCACGGCCATACCCGGCCGGGCGATCGGCACCACGATCGACCAGAAGATCCGCGCGGAGGAGGCGCCGTCCACCCGCGCCGCCTCGATCAGTTCGTCCGGCAGCGCCTGCACCAGGAACTGGCGCATGAAGAACACGCCGAAGGCCGAGACCAGACCGGGCAGGATCACCGACTGGAGCTGGTTCACCCACTCCAGCTCGGCGATGAGCATGAACAGCGGGATCACGCCCAACTGCGGCGGGATCATCATCGTGCCCACGGTGACCGCGAGCAACGCGCCCCGGCCACGGAAGCGGAGCTTGGCGAAGGCGAACCCCGCGAGGGTGCAGCACAGCACCGTGCCGACGGTGATGGAGCCCGAGACGATCAGGGAGTTGAGGAGGGCCTTGCCGATGTCCGCCTCCTCCACCACGGCCTCGAAGTTCCGCATCAGGTTGGGGCCGGGGAGGAGGGACGGCGGGACCTTCGCCAGGTCCGCGTTGGAGCGGCTGGCGGCGACGACGGTCCAGTAGAACGGGAAGGCGGACACCAGGACGGCGACGACGAGGATGGCGTACGCGACCCTGCCGCCGTGCAGGGTGCGTCCGGCGCGGCGCGCGGTCATCGGCCGGCCTCCTTGCGGGAACGGTGGCGCAGGATCAGGGCGTTGAGCCCGACCAGCACCAGGATCAGCAGGAACATCACCCAGGCGATGGCGGCGGCGCGGCCGAGGTGGAAGAAGCCCCAGCCCTGCTCGTACATGTACAGCCCGAGCGTCTGGTACTGGTGCGAGATGCCACCGGAGACCGACCCCTCGAAGAGCAGCGGCTCACCGAAGAGCTGGGTGGCGCCGATCGTCGACACGACGGCGGTGAAGACGATCGTCGGACGCAGCCCCGGCAGGGTGACGTGGAAGAACTGCCGCCAGCGTGACGCCCCGTCCATCTCCGCCGCCTCGTACAGCTCGCTCGGGATGGACTGCATGCCCGCCAGGTAGATCAGCGCGTTGTAGCCGGTCCAGCGCCAGATGACGATCGTCGAGACGGCGATCTGGGAGGCGACCGTGTTCGTCTGCCAGTCGACCGGGTCGATGCCGACGAGCCCCAGCGCGTAGTTGACGAGCCCGAAGTCACGGCCGAAGAGCTGTGCGAAGACCAGCGTCGCGGCGGCGACGGACGTGGCGTACGGGAGCAGCATCGCCGTGCGGAAGAACGTCCGTCCGCGCAGCTTGTAGTTGAGCAGGTGGGCCAGGCCCAGGGCCATCACCAGCTGCGGGACCGTGGAGATCACCCCGATGGTGAAGGTGTTGCGCAGCGAGATCCAGAAGAACTCGTCGGTGAAGAGGGCCGCGTAGTTGCCGAAGCCGCGCCACTCCATGTCACCGGGGGTCTGGAGCTCGACCCGGTAGAGCGAGACGAACGCGGTGTAGAGCAGGGGGAAGAGGCCGAAGGCGGCGAAGAGCGTGAAGAACGGGGCGAGGTACGCGTACGGCGAGACGGTCCGCCATGCGCGGCGCGCCGCGGACGGCTGCCGCCGGGCGGCCGCCTTCGCTGCCGGTGCGGTGAGGGTCACGGTGCGGCCCTTCGTGGTTGTGCGGGACGGGCGTGGACGGGGCGGGCGGATTCGGGACGGGGCGTGGAGGGGCGTGAACGGGCGGACGAGGGTGAACGGGCCTGTCGGCGCGGGGCGTTCGGGACGGGGGGCGAGCCGGTCAGCCCGTGATGTTGTCGACGCCCTTCTTCGCGTTCGACCACGCCTTCTCCGGTGACGTCCCCTTGCGCTCGACCTCGCTCAGCGCGTTCGTGATCTGGTCGGCGACGTTCTTGTCGTGGACGCCGAGTACCTGGACCGGGGCGGCCTTGGCGGCGTCGCCGAAGATCCTGCCGATCGGGGCGCCGGAGAAGTAGGGGTCCGTGGCGTCGGCGACCTTGGCGATGGCACCCGTGGAGGAGGGGAAGTTGCCCTGCTTCTCGAAGAGCCTGGCCTGCTGCTCAGGCGCCGTGAGCCACTGGATCAGCTCGTACGCCTCCTTCTTGTGCTTGGCGGCCCGGGGGATGCTCAGGTACGAGCCGCCCCAGTTGCCGGCGCCGCCGGGCAGCTTGGCGATGTCCCACTTGCCCTTGCCGGTCTCACCGGCCTGGCCCTTGATGTAGCCGAGCATCCAGGCGGGGCACGGGATGGTGGCGAACGAACCGGCGGCGAAGGCCTGGTTCCACTGCGGTGACCACTGGTCCAGCTTGGCGCTCAGCCCCGCGGCGGCGGCCTCGGTGGCGGTGTTCCAGGCGGTCCTGACGGCCGGGTTCGAATCGTAGATCAGCTTGCCGGAGGCGTCGTAGTACCGCTCCTCCTCCTGCCCGATCATGATCGTGTACAGGCTGCCCACGCTGTCCAGCCAGGCGCTCTTGGCCGGTGCCTTGGCCTTGTACTGCTTGCCGAGCTCCAGGTAGCCGTCCCAGGTGGCCCACTTCCGCGCCAGCACGGCGCGGTCGGTGGGCAGGCCGGCCTTCTCGAAGAGGTCCGTCCGGTAGCACATCGCCTCCGGCCCGACGTCCGTGCCGAGACCCAGTACCCGGCCGTCCCGCGTCGTCGCCGCCGACCACTTGGCCTCGGCGAACTCCCCCTTCAGTTTGTCCGCGCCGTACTTCGTGAGGTCCTCGAACCTGTCCGCCTGCGCTTGCGTCACCGAGGCGATACGGCCCACCTCGATCGCCTGGACGTCGGCGAGCCCGCCACCGCCTGCGAGCCGGGTCTGGAGTGACTTCCAGTAGTCCTGCTCGTCCTCCGTGTCCGTCTGCTTGATCTTGACGCCGGGGTGCAGCTTCTCGTACTCGGCGTAGAGCCCGGCCTCCTTGTAGCCGAAGGAGCCGAAGAGGTCCACGGTGAGCGTGACCGTGCCGTCGGACGCCTCGTCCGAGGCGCCGGATCCGCAGGCGGCGAGGAGCGCGCCGGTGAGCGCGACCGCGCCGAGCCGGACAGCGGCCTTCCTGACCGTGGCCCTTCTGCCCGTGGTTCTGTGGACGGTGGCTGCTCGGGCGATGGTCATGGGAAGCCTCCCTTGGCTTCGGCGGGGTGCGGGAGCGAGGTGCTGAGGAACCGGTGGCGAGAGCAGGCTGCTGAGAGCGCTCTCAGGAAGTTGCACTGGAGCGTGCCCCGGCCGCCCCGTCCACGTCAAGACTCGAACGCATAACGGCCTTGGCCGCCGCCAACTTCGGTAGACGTCACCTGTATTGACAGCACTGTTTCAGGAGTTTTACGTTCCAGGGCACCTGAGAGCGCTCTCGGAATGCTCTCCCGCCATCAACTCAAGGTGCCGACATGCCATCCCCACGCACCCGACCATCCCCCCGCACCCGACCGGCCGTCCTGCTCCTCGCCACGACCATGGCCGCCCTCGGGCTCACCGCGACCACCGCCGGCCCCGCGGCTGCCGCCCCCGTCCCCGTAGGAGCCGGCAGCTACTCCGACACCCGCCCGCCCGGCACGTCCGGCCCCACCACCAACACCGGCGCCCCCGTCACCCCCAAGGTCACCCCGGCCGCACAGGGCAAGCCGGTGCCCACCAACGACTGGTGGTCCTCGCTCGCCTTCCAGCGCTACGGCGACAACCCCTGGTCCACCCCCATGTACGGCCACCCGCTCACCTACCAGGCGACCGCCGCCGGACTCGACATCGGCTACCCGACCACCCCGGCCGTCGTCGGCGACGGCAGGCAGTACGAGTACGCCCACAAGCGCGACCTCACGCTCGGGCTCACCGGTCTGAACTCGCCCGACACCAAGGCCGACGCCTGGTCCGACTGGACCGTCACCCCCTACTGGTCGGACGGGGCCCGCACGCTGCGCACGACCATCGGCCACGGCTCGCCGTTCGTGTACGCCAAGGGCACCGGCGGCGACGCGCGGGTCACCACCGCCACCGCCCCGACCGTCTTCGCCGACCAGGGCAACGTCCTCGGCATCACGGTCACCGGCCACCACTACGCGCTGTTCGCCCCCACCGGCACCGACTGGACGGTCTCCGGTTCCACCCTGACGGCCGGACTCGGCGGCAAGGACTACTTCTCGGTGGCCGTCCTGCCGTCACCGGACGCGCTGGCCACCTACCGCACGTACGCCTACAGCTTCGTCACCGGCTCCAAGGTCGACTGGAGCTACACCGGCGGCACGGTGAAAGCCACCTACACCCTCACCACCCAGCCCCAGGAGGGCACCCAGACCGGTACCCTCCAGGCCCTGTACCGGCACCAGTGGCTCAACACCACCGACGCGCTGACCCCGTACACGTATGTCTCACCGCGCGGCACCATGAAGGTCCGCGCCTCCACGACCTTCACCACGAGCCAGAAGGCCGCCGCGGTGCTGCCGGGGCTGCCGAAGTCACCGGGCGTGGATCCCGCCCGCCTGCGCGGCTACCTCAACGAGGTGGTCAACGCCGCCGACCCGTTCGCCGGCGCCACGGACACCTACTGGACCGGCAAGGCGCTCGGCCGCCTCGCCCAGCTCGTCCCCGTGGCCGAGCAGATCGGCGAGACCGCGACCCGCGACCGGCTGATCGGCCTGCTCAAGGGACGGCTCCAGGACTGGTTCACGGCCGGGGGCGCGAACGAGTTCTCCTACGACCGGAGCTGGAAGACGCTCACCGGCTACCCGGCCTCGTACGGCAGCGACACCGAGCTCAACGACCACCACTTCCACTACTCGTACTACGTCTACGCGGCGGCGATCGTCGCCCAGTACGACCCCGCCTGGGCCGCCGACTCGGCGTGGGGCGGCATGGTCAGGACCCTCGTCCGCGACGCCGCCAACCCCAGCCGCACCGACACGTCCTTCCCCTTCCTGCGCGGTTTCGACGTGTACGCCGGTCACAGCTGGGCCTCCGGCCACCAGGGCTTCGCCGCCGGCAACAACCAGGAGTCGTCGTCCGAGTCCACCAACCTGAGCGCCGGTCTGGTCCTGTGGGGCTCGGCCACCGGTGACACCGCCCTGCGCGACCTCGGGGTGTACCTGCTGACCACCGAGGCCGAGGCCATCGCCCAGTACTGGTTCGACGCGGACCAGCAGGTCTTCCCGTCCTCCTTCGGCCACGACACCGCCGGCATGGTCTGGGGGAGCGGGGCCGCGTACTCGACCTGGTGGACCGCCAACCCCGAGGAGATCCACGGCATCAACGTCCTGCCGGTCACCGGCGGGTCGCTGCACCTGGGCGGCGAGAAGGCGGCCGTCCGCCGCAACATCGCCGAGATGGAGCGCGAGAACGGCGGCCCGGCCGTCGAGTGGCGCGACATCCTCTGGGAGTTCGAGTCCCTGGCCGACCCCGGCGCCGCCAAGGCCAAGTGGGACGCGGGCCACGCCTCGTACACCCCGGAGGCGGGGGAGTCCAAGGCGCACACCTACCACTGGATCGGCACCCTGGACGCGCTCGGCGCCCCCGACGCCACCGTCACCGGTGACCTGCCCACCTCGGCCGTCTTCACCAAGGGGACGGTACGGACGTACGCGGCGCACAACCACGGCTCCACCGCCCGCACCGTGACGTTCTCCGACGGCGCGAAGCTCACCGTCCCGGCGCGCTCGACGGCCACCGGGACGGGTACGGGCGGCGATCCGGGCAACCCGGGCGACCCGGGCCCCTCCACCGGCGACACGTTCCAGCTGCGCACCGGCGGGACGCTCACGACGGCGACCGGCGCGGCGGCGGGTAGCGACACCATCGCGTCGGCGGGCGGGGCGAACCACGACGGGACCCCGCACCAGCCGCTGGTGTACGTCGCGAAGGGCGTCAACGGCACCCTGAAGCCGGGCGCCGCCACCGCCTTCCGGCTCCAGGTCGACGCGGGCACCACGGTCGGCCTCGGCCAGCAGGCCCGGGTCAGCTACGACCTGACCGGCGACGGCACCTTCGAGCGGACGGAGACCTACCACTACTTCGCCACCGACCCGGTGGCCGGCTGGGAGGAGTACGGCCAGGCGCGCGGGCTGAAGTCGGCGACCGGCGCGCTGGGCGACCTCAAGGGCGGCACGGTACGCCTGGAGGTGTGGCACGCCATCGGTAACGGCACGGCCCGGCTCCAGACCGGCACCGACCGGTCCGTCCTGGTCATCCCGTACGGCTGAGCCCCTGGGCTAGGCCGACGCCCGCCGCACCAGTTCCGTAGGAGTGATCACCGAGCCCGGGGCGCTGCCCGCTCCGGGCTCGGCCTCCTGCGCGTTCAGGACGCGTGTCAGCAGCCGTACCATCAGCCGGCCCATGCCCTCGATGTCCTGACGGACGGTGGTCAGCGGCGGGTCGGTGGCCTCCGCGATGGACGTCATGTCGTCGAAACCGACCAGTGCCACGTCCTCGGGCACCCGCAGCCCCCGCTCGCGCAGCACCCGCAGCGCGCCGGACGCCATCAGGTCGTTGGCGGCGAACACCGCGTCCAGGTCCGGCCGCCGCTCCAGCAGCTCCGCCATCGCGCGGGCCCCGCTCTCCTCGGTGAAGTCGCCCTGCGCGATCAGCCCCGGACCGGCGTCCAGCAGGACGTCCCGGTATCCGTCGATCCGGTCCATGGCCGAGGTCTGGTCGTGCGGGCCGGCGATGTGCGCGACGCGCTCGCGTCCCAGGGACAGCAGGTGCCGCACGGCCTCGCGGGCGCCGCCCCGGTTGTCGCAGTCGACGTACGGCACGGCGAGACCGGCCGTCGCGCCCGGCCAGCCGGGTCGCCCGCCGAACACCGCCGGAACCTGCGCCCGCCGGATGATGGAGGGCAGCTCGTCGTCGTTGTGCACCGAGAAGGCGAGCGCGCCGTCGACATGGCCCCCGCCCAGGTACCGGCCGATCCGGTCGTAGTCGCCCGGCCCCTCCACCCAGAGCAGCACCAGCTGCGAGTCGTGCGCCGTCAGCTCGCGGCTGATGCCCCGTACCTGCTGCTCGAAGAAGGGGTCGGAGAACACCCGGAACTCCGGCTCGGCGATGATCACCGCCACCGCGCCGTTGCGCCGGGTCACCAGGGTGCGGGCCGCGTGGTTCGGGACGTAGCCGAGCTCCTCGACCGCGCGCCGTACCTTGTCCACCAGAGCCTGCCGGACGCCCGCGCCACCGTTCACGACACGGGAGACCGTCGCCCGTGAGACCCCGGCACGTGCCGCGACGGCTTCCAGGGTGGGGCGGGAGCCGGGGGCCGGTTCGGGCATGGTGGACAAGGAGGCTCCTCGGCGGCGCGGCGAATGCTGTGTACAGCAGCAGGGTAGCCGGTCGGCCGGTCGCCTGAGAGCGCTCTCTGCCCGTCGGTGGTGGTGCCGCCGCCCCGAGCCCGCGGGACGACGGCACCCGCGCGCGCCCCTCAGCGACCGTGACGGTGACCGGCGGGGCCGTTGTGGTCGCTGTCGCTGTCGCTGTCGCTGTCGCTGTCGCTGTCGCTGTCGTGGTCGTGGTCGTGGTCGCGGTCGTGGTCGCGGTCGCTGTGGTCGTGGATCGTGTTGGTCGCGGCGATCTTCTGCCACGACTCCGGCCGGACCGGCTCCGCCGCGGTCGCCGGGCGCGCGATCCGCGACTCGGCCGCGGCGGGTGCCGCCGGCCTGGACGGCTGGTACAGCCAGGTGTCGAACAGCCCGGTGAGCGGCTTGCCCGAGACGCGCTCCGCGTACTTGACGAAGTCGGCCACCCTGGCGTTGCCGTACGCGTGCTCGGTCGGCCAGCCCTTGAGGACGGCGAAGAAGTCCTCGTCACCGATCTCGTTCCGCAGCGCCTGCAGGGCCAGCGCGCCCCGGTCGTACACGGCGAGGTGGAACTGGTTCTCCGGGCCGGGGTCGCCCGGCCTGACCGTCCAGAACGGGTCGTCGGCCGGGTGCTGCGCGTACACGTAGTCCGCCAGTTCCTGCGCCGTGCCCTCGCCCTCCTTCTCCGACCACAGCCACTGGCTGTAGCGGGCGAAGCCCTCGTTGACCCAGATGTCCTTCCACCCGTCGACGGACACGCTGTCGCCGTACCACTGGTGCGCCAGCTCGTGCACGACCACCGACACGTTCGCCCCGTTCGCGAACTGGCGGGGGCTGTAGAACGGCCGCGTCTGCGTCTCCAGCGCGTAACCGCTGGTCACGTTCGGCACGTAACCGCCGAGGGCGTCGAAGGGGTACGGTCCGAAGACCTCCTCCAGCCACTCGGCGACCTCCGCCGTGCGCTCGACGCTGGCCCGTGCCGCGCCCGCGTTGTCGCCGAGGTCCTCGCTGTACGCGTTGAGGACGGGCAGGCCCTTGTCGGTCTTGTCCGTGATGATGTCGAACCTGCCCACCGCCAGCGTGGCGAGGTAGGTCGCCTGCGGTTTGGCGGAGCGCCAGTTGAACCGGGTCCAGCCGAGCCGCGACGACCGCGACCGCAGGACGCCGTTGCTGATGGCCTGTGTCCCGTCCGGCACGGAGACCGAGACGTCGTACGTCGCCTTGTCCAGCGGGTGGTCGTTCGACGGGAACCACCAGACGGCCGAGTCCGGTTCCTGCGCCGCCACTCCGCCGTCGGGCGTGCGGTGCCACGCGGTCCAGCCGCCGATCCTCAGCTCGGACGGCTTGCCCGCGTACCGTACGACGACCGAGACCGGCCGGTTCTTCTCCAGCGGCGTGGCCGGGGTGATCTCCAGCTCGTGGTCGCCGGTGGCGGCGAACCGCGCCTTCCTGCCGTTGACCCGCACCTCGCTCGTCTCCAGGCCGAGGTCGAGGTTGAACCGGGACAGGTTCTGCGTGGTGGTGGCGATGATCGTCGCCGTCCCCTCCAGCAGGTCGGTCTCCGGCTGGTACTTCAGGCGCAGGTCGTAGTGCGACACGTCGTACCCGCCGTTGCCGCTGGCCGGGTAGTAGGGGTCGCCGACACCCGGGGCGCCCGGGGCGTAGTCGGCCGCCGATGCCGGGATCGCCAGCAGCAGCGAGGCCGTGAGTGCGCTCGGGACGATCAGTCTGCGGTGCACGCCAAGCTCTCCAAGTCGTGTGGACGGAAGATCTCTCGGAGGCCATTCAGCCCCTCACGGCTCGGTCATGTCCATGGCACCAGCGGTCGCGCCGTCGCCGGATGGCCGACATGGACATCCGTCCACCCCGGGATCCTGGTCGAGCGCGGCGGCGACATCACCGCCCCCCGGGTCACCTGTGGACCCGTAGTGCCCTCTGTCGTACGGCAGTTGGCCCGTGTACCTTCCGCCCATGCCGATACGTGCGCGGAGAACCCCCATGTCGAGCAGAGCCCTGGCGATGGCCGCCACAGCCGCCCTGATGGCCGCCGTGGTACCACCCGCGAGCGCGCAGGCCGCACCGTCGGGGGAATCGAGACCCGTCTACTCCTACGACAACGCGGTCCGGGAGTCCGTCTGGGTCGACACCGGCCTCGACGGCGACCGGGACGGCAGGACCGACCGGGTCGCCGCCGACATCGTCCGGCCGCGCGAGGCGGCCCAGCGGGGCCGGAAGGTCCCGGTCATCATGGACGCCAGCCCCTACTACTCCTGCTGCGGGCGTGGCAACGAGAGCCAGAAGAAGACGTACGACGCGAACGGCGACCCCGTCCGGTTCCCGCTGTACTACGACAACTACTTCGTGCCGCGCGGCTACGCCTTCGTCGCCGTGGATCTGGCCGGAACCAGCCGCTCGGACGGCTGCGACGACGTCGGCGGCCGCTCCGACATCCAGTCCGCCAAGGCCGTCGTCGACTGGCTGAACGGCCGGGGCCGGGCCTACACCACCCGTACCGGCACCGAACGCGCCCGTGCGACCGGCTGGTCCACCGGCGACACCGGGATGATCGGCAAGAGCTGGGACGGCACCGTCGCCAACGGCGTCGCCGCGACCGGCGTCGAGGGCCTCAGGACCATCGTCCCGATCGGCGCCATCTCCTCCTGGTACGACTACTACTTCGCCCAGGGCGCCCCCCTCTACGACTCCGGCCCCGACCGGCTCTCCCACTACGTCAACACCCCCGAGGCCCGCACCCGCTGCGCGCATGTCCAGCAGCGCCTTCTCGACGGCGCGCCGCGCACCGGCGACCGGACTCCCCTCTGGGACGCCAGGGACTACGTCAAGGACGCGCACAAGGTGAGAGCCAGCGTCTTCGTCGTCCACGGACAGCAGGACCTCAACGTCCGCGCCAAGCACTTCGGCCAGTGGTGGGACGCGCTCGCCGAACACGGTGTCGAGCGGAAGATCTGGCTCTCGCAGACCGGGCACGTCGACCCGTTCGACTTCCGCCGGGCCGACTGGGTACGGACCCTCCACCGCTGGTTCGACCACTACCTGCTCGGCTACGACAACGGCGTCGACCGCGAGCCGATGGCCGACATCGAGCGCGCCCCCGACCAGTGGTCCACCGACCGCGTCTGGCCGCCGCGCGCCACCGCCGCCACCACGCTGCGCCCCGGCACGGGCGCGGCGCCGGGCGTGGGGACCCTCGGCGTCACCCCGGCCCGGCCCGGCGCGACGGAGACGTTCACCGACGACCCGACGCTCGGCGAACTCGACTGGGCGGCGCACATCGACGCCCCCACCCCCGCCAAGGCGGGCTTCGTCTCCCGCCCGCTCACCCGCGACCTGCGGCTCTCCGGCTCCTCCACCGTCACCGTCACCGCCACCCCGAACACCACCAGCGCCCACCTCTCCGCCGTGCTGGTCGACCTCGGGCCCGCCACCATCCGCGACTACGGATCGGCCGGCGAAGGCATCACCACCCTCACCGGGCGCACCTGCTGGGGCGCGAGCACGAGCGGGGACAGCGCCTGCTTCAAGGAGACGGAGGCGAAGACCACCGACGTCGGTTTCACCGTCCTCAGCCGGGGCTGGGCCGACCTCGGCAACTGGGCCGACGAGAACCGGGGCCGCCCCCTCACCCCCGGCAAGGCCCACACGCTCACCCTCGACCTCGCCGCCGCCGACCACGTCGTCCCGGCCGGCCACCGCCTCGCCCTCGTCGTCGGCGGCACCGACCGGGACCTGATCGGCCCTCCGTCGACGAAACCCACCCTCACCCTCGACCTGACCCGCACCTCGGCCCGGCTGGCTCTCGTCGGCGGCGTCCGCGCCTTCCTCCGCGCCACCTCCGGCACCGCGCACCCGGCTGCCCCGCGCACCGCCCCGCCGGCCGGAGTCACCACGCCACGCCCGGTCCCGCCGATCCCCGGAGGCAGCACCCGATGACCCCACGCGCCCGACATGTCCGCGCCCTCGGCGTCACCGTCACCGCCGCCGCGCTCGCCCTCCCGCTGGTCACCGCCCCCGCCCAGGCGTCCCCCGCGCCCCCGCCCCGCACGGGCTTCGAGACCAGCGACGGGGCCCGCTGGACCGGCCAGGCCGAGGAGGAACGATTCCTCACCGCCGTCGACCGGGCGAGCGACCGCGTGTCGACGACCCGCACGGGCACCACCCGCCAGGGCCGCCCCCTCCAGCTCGTACGGATCTCCACCGTGCCCAGCACCAACACCGTGCTCCTCGTCTGCGGCCAGCACGGCGACGAGCCCGCCGGCCGGGAGGCGTGCCTGTCCACCGTCCGTGACCTCGCGTACGCCGAGGACCGCGCGACCCTCCGCTTCCTGGCCCGGACGACCGTCCTCGTCGTGCCGACCGCCAATCCCGACGGCCGCGCCGCCGGCACCCGGGGCAACGCCGACGGCGTCGACATCAACCGCGACCACCTCGCCCTCGCGACCGCCGAGGCGCGCTCCCTGGCCGCCGTGATCCGCGACCACCGACCCGACGTCGTGTACGACCTGCACGAGTACGGCGCCACCCCGCCCCATTACGACAAGGACCTGCTCGCGCTCTGGCCCCGCAACCCCAACACCGACGCGCGCGTCCACGGCGAGGCGCACATCCTGTCCGAGTCGTACGTGCGCCCCACGGCCGAGCGGGCGGGCTTCTCCAGCGGCGTCTACGGCATCTGGACCGACCCCGTCACCGGAGAGCCCGTCAAACAGGTGGCCGGGGACGGCCAGGAACGCATCCTGCGCAACACGGCGGGCGTCAAGCACTCCGTCGGCCTGCTCGTCGAAACCCGCGTCGACCCCCTCACCGAGGAGGAGAGGAAGGACCCGGCCCTCAACAACCGGCGCCGTGTGGAGGCCCAGCTCGCCGCACTGGAGGGCCTGTCCGGGTACGTCGGCGACCGCCGTGGCGCCATCGAGAGGGCCACCACCACGGCCCGGCTCGCCGGCCTGCGCGACCGGGGCCCGGTGTACCTGGGCGGTGCCGACAACGATCCGCCCGAACCCGCAGAGACGCTCCAGGACCCGCCCTGCGGCTACCGCCTCGACCCGGCCCAGTACGCGGACCTCAAGGACGAGCTGGCGCTGCACGGGGTGACCGTCCGGACGGACGGCGACGGAGCCTTCGTACCGCTGCGCCAGTCCCGGCGGGCCCTCGTCCCTCTCCTCCTCGACACCCGCGCGGCCTATCACCTCGCAGAAGGGAGGCCGGTCGAGGCCTGTTGATCCCGGGACAGGCATACGCGACATGGTAGGGGGGTAGCAGCAGCTAAATCCGGCCATGATCGCGAAAGGTGCCGCCTGTGTCTCAGGAGCAACGTAAACCGGGGCAACGGATGCGCCTGCCGGTGAAGGCGGCCCTCCCGGGCCGCCACCCCCACGAGGACCAACCACCCGTCACCGACCGGGTGGTGTTCGGTGTGACGGCCGTGCTCACCTTGGCCTTCGTGGTCTGGGGCGCCTCCGCCACGAAGTCGCTGGAGAACATCTCCGACTCCATGCTCAACGGTCTGATGCACCACGGCGGCTGGGCGTTCGTCCTGGCCGCCTCGGGGTTCGTCGTCTTCGCGCTCTGGCTCGCCGTCAGCCGGTACGGCCGGATCGAGCTGGGTCAGGAGCACGAGAAGCCCGAGTTCAGCACCGTCTCCTGGGTCGCCATGATGTTCAGCGCCGGAATGGGCATCGGCCTGATGTTCTACGGCGTCAGCGAACCCCTCGCCCACTACACCACCCCGCCGCCGGGCACCGACCCCGCCGACTCGGCGGACGCCATGCAGACGGCGCTCGCCACCACCCTCTTCCACTGGACCCTGCACCCCTGGGCCATCTACGCGGTGGTCGGCCTGGCCATCGCGTACAGCACCTTCCGGCGCCGCCGGCGGCAGACGATCAGCGCCGTCTTCGTCCCGCTCATCGGCAGGAAGCGGGCGGACGGCGTCCCCGGCCGGGTGATCGACATCCTGGCGATCTTCGCCACGCTCTTCGGCTCCGCGACCTCCCTCGGGCTCGGCGCGCTCCAGATCGGCAGCGGGATGAACGAGGTGGGATGGCTGGAGAGGGCCGGGACCGGGCTGCTGGTCGCCATCATCGGCGTGCTGACGGTCTGCTTCGTCTTCTCCGCCGTGTCCGGTGTCGAGCGGGGCATCCAGTGGCTCTCCAACACCAACATGGTCCTGGCCATCATCCTCGCGCTCTTCGTCTTCGTCGCCGGACCCACCATCCTCGTCCTCGACCTGATCCCCACCTCGCTCGCGTCGTACTTCGACGAACTGCCCCAGTTGATCGGCCGCACCGAGGCGGCCACCGGCGGCGGTGACGTCGCCGACTGGCTCAGCAGCTGGACCGTCTTCTACTGGGCCTGGTGGATCTCGTGGACGCCGTTCGTCGGTATGTTCATCGCCCGCATCAGCCGGGGCCGGACGATCCGGCAGTTCGTCGGCGGCGTCATCCTGGTCCCCAGCACCGTGAGCCTCGTCTGGTTCGCCGTCTTCGGCGGTACGGCCATGCACCTCCAGGAGCGCGGGGAGCTCGGGAACGCGACCACGCCCGAGGCCCAGCTCTTCGGCGTGCTCCAGGAGTTCCCGGTCGCCGGGGTGATGAGCCTCCTGGTGATGATCCTGGTCGGCATCTTCTTCGTCTCCGGTGCCGACGCCGCGTCGATCGTGATGGGCACCCTCTCCCAGAAGGGCACCTTCGAACCCGCCCGGTTCATCGTCATCTTCTGGGGCGTGGTGACCGGTGGCGTGGCGGCCGTGATGCTGCTCGTCGGGGAGGGCAAGGGTGACGCGCTCGCGGGCCTGCAGCACCTGACGATCCTCGTCGCCGCTCCGTTCGTCCTGGTCATGATCGGCATGTGCTGGTCCCTCATGCGGGACCTGCGCAGGGACCCGCTGATCGTGCGCGGTGAACTCGCCGAGGAGGCCGTGGAGGAGGCAGTGATCGCGGGCCACGAGAAGTACGCGGGCGACTTCGAGATCCGTATCGGCCCGATCCGCGACGAGGCCCCCGGACGGGGATCCGGCGCCGAGCCGCCCCCCGCCCGGGACCCGGAAACGGAGCCCGGATCCGGCCCGGGGGCGGACGGGACGCCGCGCTGACCGGTCCGTCCGCCGGACGGCGATGGCCCCGGCCCCGGACAAGGTGGAGGCCACCGGACCAGGGGGCGGCCACCGGGCCGGGGCCGTGGCCGATTCACGTCGCGAACCCTTCATCGGCGAGGATGGCGCCATGACCGAGATCCTCACCCCCCGCCTCCTCCTGCGCCGCTGGCGCGACGACGACCTCCTCCCCATGGCCGAGATCGACGCGGACCCCGAGGTGATGCGCTGGATCGGCGACGGCTCCGTCCGCGACCTGGAGGAGACGGCCGAGGACATCGAACGGTGGGAGGAGGAGTGGGACGAGGAGGGCTTCGGGCTCTTCGCCGTCGAACTCCTCGCCTCGGGCGAGCTGATCGGCTTCGCGGGTCTGTCCGTGCCCGAGTACCTGCCCGAGGTACTGCCGGCCGTCGAGATCGTCTGGCGCCTGGGCCGTCCGTTCTGGGGCCAGGGGTACGCCTCCGAGGCCGCCCACGCCGTGCTGGAGTTCGCGCTTCAGGACCGTGGTCTCGACCGGGTGGTGAGCATCGCCCGGCTGGGCAACGACGCCGCCGAGAACGTCATGCGCAAGCTCGGCATGGCGCCCGAACGCGAGACGACCCACCCGGTGCACGGCGTTCCGCTGCACGTCCACGCCATCGACCTCACCGAGTACCAGGGCTGAGCCGGTCCGCCGGACCCCCTCTGGCCTAGGATCGACCCCCTGATGACTGCCACCCTCGTCGCCAAGGACCTCGCCGCCGGCCACGGCGAACGCTCCCTCTTCTCCGGCCTCGACCTCGTCGTCGCGCCCGGTGACGTGATCGGCCTCGTCGGCGTGAACGGTGCCGGCAAGTCGACGCTGCTGCGGCTGCTCGCCGGGCTCGACACCCCCGAGCACGGCGGGCTGCGCCTGTCGCCCCCCACCGCCACCGTCGGCCACCTCCCGCAGGAGCCGGAGCGCCGCGAAGGGGAGACCGTACGCGGCTTCCTCGCCCGCCGCACCGGCGTCGCCGCCGCCCAGGCCGCCATGGACGCCGCCACCCAGGGCCTGGTCGACGGCACGCCCGGCGCCGACGACGCGTACGCCACCACCCTGGAACGCTGGCTGGACCTCGGCGGCGCCGACCTCGACGAGCGCGCCGAGGAGGTCACCGACTCCCTCGGCCTGACCGTCGGGCTCGACCGGCCGATGACGTCCCTCTCCGGCGGTCAGGCCGCCCGCGCCGGCCTCGCCTCGCTGCTCCTCTCCCGCTACGACGTGTTCCTGCTCGACGAGCCGACCAACGACCTCGACCTGGACGGCCTGGAGCGCCTGGAGCGCTTCGTGCAGGGGCTGCGCGCCGGGACGGTCGTCATCAGCCACGACCGCGAGTTCCTCGCCCGTACCGTCACCAAGGTCCTCGAACTGGACCTGGCGCAGCAGCGGACCCGGCTGTACGGGGGCGGCTACGAGGCCTACCTCGAGGAGCGGGAGACCGCCCGCAGGCACGCCCGCGAGGAGTTCGAGGAGTACGCGGACAAGAAGGCCGCCCTCGAAGGCCGCGCCCAGACGCAGCGCTCGTGGATGGACAAGGGCGTCAAGAACGCCCGCCGCAAGGCCGGCAACGACAACGACAAGATCGGCCGCAAGTTCCGCAGCGAGGCGAGCGAGAAGCAGGCGGCCAAGGCCCGGCAGACGCAACGCATGATCGAGCGGCTCGACGTGGTCGACGAGCCCCGCAAGGAGTGGGAGCTGCGGATGGAGATCGCCGCCGCGCCCCGGTCCGGCGCGGTCGTGGCGACCCTGCGCGACGCCCAGGCCGTCCGCGGCGACTTCCGCTTCGGCCCCGCCTCGCTCCAGATCGACTGGGCCGACCGGGTCGCCATCACCGGCGCCAACGGCGCGGGCAAGTCCACCCTGCTCGCCGCCCTCCTGGGCCGTCTCCCGCTGGACGCGGGCCACGCCTCCCTCGGCTCGGGCGTCGTCGTCGGGGAGGTGGACCAGGCCCGCAAGCTGTTCCACGGCGAGGAGTCCCTGATGGACGCGTTCTGCGCCGCGGTCCCCGACACCGAGCCGGCCGACGTACGCACCCTGCTGGCCAAGTTCGGCCTCAAGGCCCACCACGTGACGCGCTCGGCGACCTCCCTCTCGCCGGGCGAACGCACCCGTGCCGCTCTCGCCCTGCTCCAGGGCCGGGGCGTGAACCTGCTGGTCCTCGACGAGCCGACCAACCACCTGGACCTGCCGGCCATCGAGCAGCTCGAGTCGGCCCTCGACGCGTACACCGGCACCCTGCTCCTGGTCACCCACGACCGGCGCATGCTCGACGCGGTCCGCACCACCCGCCGCGTCGAGGTGGCCGACGGCAAGGTCACCGAGACGGTGGCGGGTCCATAGGGCACGGACCATGGGTGGGCCCCGCGAGACGTTCCTCGCGGGGCCCACGGCACGGTCAGCGAGACGCCGGGGGCGCCGTCACTTGTAGGTGATGTCGGACGCCTTGTAGAGGCAGTGCTTGCCGTCGGGCCCGCTGCCGAGCTCCTTGGGCTCCTTACCGGTGTTGTTGCCCTGGAACCGGGTGCACACCTTCATCTTCTTCTTGCTGTCGCCGGTGACGCGCACCTTGCTCAGGGTCGCGGTGTCGCCGTAGTTGGCGTTGATGCCGACGATGGACTTGCCGGGCGCGGTGATGTCCACGTCGCTGATGACGACGGTGCGCTTGTACTGCTTGCCGCAGTTGCCGCAGGTGCGCACCAGCTTGCCGAAGTCCGACACCTGGAAGCCGGTGACGGTCAGCTTGCCGGCGCCGTTGAACTGCAGCACCTTGTCGGATGCCTTCCGCGCGCCACCGCCCTTGACCGTGTACGTGGCCGACGGGGACGTGCCCTTGAAGGTCGCGGCGTCCTCGCCGACGTCCTCCCACCACACGTTCTCCAGGGTGCAGGTGCCCGCGCAGTGCACTCCGTCGGCGGCCGGTGAGCCGAGGACGACGTTCTTCAGGACCGCCCCGTCCTTCAGCTTGAACAGCGGGTCCTGGTCCTCGTCCTGGCCGCCGCCGCCCAGCTTGCCGCTGCCGACGTAGCGCTGCATCTTTCCGTCGTGGACGCCCGAGACCTGGATGGTCTCGGGCACCGGGACCGGCTTGCCCTGGGCGGAGGGCCAGGGGGTGGCGGCGCCGGCCGGGGCGAGCAGGCCGGTGCCGAGGAGGGCGCCGCCGGTCAGGGCCAGAGCGGTGGCCGAGCCGATGAGGGCCCGCTTCTTGGTGACCTCGCGGCGGTGCCGCGCCGGCCGTTGTGTGGGGGTACTCACGTGAGGTGTTCCTTCTCGGGGGGATGTCTTGCCCCCTCAGGTCGCCGCCCACCCGGGGAAGGTTGCCGCCCGCGCCGATTTTTTCCCGCGCTTCCCGCACGCTCGCCCACCGAGCCCACCGAGCCCACCGAGCCCACCGAGCCCAACGCGGCCCGCCGCCCGGCGTCCGCGCGCCCGCTCGCCGGACCGGCCCCCGGGAACCCCCGGGGGCCGGTCCGGCGAGCGGGTCACCGCACCTCAGCGGCCGCGGCCGGACTTCCCCTCGCCGCCGCCCAGCAGGCCCGCCTTGCGCAGGGCGTCCGCCATGGCACTGTTGGCGGGCGCGGGGGCCGGGGACGGGCGCCCGCCGCCCCTCGCGCCGCCGGAGCCCGCGCCGCGCCGCTCGTCCCGGCCGCCGGCACCACCTCCGCCGGTGCCCCCGCCGCCCTGCCGCTGCTGGGGCGGCCGCCCGCCCCGCTCGCGCCTGGGCGCGCCGGAGCCGGAGCCGGTGCCGGACTCGGCGGTGTCGTCCAGCCGCAGCGTCAAGGAGATCCGCTTGCGCGGGATGTCCACGTCCAGCACCTTGACCTTCACCACGTCGCCCGGCTTCACCACCTCGCGCGGGTCCTTGACGAAGTTCCGGGACATCGCCGACACATGGATGAGCCCGTCCTGGTGCACACCGACGTCGACGAAGGCACCGAAGGCGGCGACATTGGTCACCACGCCCTCCAGCACCATGCCGGCCTCCAGGTCGCCGATCTTCTCGACGCCCTCCTTGAACGTGGCGGTCCTGAACGCGGGCCGCGGGTCGCGCCCCGGCTTCTCCAGCTCGCGCAGGATGTCGGTGACCGTCGGCAGGCCGAACGTCTCGTCCACGAAATCGTCCGCCCGCAGCGACCGCAGCACCGACGTGTTGCCGATCAGCGAAGCGACCTCGCCGCCGGTCGTCTTCACCATCCGCCGCACCACCGGGTACGCCTCCGGGTGGACGCTGGACGCGTCCAGCGGGTCGTCGCTGCCCCGGATCCGCAGGAAGCCCGCGCACTGCTCGTACGCCTTCGGGCCCAGCCTCGCCACGTCCTTGAGCGCCTTGCGCGACCGGAACGGGCCGTTGGCGTCCCGGTGCGCCACGATGTTCTCGGCGAGGCCCGCCCCGATCCCCGACACCCGTGAAAGCAGCGGCGCCGAGGCGGTGTTGACGTCGACACCGACACCGTTCACACAGTCCTCGACCACCGCGTCCAGGGACCGGGACAGCTTCAGTTCGGACAGGTCGTGCTGGTACTGGCCGACACCGATCGACTTCGGGTCGATCTTGACCAGCTCCGCGAGCGGGTCCTGGAGCCGACGCGCGATCGAGACGGCGCCGCGCAGCGACACGTCGAGTTCCGGCAGCTCCTGCGAGGCGAACGCCGACGCCGAGTACACCGACGCGCCCGCCTCCGACACCATCACCTTGGTGAGCTTCAGCTCCGGGTGCTTCGCGATGAGCTCGGCCGCCAGCTTGTCGGTCTCGCGCGACGCCGTGCCGTTGCCGATGGCGACCAGCTCGACCGCGTGCTCCTCGGCGAGCCGCGCCAGAGTGGCCAGCGCCTGGTCCCACTTGTTGGCGGGCACGTGCGGGTAGATCGTGTCGGTCGCGACGACCTTGCCGGTCGCGTCCACGACGGCCACCTTCACGCCCGTACGGAAGCCGGGGTCGAGCCCGAGCGTCGCCCGCGTCCCGGCGGGCGCGGCGAGCAGCAGGTCCCGCAGGTTCGCCGCGAAGACCCGTACCGCCTCGTCCTCCGCCGCCGTCCGCAGCCGCAGCCGCAGGTCGATGCCGAGATGGACGAGGATCCGGGTGCGCCACGCCCACCGGACCGTCTCGCCGAGCCACTTGTCGCCGGGCCGGCCCTGCTGGGAGATCCCGAACCGGGAGGCGATGATCGCCTCGTACGACGAGGGGCCCTCGACCGGCTCCTCGGGTTCGAGGACCAGGTCGAGCACCTCCTCCTTCTCGCCGCGCAGCATCGCCAGCACCCGGTGCGAGGGCAGCTCGGTGAAAGGCTCGGCGAAGTCGAAGTAGTCGGCGAACTTCGCGCCCGCCTCCTCCTTGCCCTCGCGCACCCTGGCGGCCAGCCGCCCGCGCGTCCACATCCGCTCGCGCACCTCGCCGATCAGGTCGGCGTCCTCCGAGAACCGTTCGGTGAGGATGGCGCGGGCGCCGTCCAGCGCGGCGGCCGGGTCCGCGACACCCTTGCCGGCGTCGACGAACGCGGCGGCCGCGGCGAGCGGTTCCACCGACGGGTCGGCGAGCAGCCCGTCGGCCAGCGGCTCCAGCCCGGCCTCCCGGGCGATCTGCGCCTTGGTGCGCCGCTTGGGCTTGAACGGCAGGTAGATGTCCTCCAGCCGCGCCTTGGTGTCGGCGGCGAGGAGGCGGGCCTCCAGCTCCTCGGTGAGCTTGCCCTGTTCGCGTACGGAGTCGAGGATGGCGGACCGCCGGTCCTCCAGCTCCCGCAGGTAGCGCAGCCGCTCCTCGAGCGTGCGCAGCTGCGCGTCGTCGAGCATCTCGGTCGCTTCCTTGCGGTAGCGCGCGATGAACGGGACGGTCGACCCGCCGTCGAGCAGCTCGACGGCCGCCTTCACCTGCCGCTCACGTACGCCGAGCTCCTCGGCGATCCTGCCTTCGATGGACGTCGTCACGGTGTCCCGACTCGCCTTCTCGTGCCTGCCAGCTTGAGGTTGCATTCTGCCGGGTCACCGTGCGACGTGTCCGTCTGCCCCGTCATCAGGCGCGGCGTGCCCGCCCCCCGCCGTGCGAGGCCCCGCCGAAGAGCCGTGCCAGCAGCCGGAACGGCAGGGTGACGACGGTGGCGACGGCCGAGCCGATCATGCGGAAGAAGTCTGCGATCGTACGCAAGGGGCACCTCCATGTGCTGTCGGTTGCCCTGTGCGGATTGCCGCCGCCCCCGCGCCGAAACGTCACCGCTGCACCGGAGCCTTCCACCGGAGCCCGCCGCGGGGGTCCTGCGGCCGCCGGCTTCAGCCCTTGCCCGCCAGGTCCTGCGGGAACGCGCCCGCCGCCACGGCCGCGCCGAGGAAGCCCCGCCCCAGCTCGGTGAGCCGCTCCACGTCCGCCGCGCCGAGGTGCTCGTACGGAGCGGCGTCCAGGCGGTCCGTGTGGTCCTCGAGCTCGGCGCGCAGGGCGGAACCCGCGCTCGTCAGCTCGCCCCGCTCGTCCAGCAGGCCCCGGCCGCGCAGCCGCTCCGCCGCCGCGTCCCAGTCGGCGCGCCGCCAGCCTCGGGTGGCGAGGATCCAGCGGGGTGCCATGCCCTTGCCGGTGGCGGTGTGGCTGACGAGGGCCTCCAGCGGGTCGAGCCCGGCGGACAGCAGCGCGACCAGGTGGGCGTCGCCGCGGTGCTCGCGCAGCAGCGTCGCCGCGTGCCAGTACGCCAGGTGCGGTTCCTCGGGCACCGGGAGGTCGGCGTGCGCGGCGTACAGCGGCCGGGCGTGGCGGGTGCACCCCTCGGCGGCCCGCAGGGCGAGCCGGGCGGCCTCCGCCATCTCGTCCGAGGTGACCGCCGCGTCGCCGAGCAGCCGCCGCAGGGTGGTGTCGGCCGCTCGCAGCCGGGCGGCGAGCACGGCCTCGGGGGAGGCGGTGTCCCAGACGGCCGGCAGATGGCGGGCGACGAGTTCGTGGCTGAAGTTGTAGAAGGACGCCGTCACGACCCCGGGGCCGACCGCGCCCATGGCGGCGGCGCGGCCGGCGAAGTACGCGGCGCCGGAGTCCGTCACCCCGAGTGCCGCCAGCTCCTTGGCGAAGTCCGGCGAGAAGTAGACGGTCGAGTGGAGCGGGTTCAGGGCGTTGTGGCAGCGGCGTCCGGCGCGCGGCGGCAGAGTCGTCATACCAGCAGGTTACCGACTGGTTGGTACGTCGGTAAGGGGTGGGGGCGATGGCAGGAAAGGAGGGCTCCTCGTCATTGCGGCCGTCCGCCGAGCCTTCGAGGATGAAGGGCATGACGCAGCGACCGGTACTCGTCGTCCTCTTCGACGGCGTGCAGAGCCTGGACGTCACCGGACCGGTGGAGGTGTTCGCCGGGGCCCACCAGGACGGTGCCGCCCCCGCTCCGTACCCGATCCGCACCGCCTCGCTCGACGGAGCGCCCGTCCGCACGCGCAGCGGCCTGCGGCTGGCCGCCGACGGCGCGCTGGCCGACGCGGCCAGGCCGCACACCCTGCTGGTCCCCGGGGGCGACGGCACCCGTGAGCCGGATCCCCGCCTGATCGACTGGCTGCGCGTCCACGCCCCGCGCGCCGAGCGCCTGGTCTCGGTGTGCACCGGCGCCGTCCTGCTCGCCCGGGCCGGGCTGCTGGACGGGCATCGCGTCACCACGCACTGGGCGTTCTGCGACCACCTCGCCCGTCACCACCCGGAGGTGGACGTCGACCCGCACCCCATCTTCGTGCGGGACGGGAGACTCGCCACCTCCGCCGGGGTCACCGCGGGCATCGACCTCGCCCTCGCCCTGGTCGAGGACGACCTCGGCCGGGACGTGGCGCTCACCATCGCCCGCCACCTCGTCGTCTTCCTCCGCCGCCCCGGCGGCCAGGCACAGTTCAGCGCCCAGCTCGCCGCCCAGACCGCCCGCCGCGAACCGCTGCGCGAGGTGCAGCAGTTCATCACCGAGCACCCCTCCGCCGACCTGTCCGTCGACGCCCTGGCCGCCCGCGCCCGCCTCTCACCGCGTCACTTCGCCCGCGCGTTCCGGGCGGAGACCGGCACCACACCCGGCCGGTACGTCGACCGCGTACGCCTCGAACACGCCCGCCGGCTCCTGGAGGACACCGGCGGCGGCGTCCACGAGGTCGCCCGCGCAGCCGGCTACGGCACGCCCGAGGCGATGCGCCGTGCCTTCGTCAAGGCGCTCGGCACCCCGCCCGCCGAGTACCGGCGCCGTTTCCACGCCCCACCCGTGCCCGCCCACTGAAAGGACACCGGTCCCCATGCAGATCGCCATCCTCCTCTACCCCGGGTTCACCACCCTCGACGCTGTCGGGCCCTTCGAGATCATCAGCCGCCTGCCCGGCGCCGAGACCGTCTTCGCCGCCAAGGAGACCGGCCCCGTCCGCAACGACCAGGGCAACCTGGCCCTCGTCGCCGACCGCACCCTCGCCGAGGTCCCCGGCCCCGACATCGTCCTCGTCCCGGGAACGGACGACTGGGCGCCGGTCATACGCGACGAGGAGACCCTCGACTGGCTCCGCACGGCCGACGCCACCAGCACCTGGACCACGTCCGTGTGCACCGGCTCACTGATCCTGGCCGCCGCCGGCCTCCTCGACGGCCGCCGCGCCACCAGTCACTGGCTCGCGCTGGACGAGCTGAAGAAGTACGGAGCCGACCCGACGGGGGAGCGGGTCGTCTTCGACGGCAAGTACGTCACGGCCGCCGGCGTCTCGTCCGGCATCGACATGGGTCTGCACCTGGTCGGCCGGATCGCGGGGGACCGGCACGCCCAGAGCCTCCAGCTCCTCACCGAGTACGACCCGCAGCCCCCGTACGACGCGGGCTCCCCGGAGAAGGCCCCGGCCGAGGTGGTCGCGTTCTGGCGCGCCGGGGCGGGCCGGGTGCCGGACGCCGGTCAGGGGGCCCGGGACGTGCGGGGGAACGTCACACCCCGTAGGTGAAGCGCGGCGGCCGCCGCTCCAGGAAGGCGGCGATGCCCTCGGCGGTGTCGCCGCTGCCGCGCGCCTGCTCCGTCCAGTACGCGTCCCGGTCGGCGCGGCCCGCCGCGAACTCCTTCGCGGCCGCCTGGGTCAGCTGCGAGCGGGAGACGAGCACGCGGGTGAACTCCGCGACCCGCTTGTCCAGCCCTCCCGGCGGCAGCACCTCGTCCACCAGCCCGGTGCGCAGGGCGCGGTCCGTATCGATGAGCTCGCCCGAGAACAGCAGGTACTTGGCGGCGGACGGCCCCACCAGCGATACCAGCCGGCGGGTGGAGGAGGACGGGTAGACAATGCCGAGCTTCGCCGGGGTGACGCCGAAGAGCGCGCCCTCCTCGACGAATCGAAGGTCGCAGGCGGCGGCCAGCTGGCTGCCGCCGCCGACGCAGTAGCCGCGCACGGCGGCGAGCGTCGGCTTGGGGAAGGCGGCCAGCGCCTCCTCGGCGCGTACGGCGAGGGCCTGCTGCTCGTCACCCGGTTCGCGCAGCGACGAGATGTCGGCCCCGGCGCAGAAGGTGCTCCCCGCACCGGTCAGCACCAGCGCCCGCACGCCCGGGTCGGCGGCCAGCGCAGCGAGCAGTCCGGGCAGCGCGCGCCACATCCCAGCCGTCATGGCGTTGCGCTTGGCGGGGTTGCTGATGACGACGGTGGCGACACCGTCCGCGACGGACTGCTCCAGCTGCGGCTGCTCCATGCGCCGGATGCTATCCGGCCCGTCCCGGCACTCTGTCAAGAAGGGGCAGGAGCGGTCGAACCCGTGATGTCGTTGTACGTGCACGGTCATGACCCGCCGAATAGCTGCTGACTTTTGGTCAGTGGTGCTGACCGGTCGCGTGGGGTACCAACACTCGACGACGTGGCGAGAATCGAGCACGAGGGTGGAAACCGGACGACGGAGAGCCGGGGGAGCGTCCCGGCCGGGCCTCTCCCGCACGAAGGGGTCTGGCGGTTCACCGCTCCCGCCGTCGACGTCTCCGTACCGCAGGCCAGACGTGCCGTACGGGATCTGCTGAAACGTCAAGGCACACCCGTGGACGACGATGTCGTCCACGCCCTGCTGCTGATCGTGTCGGAACTGGTGACCAACGCCGTACGGCACGCGGCCCTGCTGTCACCGGAGCTCGCGGTCGAAGTCGCGATCGGGGCGGAGTGGATCCGGGTGTCGGTCGAGGACGACCATCCGTACCGGCCCAAGGCGCTGGAGACGGATTACGGCCGGACGGGTGGGCGCGGCCTGCTGCTGGTGCGGGAGGTGACGCGGGAGACGGGAGGGGAGTGCGACGTCGAGCACACCGCGAGCGGGGGCAAGGTCATCTGGGCCGCGCTGCCACTGAGACCCGCGGTCCCTCCCGGACCGCCCGCACCACTCCCGCCCGCCGCGCCTGCCGGACCGCCCGCACCGCCCCCGTCCGCCGCGCCGCTCCCACCCGTCGTGCGGTCCGGGCCACCGGTGCCGGCCGCGCCCCCGGGCGCCGAGGGACCGGCCGGACCGGCCGTCACCAGCCCCCGGTCTCCCCTGTCAGCTCCTTGATCGCCGGACGCGCGGCGCCCAGCACCGTCATGAACCAGGCGGAGAACGGCGCGGCCTCGTGCCGCTCGGCCAGCTCACGCGCCGTCACGAACGCCGTCTCCTCCACCTCCGACGGGTCCGGCCGCAGCGGGGCCTGCACCATCCCCACGAAGAGGTGGTTGTACTCCTGCTCGACCAGCCCCGACTCGGGGTCCGGGTGGTTGTAGCGGACCGTGCCCGCCTCGGCGAGCAGCGACGGCGAGACCCCGAGTTCCTCGTGGACGCGCCGGGCGGCCGCCGCGAACGGCGCCTCGCCCGGATAGGGGTGCCCGCAGCAGGTGTTCGACCAGACACCGGGGGAGTGGTACTTCCCCAGCGCCCGCCGCTGCAGCAGCAGCCGCCCCTCCTCGTCGAAGAGGAACACCGAGAACGCCCGGTGCAGTTGCCCGGGCGCCTGGTGGGCGGCCAGCTTCTCCGCGGTGCCGATGGTGGTGCCGTCCTCGTCGACCAGTTCGAGCATGATCGACGGCACGGTTCCGTTCGACGAGCTGTTCGCCGCGGTGGCTGGTGTGGTCGGCATAACCATCCTTCGCTTCGGTTCTCGGCCCTGTGGGCACGGCTCAGTCTGCCGTACAAAAGCCGCTTGTCGGCACACGACGACTCGGGCCCGTTATGCCGGATCAGACACCGAACGCACGCGGACGGCCAATCGTGCCCGACGGCACCTTCCCGGAACCGTCCAGGTCGAGAGCCCTCACGGCCCCGTCCGGGACGTCGAAGGACGGCCTGGTCCCGCACCGCGCGGCCGGTGTGAAACCGAACCTCGGGCAGTACTCCGGATGACCGAGCACCACCACCGGCCGCTCGCCGCTCGGCCGGGCCGCGTCCAGCACCGCGCGCACCACCGCTGGTGCGCGGGCGCCACCGCGACCGGCGCCTGGGCGGCGGCCGGCAGGTCCCCCGCCCGGCAGCGGGAGATCAGCGCGCACCCAGCGGCCGTGCCGGCCGAGGCCCCCCACGCCGCGGGCACGGGCGCACGACGTACGTCGGGATCGCCTTCGCCGATCGACCCCGGCAATGGTCAGTGACAGAGCCTGGCCTCGTGTGCGGCATGACCGCTCGGCTCGAGCTGGAACGTGCAGTGCTCGACGTCGAAGTGGTCGCCCAGGCAACCCTGGAGCTCGTGCAGCAGCTTCTCGTGTCCCACCGAATCGAGTGCCTCCTGGTGCACCACCACATGCGCCGACAGCACCGGCATCCCCGACGTGATGGTCCACGCGTGCAGGTCGTGGACGTCCTGCACACCCGGCAGCGCGAGCATGTGGGCCCGTACCTCGGCCATGTCCACACCCTTGGGAGCCGCCTCCAGCAGCACGTCGAGCGTCTCCCGCAGCAGCTTCAGCGTGCGCGGAACGATCATCAGGCCGATCACCAGGGACGCGATCGGGTCGGCCGCCTGCCAGCCGGTGGCCAGGATGACCCCGGCCGAGATCAGCACCGTCACCGAGCCGAGAGCGTCCGCGAGCACCTCCAGATACGCGCCCCGGACGTTGAGACTCTCCCGCTGCCCGCGCACCAGGAGGGAGAGCGAGACCATGTTGGCGACCAGGCCGAACAGGGCGAACGCGATCGCCACCCCGCCCTTGGTCTCCACCGGGGTGATGAACCGCTGCACCGCCTCGAACAGCAGGTAGCCGCCCACCCCGAGCAGCAGCAGGCAGTTGGCGAGCGCCGCCAGGATCTCGGCCCGCGCGAACCCGTACGTACGCCGCTGGTCGGCGGGACGGCCCGCGAAGTGGATGGCCAGCAGCGCCATGGCGAGACCGACCGCATCGGTCGCCATGTGGGCGGCGTCGGCGATCAGCGCGAGCGAGTCCGCGAGGACGCCGCCGACGATCTCGGCGACCATGACCGCGAGGGTGATCGAGAGCGCGATCCGCAGCCGTCCCTTGTACGCGGCCGCCGCGGTCCCCGTCGGCGGCGGACCGCCGTGCCCGTGACCGTGCCCGTGATCGTGCCCTGCCCCCATCGGACGCCTCCCGCTGATCGACAACACCGGCCAGTGAACTACGGGTGGGGGGTATCCGCAAGCCGGTACTGAACACCGTTGT
Organism: Streptomyces gobitricini; assembly: GCF_039532985.1. Taxonomy (NCBI): domain Bacteria; kingdom Bacillati; phylum Actinomycetota; class Actinomycetes; order Kitasatosporales; family Streptomycetaceae; genus Streptomyces; species Streptomyces gobitricini. The sequence continues at coordinate 115,677 of NZ_BAAASR010000020.1, read as the reverse complement.
CATCTGCCCTGACCTGCGGTTACGTCCGCTGGTCAGGGCAGCGGAGGAGCTAGCTCGCGGCGGCCCGTGCGCGTGCCTCCGGGTGGCGCAGGCACCAGCCCTCCCAGGCCGACTCCACCATGTCGCGCACCCCGAGGGAGGCGCGCCAGCCCAGCTCCTCGGTGATCCGCCCGACCGACGCGACCGCCTTCGCCGCGTCACCCGGCCGTCGTGCCTCGACCACCGGCTCGTGGCCGCTGCCCGTGACGTCCGCCACGAGGCCGGCCAGCTGCCGCACGGTCACGCCCTCACCGCGGCCGATGTTCAGGGTCAGCTCGCCCCGCTGCCCGGAGAGCCGCCGCGCGACGGCGAGGTGGGCGTCGGCCACATCCGCGACATGGATGTAGTCGCGGACGCAGGTGCCGTCCGGTGTCCCGTAGTCGTCCCCGAAGATCCGGGGAGCCTCACCGCGCGTGATCCGGTCGAAGAACATCGGGATGATGTTGAACACGCCCGTGTCCGCCAGCTCCGGCCGTACGGCTCCGGCCACGTTGAAGTAGCGGAGGCAGGCCGTCGCCATGCCGTGCGCCCGGCCGGCCGCCCGCACCAGCCACTCACCGGCGAGCTTGGTCTCCCCGTACGGGTTGATCGGCGCCGCCGGGGTGTCCTCGTCGATCAGGTCCACCTCCGGTACGCCGTACACGGCGGCCGAGGAGGAGAAGAGGAACCGTTCGACGCCGGCCGCCACCACGGCCTCCAGCAGCACGGTCAGCCCGTGCACGTTCTCCCGGTAGTAGCGCAGCGGCTGCTCGACCGACTCCCCGACCTGCTTCTTCGCCGCGAGATGCACCACACCGGTCACACCGTGCCCGGACAGTGTCCGGTCCACCAGCTCCCGGTCGCCCAGCGATCCGCGGACCAGGGGGACGCCGGCCGGCAGCCGCTCCGGGACACCCGACGAGACGTCGTCGAGGACGACGACCCGCTCGCCCGCCTCGGCCATCGCCCGGGCCACATGGGCACCGATGTATCCCGCACCACCTGTGATCAACCACGTCATGCCGGCCAGCCTAAGCGGTCCGCCCCCCCCGCGGTTTGTGGGGTGAGGGGCCCATCGACGATGATGATCGCGTCCTGGTGGACGGCCGTCGGACGCCGGGAAACCTCGATGAACTTCCGCCTCCGTCCATCCGATAGCCTCTGCCGACGTGCCGCCGCCCGCGACGGGCCGAGCCGCCGTGCACCAGCCCTGATCAGCTCCAAGGAGTGAGTTCGTCTGTCGACCGCCATCCTCACCGGTCCTCCGGTACCCGGATCGCCGCTCGAGGGTGATCTGCGGTCGCTGGGCTTCGACGTCCGGACCGCCGCCGACGAGCGGGAGACCGCCGCGTTGCTCGCCGCCGTCCCGGCCTCGGAGCGCGTGGCGGTCGTCGACCCGCGTTTCATGGGCCACGTCCACGCGCTGCGCCTCGCCCTGACGGACCCCCGCTTCCCGGCCGCCGCGGCCCCCGGCGCCCTCACGGCCCAGCCGGAAGCGCGCCCCGCCCTGACCCGCGCGCTGACGCGCTCGACGGCCCGCCCGGCCACCGCCGCCGCGCCAGCCGCCTCCACGGGGACGCCGCCGAGCGGGGGCGGCACCCCGCCGGGCACCGGCCCAGCGACCGGGGCAGCCTCTCCGGACGCCGCCGAGGGCACCACCGCCCCCGCGACCGGCGCCGCAGCCCCGGAGGCCGCCCCGGCGGCGGGCGCCGGGGCGGCCGGCACCGTGACGGCGTCCGCCCGACCGGGCGCCGACGGGCCGCGTACCCTGCCCGACCGTCTCGCCGACGCGCTCGCCGAGGCGGGCGTGGCCGTGCACCGGCCCGAGCTCGGATCGCTGGTCGCCGCCGTGCCCGCCGGCCCGCAGAGCCGCAAGGAGACCCGCGACGCCATCGAGGCCGTCGACGACGAGGCCGTACGCCTCCGCTCCGCCGTGAAGGCGCGTGACGGCTTCTTCACCACCTTCTTCATCAGCCCGTACTCGCGCTACATCGCCCGCTGGTGCGCCCGCCGGGGCCTCACCCCCAACCAGGTCACCACCGCCTCCCTCGTCACCGCGCTCGTCGCCGCCGGATGCGCGGCGACCGGAACGCGCGGCGGGTACGTCGCCGCCGGGCTGCTGCTCCTCCTCTCCTTCGTCCTGGACTGCGCCGACGGGCAGCTCGCCCGCTACTCGCTGCAGTACTCGACGATGGGCGCCTGGCTGGACGCCACCTTCGACCGGGCCAAGGAGTACGCCTACTACGCGGGTCTCGCGCTCGGCGCCGCCCGCGGCGGCGACGACGTCTGGGCGCTGGCCCTGGGCGCGATGGTCCTGCAGACCTGCCGCCACGTCGTGGACTTCTCCTTCAACGAGGCCAACCACGACGCCACGGCCAACACCAGCCCCACGGCCGCGCTCTCCGACAAGCTGGACGCCAAGGGCTGGACGGTCTGGCTGCGCCGGATGATAGTCCTGCCCATCGGCGAACGCTGGGCCATGATCGCCGTCCTGACGGCCGTCACCACCCCCCGCGTCGTCTTCTGGGCCCTGCTCGTCGGCTGCGCCTTCGCCGCCTGCTACACCACCGCCGGCCGCCTCCTGCGGTCCCTCACCCGCAAGGCCCGCCGTACCGACCGCGCCTCCCGGGCCCTGGCCGACCTCGCCGACTCCGGTCCGCTCGCCGAGCTGGTCGCCATGGCCGTGCGGCGGCGGGCCTTCCCCCCGGCCCGCGCCAAGGTCGTCATCGCCTTCGCCGGAGCGGCCTGGCTCCTCCTCGGCGTGTGCCTCGCCCCCGTGGGCAGTGCCGTCGTCATGGGGGCCGTCCTGTACGTGCTCACCTCCGGCACCGCCGTCGCCCACTCCCTCAAGGGCCCCCTCGACTGGCTGGTCCCGCCCCTCTTCCGGGCCGCGGAGTACATCACCGTCCTGGCCCTGGCCGCCCGCTCCGACGCCCCGGGGGCGCTCCCCGCGGCATTCGGCCTGGTGGCGGCCGTCGCCTACCATCACTACGACACGGTCTACCGCATCCGCGGCGGCACCGGCGCGCCGCCCGCCTGGCTGGTGCGGACGGCCGGCGGCCACGAGGGCCGCACGCTGGCGGTGGCGGTCCTCGCCGCGGTCCCGGCGACGGCGAGCCACTTCGCCCTCGCGCTCACCGCCCTCGCGGTGGCCGTCGCACTGGTCGTGCTCGTGGAGTCCATCCGCTTCTGGGTGTCCTCCGGAGCACCCGCAGTACACGACGAAGGAGAACCCGCATGATCGGCCTCGTACTGGCAGCCGGTGCCGGAAGGCGTCTGCGCCCCTACACCGACACGCTCCCGAAGGCCCTCGTGCCGGTGGACCCCGCGGGAACCGGTGAGAAGACGGTCCTGGACCTCACCCTCGCCAACTTCGCCGCCGTCGGCCTCACCGAGGCCGCCATCGTCGTGGGCTACCGCAAGGAGGCGGTCTACGCGCGCAAGGCGGAGCTGGAGGCCACGTACGGCCTGAAGCTCACCCTGATCGACAACGACAAGGCCGAGGAGTGGAACAACGCCTACTCCCTGTGGTGCGCCCGTGAGGTCCTGAAGCAGGGCGTCATCCTCGCCAACGGCGACACCGTGCACCCGGTCTCCGTCGAGCGGAACCTCCTCGCCGCACGGGGCGACGGCCGGAGGATCATCCTCGCCCTCGACACGGTGAAGAACCTCGCCGACGAGGAGATGAAGGTCATCGTCGACGGCGAGGGCGTGCGCCGCATCACCAAGCTGATGGACCCCGCCACCGCCACCGGCGAGTACATCGGTGTCACCCTCATCGAGCCCGAGGCCGCCGAGCCCCTCGCGGACGCGCTGAAGGCCACCTTCGAGCGCGACCCGGACCTCTACTACGAGGACGGCTACCAGGAGCTCGTGAACCGCGGCTTCCAGATCGACGTGGAGTCCATCGGCGACGTCCGATGGGTCGAGATCGACAACCACGACGACCTCGCGAAGGGCCGTGAGATCGCGTGCCTGTACTGACCCGGCTCATCCCCTCGCCGGTCGTCGTCGACATCAGCTGCGGGGCGATGGACGACCTGGCCGGCCTCCTGGTCGACCAGCGGATCTCCGCCTCCGGCAAGCTGGCCATGGCGATCAGCAACGGCTCCGGCCAGGCGCTGCGCGAGAAGCTCGCGCCGCTGCTGCCGGACGCCGACTGGTACCCGGTCGCCGACGGCAGCATCGACTCCGCCGTACGCCTCGCCGACGCCATAAAGGGCAAGCGTTACGACGCCGTGGTCGGCCTCGGCGGCGGCAAGATCATCGATGTGGCGAAGTACGCCGCCGCGCGGGTCGGCGTGCCCATGGTGTCGGTCGCGACGAACCTCTCGCACGACGGCATCTGCTCGCCGGTCTCCACCCTCGACAACGACAACGGCCGCGGTTCCTACGGCGTCCCCTCGCCGATCGCCATGGTCATCGACCTCGACATCATCCGCGAGGCGCCGGCGCGGTTCGTCCGCTCCGGCATCGGAGACGCGATCTCGAACATCTCGGCCATCGCCGACTGGGAACTCTCCCACCGGCACACGGGGGAACAGGTCGACGGGCTGGCCGCCGCCATGGCCCGTACGGCGGGCGAATCGGTGCTGCGCCACCCGGGAACCGTCGCCGACGACGAGTTCCTCATCGTGCTCGCCGAGGCACTCGTCCTGACCGGCATCGCCATGTCGATCAGCGGCGACACCCGGCCCGCGTCGGGTGCCTGTCACGAGATCTCCCACGCGTTCGACCTGCTGCACCCGGCGCGCGCCGCGCTCCACGGTGAGCAGGTCGGACTCGGCGCCGCCTTCGCGATGCACCTGCGAGGCGCCCACGAGCAGTCGGGGCTCTTCGCCGAGGTCCTGCGCCGGCACGGAATGCCGGTGCTGCCCGAGGAGATCGGGTTCTCCGCGGACGAGTTCGTGGCGGCCGTGGAGTACGCGCCGCAGACCCGCCCCGGGCGCTTCACCATCCTCGAGCACCTCGACCTGTCCACCGACCAGATCAGGGACGCGTACGCCGACTATGCCAAGACCATCCGTAGCTGAACTCCGCCCGGTCGTCCATCCGGCGGGAGTGAAGGACCGTCGAAGCGGTGAGCACTGGGGCGGCCGCCTGTACATGCGCGAGATCTCCCTGCGCGTCACCCGCCTGCTGGTCACCACCAAGGTCACCCCGAACCAGCTGACCTACGTGATGACCCTCGCGGGCGTCCTCGCCGCCCCGGCGCTGTTGATCCCGGGCATCCCCGGGGCGCTGCTCGGCGCGCTCATGGTCCAGCTCTACCTGCTGCTCGACTGCGTCGACGGCGAGGTCGCGCGCTGGAAGAAGCAGTTCTCGCTCGGCGGGGTGTACCTGGACCGCGTGGGTGCCTACCTGTGCGACGCGGCGGTGCTGGTCGGTTTCGGCCTGCGCGCCGCCGACCTGTGGGGCAGCGGGCGGATCGACTGGCTGTGGGCCTTCCTCGGCACCCTCGCCGCCCTCGGCGCCATCCTGATCAAGGCCGAGACCGACCTGGTCGGCGTCGCCCGTCACCAGGGCGGGCTGCCGCCGGTCAAGGAGTCGGCCGCCGAGCCCCGCTCGTCGGGGATGGCGCTGGCCCGCAAGGCCGCCGCGGCGCTGAGGTTCCACCGGCTCGTCCTCGGTATCGAGGCGTCCTTGCTCATCGTGGTCCTGGCGGTCCTGGACACGGCCCGCGGCGACCTGTACTTCTCCCGCCTCGGCGTCGCGGTCCTGGCCGGCATCGCGCTGCTCCAGACCGTGCTGCACCTCGTCTCCATCCTCGCGTCGAGCAGGCTCAAGTGACTGTGTCTTCCCGGGGGACGGCCCCCGGACCCCCGAAGCCGATGAAACTGGGCGCCGTCATCATCACCATGGGCAACCGCCCCGACGACCTCCGCGCGCTCATCGAGTCCGTCCGCAAGCAGGACGGCGAGCCGATCGAGGTCGTCGTCGTCGGCAACGGCGCCCCCGTCACCGGCGTCCCCGACGGCGTACGCACCATCGACCTCCCGGAGAACCTGGGCATCCCCGGTGGCCGCAACGTCGGCATCGAGGCGTTCGGCCCCGGCGGCACCGACGTGGACGCCCTGCTCTTCCTGGACGACGACGGCCTGCTGCCGCACACCGACACCGCCGAGCTGATCCGCCGGGCGTTCACGGCCGACCCGAAGCTGGGAATCATCAGCTTCCGGATCGCCGACCCGGACACCGGCGTCACCCAGCGCCGGCACGTGCCGCGGCTGCGTGCCTCCGACCCGATGCGGTCCTCGCGGGTGACGACCTTCCTCGGCGGTGCCAACGCCGTCCGGACGCGGGTGCTCGCCGAGGTCGGCGGGCTGCCGGACGAGTTCTTCTACGCGCACGAGGAGACCGACCTCGCCTGGCGGGCGCTCGACGCCGGCTGGATGATCGACTACCGCGCGGACATGGTGCTCTTCCATCCGACGACCGCGCCCTCCCGGCACGCCGTCTACCACCGCATGATCGCCCGCAACCGCGTCTGGCTGGCCCGCCGGAACCTGCCCGCGCCCCTGGTGCCGCTGTATCTCGGTGTCTGGCTGCTGCTCACGCTGGCCCGGCGCCCGTCGGTGCCGGCGCTCAAGGCCTGGTTCGGCGGGTTCAGGGAGGGCTGGACGTCCCCGTGCGGTCCGCGCCGGCCCATGAAGTGGCGTACGGTGTGGCGCCTGACGCGACTGGGCCGCCCACCCGTCATCTGACAAGCTCGGAATCTGACAAGCTCGTCACCGACAAGCACGGGGCGATGGGGCCCGGCCGCCACCTGACCCGCCCGCCCCTTTCTGCCGCGCATCTTGGACACGAAAGTTTCAACCTGTGAGTGAGACAACCCATGACGGAGCGATCACCGTGACCGCCCCGCCATCTGAGGACGCGGGCCTGTCCGCGGCGGAACTCGCCGCCAAGTACGGCCTGTCGGTCAGCGGTGCCCGGCCCGGTCTGGCCGAGTACGTCCGGCAGCTGTGGGGGCGCCGTCACTTCATCCTGGCCTTCTCCCAGGCGAAGCTCACGGCCCAGTACAGCCAGGCCAAGCTCGGCCAGCTGTGGCAGGTGGCGACACCGCTGCTGAACGCGGCGGTCTACTTCCTCATCTTCGGCCTGATCCTGAACGCCGGCCGTGGCATGGAGAAGGAGGTCTACATCCCGTTCCTGGTGACCGGTGTCTTCGTGTTCATGTTCACGCAGACGTCCGTCATGTCCGGCGTACGGGCGATCTCGGGGAACCTGGGACTGGTGCGGGCGCTGCACTTCCCGCGGGCCTCGCTGCCCATCTCCTTCGCGTTGCAGCAGCTCCAGCAGCTCATGTTCTCGATGGTCGTGCTGTTCGTGATCGCGGCGGCGTTCGGCAGCTACCCCTCGCCGAGCTGGCTGCTGATCCTCCCGGCGCTGGCGCTGCAGTTCCTGTTCAACGTCGGACTGTCGCTGATCATGGCCCGGCTCGGCAGCAAGACCCCCGACCTCGCGCAGCTGATGCCCTTCGTCATGCGCACCTGGATGTACGGCTCGGGCGTCATGTTCTCGATCCCGATCATGCTCAAGGACAAGCCGGCCTGGATCGCCGACGTACTGATGTACAACCCGGCGGCCATCTACATGGACCTCATCCGGTTCGCGCTGATCGACGGGTACGGCCGGGAGAACCTCCCCTCCCACGTGTGGCTCGCGGGCCTGCTGTGGGCGGTCCTCGTCGGGGTCGCCGGATTCGTGTACTTCTGGAAGGCAGAGGAGCGGTACGGCCGTGGCTGAGCAGATCGACGACGCGACCGCGACCGCCGTGGCCGACGGCGCGCGGATCCCCACCGTCATCGCCGACGACGTGCACATCGTGTACCGGGTCAACGGCGGCGGGGGCGGCAAGGGGAGCGCCACCGCCGCGCTCAGCCGGATACTCCGCCGCGACAAGCCCGAGTCGCGGGGCGTACGCAAGGTGCACGCCGTGCGCGGGGTGTCCTTCACCGCGTACCGGGGCGAGGCGATCGGCCTGATCGGCACCAACGGCTCCGGCAAGTCGACCCTGCTGCGTGCCATCGCGGGCCTGCTGCCCCCGGAGAAGGGCAAGGTCTACACCGACGGCCAGCCCTCGCTGCTGGGCGTCAACGCGGCCCTGATGGGCGACCTGACCGGTGAGCGCAACGTGATCCTGGGCGGGCTGGCCATGGGCATGTCGCGCGAAGAGATCCGGGAGCGCTACCAGGACATCGTCGACTTCTCCGGCATCAACGAGAAGGGCGACTTCATCACGCTGCCCATGCGGACGTACTCCTCCGGCATGGGGGCCCGTCTCCGGTTCGCCATCGCCGCCGCCAAGAACCACGACGTCCTGATGATCGACGAGGCGCTGGCCACCGGTGACCGCAGGTTCCAGATCCGCTCGGAGCAGCGCATCCGGGAGCTGCGCAAGGAGGCCGGTACGGTCTTCCTGGTCAGCCACAGCAACAAGTCGATCAGGGACACCTGCGACCGCGTCCTGTGGCTGGAGAAGGGCGAGCTGCTGATGGACGGCCCCACGAACGAGGTCCTGAGGGCGTACGAGAAGGAGACCGGCAGGTAGTCCGGTCGTACGCGGTGGCCGAGGCCCCTGCCGAGGAACGCGGCAGGGGCCCTTCCGGTGACGCGGTCCTGCGGGCGGGCACGCGCGGGTGGCGCCCCGCCCCCGGGACGCCGTCTTCCGGTCAAGTCCCTCGGCGGGCGGGGTGGTTGGGGCTGTGCGCGTGACCGTTCCCGTGTGTGGGACACCCCGGCACGGTTCCGGACGTTGTACAACGTAAGCTGTACCGGTGCTGATTCGCGGCAAGTGGGGCGATACTCCCCGTCCGGCCCCGCCCGGGCCGGGGTGGTGCCTCGCCGACGGGACCGGCGGCGTGTCCGAAATGGGATGTATCGGGTCAGCAGTGTAGAACGGGAGACGTGACGGCAATGACGGTGATGAATCCCCAGTCCCGCCTCCGCAAGGGCCCCGCCGTCCCCGCGCCGGGCAGTCCGCAGTGACAGGTACCCGGCAGGTGCGCCCCGACGACTCCTCGCGCGCCACACTCGGCAAGGCCGCCCACGAGAACTTCCCGGTGGCCCCCTTCTTCCTGCCCCGGGCCTGGCGCGACGACCTGATGGCCGTCTACGGCTACGCCCGGCTCGTCGACGACATCGGCGACGGCGACCTCGCCCCGGGCGGAGCCGACGCCCGCCACCTCGGCGCCGAGGGCGAGACGGACCGGCTCGCCCTCCTCGACGCCTTCGAGGCGGACCTGCGGCGCGTCTTCGACGGCGTCCCGTCCCACCCGCTGCTGCGCGCCCTGCGGCCCACCGTGCGGCGCCACGCGCTCACCCCCGAGCCGTTCCTCGCCCTGATCGAGGCGAACCGCCAGGACCAGCTGGTACGCCGCTACGAGACGTACGACGGCCTCGCCGCCTACTGCGAGCTCTCCGCCAACCCCGTCGGCCGCCTCGTCCTGGGCATCACCGGCACCACCACCCCCGAGCGCGTCCGCCGCTCCGACGCCGTCTGCACCGCCCTCCAGATCGTCGAGCACCTCCAGGACGTCGCCGAGGACCTCGCCCATGACCGGATCTACCTCCCGGCCGAGGACATGGAACGGTTCCGCGTGACCGAGGCCGACCTGGCCCGGTCCACCGCAGGCGCGTCGGTGCGCGCCCTCATCGCGTACGAGGCCGAACGCGCCCGCCGGCTCCTCGACGACGGGACCCCCCTCGTCGGCAGCGTCCGCGGCCGGCTCCGGCTCCTCCTCGCCGGATTCGTCGGCGGCGGGCACGCCGCCCTCGACGCGATCACGGCCGTCGGACACGACGTACTCCCCGGACCGCCCAGGGCCACCAGACCGAACCTGACGCGCGCGGTGGGAGCCGTGCTGCGCAGAGCACGTGGAGAGGGGTGAGCGGGACCGTGGAAGGACAGACCGGGACGTCCGCGCCGGTGGCGGCCGCCTACGGCTACTGCGAAGCCGTCACCGGACAGCAGGCCCGCAACTTCGCCTACGGCATCCGGCTGCTGCCGACCGAGAAGCGGCAGGCCATGTCGGCCCTTTACGCCTTCTCCCGGCGGGTCGACGACATCGGCGACGGAACCCTCACACCCGAGGCCAAGGCGGACCGGCTGGAGGCCACCCGCGAGGTGCTGGAGCGGATCCGCAAGGGCGCGGTCGACGAGGACGACACCGACCCGGTGGCCGTCGCCCTCGCCGACGCCGCGCGCCGCTTCCCACTGCCTCTCGGCGGCCTCGACGAACTCATCGACGGCGTCCTGATGGACGTGCGCGGCGAGACGTACGAGACCTGGGACGACCTCAAGGTGTACTGCCGGTGCGTCGCCGGGGCCATCGGCCGGCTCTCCCTCTCCATCTTCGGCACCGCATCCGGTGCGCACGGTGCGGAACGCGCCCCCGAGTACGCCGACACGCTCGGCCTCGCCCTCCAACTCACCAACATCCTCCGCGACGTCCGCGAGGACGCCGCGACCGGGCGCACCTACCTGCCCGCCGACGACCTCGCCAAGTTCGGCTGCTCCGACGGGTTCCGCGCCGCCGCGCCGGTCCCCGGCGCCGACTTCGCCGGACTCGTCCACTACGAAGTCCGGCGCGCCCGCGCCCTGTTCACCGAGGGATACCGGCTGCTGCCCATGCTCGACCGGCGCAGCGGCGCCTGCGTCGCCGCCATGGCGGGCATCTACCGCCGCCTCCTCGACCGCATCGAGCGTGACCCCGAGGCCGTCCTGCGCGGCCGCGTCTCCCTCCCCGGCCGCGAGAAGGCGTACGTCGCCGTGCGCGGCCTCTCCGGCCTCGACACCCGCACCGTCTCCCGGCAGCGGGCCCGGAGGCGCGCCTAGATGACCACCATGCCCGCGACCAGGCCGGTGAACCGGCACAATCGGCGCGCAACCCTTCTCCACCACCCCGCGTCCCCGACCGGGACGACCCGACAGGAGAGCGCATGAGCGACGAGCCGACACCGGGCGGCACCGCGCCGGGCCACGCCGTGGTCGTCGGCGGCGGCCTCGCCGGTACCACCGCCGCCCTGCGCCTGGCCGACTCCGGGGTGCGCGTCACGCTCCTCGAGGGCCGGCCCCGTCTCGGCGGCCTCGCCTTCTCCTTCAAGCGCGGCGACCTCACCGTCGACAACGGCCAGCACGTCTACCTCCGCTGCTGCACCGCCTACCGATGGTTCCTCGACCGCGTCGGCGGCACCCTCCTCGCCCCCCTCCAGCGCCGCCTCGACGTACCGGTCCTCGACGTCGCCCACCCGCGCGGCCCCCGCCTCGGCCGGCTGCGCCGCACCGCGCTGCCCGTGCCGCTCCACCTCGCCGCGAGCCTCGCCGGCTACCCGCACCTCTCGCTCGCCGAGCGCGCGGGCGTCGGCCGTGCCGCCCTCGCCCTGGCGAAGCTCGACCCGGCCGACCCCGCCCTCGACGGCATCGACTTCGCCACCTGGCTCGCCCGCCAGGGCCAGTCGCCACGCGCCGTCGAAGCGCTGTGGGACCTGATCGGCGTCGCCACCCTCAACGCCACCGCCCCGCACTCCTCCATGGGCCTGGCCGCCATGGTCTTCAAGACCGCCCTCCTGACCGACCCCGGCGCCGCCGACATCGGCTGGGCGCACGTCCCGCTCGGCGAGCTGCACGACACCCTCGCCCGCAAGGCGCTGGACGCCGCCGGCGTACGCACCGAACTGCGGACCAAGGTCACGGCCGTACTGCCCGGCGCGCACGGCCGCTGGACCGTGGACGTCCCGGGCGAGCGACTGGAGGCCGACACCGTCGTCCTCGCCGTACCGCAGCGCGAGGCGCACGACCTGCTGCCGCACGGCGCGCTGGACGACCCCGGCAAGCTGCTCGACATCGGCACCGCCCCCATCCTCAACGTCCACGTCCTGTACGACCGCAAGGTGCTGCGCCGCCCGTTCTTCGCCGCGCTCGGCTCCCCGGTCCAGTGGGTCTTCGACCGCACCGACGCCTCCGGCTACACCGACGGCCAGTACCTGGCGCTGTCCCAGTCGGCCGCCGGGGACGAGATCGACGAGCCCGTCCCCGTCCTCCGCGAGCGCTACCTTCCCGAGCTGGAGCGGCTGCTGCCCGCGGCACGCGGCGCGAAGGTACGGGACTTCTTCGTCACCCGGGAGCGGACGGCGACGTTCGCCCCCACCCCCGGCGTCGGACGGCTGCGGCCCGGCGCCCGCACCCACGCGCCGGGCCTGCACCTGGCCGGCGCGTGGACCGCCACCGGCTGGCCCGCGACCATGGAGGGCGCGGTCCGCAGCGGCTTCACCGCCGCGGGCCAGGCCCTCTCGGCCCTCGGCCGCCCCCATGTACATCCGCTCGAGGAGGCGGCATGAGCCCGAGTACTGGAACCAGAGGAGAGACCGTGCCGACTGTGCCCCCGGTGAACCCGGCCGTCGACACCGCGGACGTCACCGCACTGCTGGAGCGTGGCCGGACGATGTCCACCCCGGTCCTGCGCACGGCCGTGAAGCGGCTCGCGCCGCCCATGGACACCGTCGCCGCCTACCACTTCGGCTGGATCGACGCCCACGGCCGGCCCGCCGACGGCGACAGCGGCAAGGCCGTACGCCCCGCCCTGGCCCTGCTGTCCGCGGAGGCGGCGGGGGCGGCACCCGAGGTCGGCATCCCCGGCGCGGTCGCGGTGGAGCTCGTGCACAACTTCTCCCTGCTGCACGACGACCTGATGGACGGCGACGAGCAGCGCCGCCACCGCGACACCGTCTGGAAGGTCCACGGCCCCGCCCAGGCCATCCTCGTCGGCGACGCGCTGTTCGCCCTCGCCAACGAACTGCTGCTGGAGCTCGGCACCGTGGACGCCGGCCGTGCCACCCGCCGGCTGACCACCGCCAGCCGCAAGCTCATCGACGGCCAGGCCCAGGACATCTCCTACGAGCACCGCGAGCGGGTCACCGTGGAGGAGTGCCTGGTGATGGAGGGCAACAAGACCGGTGCCCTGCTCGCCTGCGCCTGCTCCATCGGAGCCGTCCTCGGCGGCGCCGACGACCGCGTCGCCGACACCCTGGAGGCGTACGGCCACCACCTCGGCCTCGCCTTCCAGGCCGTCGACGACCTGCTCGGCATCTGGGGCGACCCGGAGGCCACGGGCAAGCAGACCTGGAGCGACCTGCGCCAGCGCAAGAAGTCCCTGCCGGTCGTCGCCGCGCTCGCCGCCGGCGGACCCGCCTCCGAGCGGCTCGGGGAACTGCTCACCGCCGACGCCAAGAACCCCGACCTCGACAGCTTCTCCGAGGAGGAGTTCGCCATGCGCGCCGCCCTCATCGAGGAGGCGGGCGGCCGCGAGTGGACCTCCGAGGAGGCCCGCCGGCAGCACGCCGTCGCGATCGAGGCGCTGCACCGTGTCGACATGCCGGAACGCGTTCGCGACCAGCTCACCGCGCTCGCGGACTTCGTCGTCGTACGAAAGCGATGACCGCCATCGGGACCATCATCCGCACCATATGAATCGCTAGTCGCCGGCCGGTGCCCCGCGCACCGGCCGACGGCCCACCCGCAGCCGCAGAACACCAACTGCACGAAGGGGAAGCCATGACAGCGACGACCGACGGAAGCGCCGGGGCCCTCGGGCCCCACGCGCCCTCGGCCACCGGGATCACCACCGGAACGACCACCACCACTCCGCCCCCCGCCACGAGCGGCGTGGCGGACGCCGCCGCGCGGGCCGCCCAGCGCTCCATCGACCACCTCCTCGCCCGGCAGGACGACGAGGGCTGGTGGAAGGGCGACCTCGAGACCAACGTCACCATGGACGCCGAGGACCTCCTGCTGCGGCAGTTCCTCGACGTACGGGACGAGGAGACCACCCGCGCCGCCGCCCTGTACATCCGTGGCGAGCAGCGCGACGACGGCACCTGGGCCACCTTCTACGGCGGGCCCGGCGACCTGTCCGCCACCATCGAGGCGTACGTCGCGCTCCGCCTGGCCGGTGACCGGCCCGACGAGCCGCACATGGCCCGCGCCGCCGCCTGGATCAGGGAACGGGGCGGCATCGCCGCCGCCCGGGTCTTCACCCGCATCTGGCTGGCCCTGTTCGGCTGGTGGAAGTGGGACGACCTGCCCGAGCTGCCGCCCGAGCTGATCCTCCTGCCCAAGTGGTTCCCCCTCAACATCTACGACTTCGGCTGCTGGGCCCGCCAGACGATCGTCCCCCTCACCGTCGTCTCCGCCAAGCGGCCCGTCCGCCCCGCGCCGTTCGCACTGGACGAACTGCACACCGACCCCCGGGTCCCCAACCCGCCCACGCCGCTCGCTCCGGCGCACACCTGGGAGGGCGCCTTCCAGCGGCTCGACAGAGCGCTGCACGCGTACCACAGGGTCGCCCCGCGCCGGCTGCGCAAGGCCGCGATGAACACCGCCGCCCGCTGGATCATCGAGCGGCAGGAGAACGACGGCTGCTGGGGAGGCATCCAGCCGCCCGCCGTGTACTCCCTCATCGCGCTCCACCTGCTGGGCTACGACCTGGAACACCCCGTGATGCGCGCGGGCCTGGAGTCGCTCGACCGGTTCGCCGTACGGCGCGAGGACGGGGCCCGCATGGTGGAGGCCTGCCAGTCGCCCGTCTGGGACACCTGCCTGGCCGTCATCGCGCTGGCCGACGCCGGGGTGCGCCCGGACCACCCGGCGCTCGTCAGGGCCGCCGACTGGATGCTGGGCGAGGAGGTCGTCCGCCCCGGCGACTGGGCCGTCCGCCGGCCCGGACTCACCCCCGGCGGCTGGGCGTTCGAGTTCCACAACGACAACTACCCGGACACCGACGACACCGCCGAGGTCATCCTGGCCCTGCGCCGGGTGCGGCACCCGCATCCGGAGCAGGTCGAGGCGGCCGTCCGGCGTGGCGCCAACTGGACCGCCGGAATGCAGTCGCGCGACGGTGCCTGGGGGGCCTTCGACGCCGACAACACCAGCCCCTTCCCCAACCGGCTGCCGTTCTGCGACTTCGGCGAGGTCATCGATCCGCCGTCCGCCGACGTCACCGCCCACGTGGTGGAGATGCTGGCCCACGAGGGCAAGGCCCGTCACCCCCGCACCCGCCGGGGGATCGCCTGGCTGCTGGCCGAACAGGAGGCGTGCGGCGCCTGGTTCGGACGCTGGGGTGTCAACTACGTCTACGGCACCGGTTCCGTGGTGCCCGCCCTCACCGCGGCCGGACTGCCCACCTCCCACCCCGCCATCCGGCGCGCCGTCGCCTGGCTGGAGTCCGTCCAGAACGCCGACGGCGGTTGGGGCGAGGACCTGCGCTCCTACCGGGAGGAGGAGTGGATCGGCCACGGCGCCTCCACCGCCTCGCAGACGGCGTGGGCGCTCCTGGCCCTCCTGGCGGGCGGCGAGCGGGAGTCCACGGCGGTGGAGCGGGGCGTCAGGTGGCTCGCCGAGACCCAGCGGGAGGACGGCTCCTGGGACGAGCCGTTCTTCACCGGCACCGGCTTCCCCTGGGACTTCTCCATCAACTACCACCTGTACCGGCAGGTCTTCCCGCTCACCGCGCTCGGCCGGTACCTCAACGGCGAACCGGTGGTCGGCCGTCTCGGCAAGGGGGCCTGATGGCGGCGGCCGGACCGGAGCGATCCGGTTCCGCTTCCTCCTCCTCGCCGCCGGTGGCCGCGCCGATGCTGATCGCCTGCGCCCTCGGTATCGAGCAGCTCGCGCTACGCAGCGGCCGTCGCCGCCACGGCGGCGCGTCGCCGGGCCCGGTGACGGTGCTCCGTACGGGCATGGGCCCGGTGAACGCCCGGCGGGCGGTGGCCCGGGCCCTGGAGGGCGGGGAACTGCGCGGCGCCGCGGTCGTCGCGTCCGGGTTCTGCGCCGGACTGGAGCCGGGCATGCACCCGGGCGACCTGGTCGTCGCCGACGAGACCCGGGGCACCGGCGGCTCCACCCTCTGCACGGGTACCGAACTCCTGGTCGAGGCGCTGGAGCGGGCCCTTCCCGGGCGTACCGTCCACACCGGTCCACTGAGCGGCTCCGACCACGTCGTCCGGGGGCAGGAGCGGGCGCAGCTGCGCGGTACGGGGGCGATCGCGGTCGACATGGAGTCCGCCGCCACCCTCCGCAGCGCGCTGAGCACAGGGGTGCGGTCCCGCCCCGTTGCGGCCGTACGGGTGGTCGTGGACGCCCCGGAGCACGAGCTCGTCCGTATCGGCACGGTGCGCGGGGGAATATCGGCCTTCCGCGTTCTCCGTTCGGTAATGCCTGCTTTCTTTGAATGGCACCGTTCTTTGCTGCTCCCCAGGAGGTGAGCCAGATGGCCATGCCGCTCCGCCAGACCATCCGGGTAGGGACCTATCTCGTCGAACAGAAGCTGCGCAAGCGGAAGAAGTTCCCGCTCATCGTCGAACTGGAGCCGCTCTACGCCTGCAACCTCGCCTGCGAGGGCTGCGGCAAGATCCAGCACCCGGCGGGGGTGCTCAAGCAGCGCATGCCGGTCGCCCAGGCGGTCGGGGCGGTACTGGAATCCGGTGCGCCGATGGTGTCCATCGCGGGTGGTGAACCGCTGATGCACCCGCAGATCGACGAGATCGTCCGCCAGCTGGTGGCCAGGCGGAAGTACGTCTTCCTGTGCACCAACGCCCTGCTGATGCGCAAGAAGATGGAGAAGTTCACGCCGTCGCCGTACTTCGCCTTCGCCGTGCACATCGACGGCCTGCGCGAACGGCACGACAAGTCGGTCGCCAAGGAAGGCGTGTTCGACGAGGCGGTGGCGGCGATCAAGGAGGCCAAGCGGCGCGGTTTCCGGGTCACCACCAACTCCACCTTCTTCAACACCGACACCCCGCAGACCGTCATCGAGGTGCTCAACTTCCTCAACGACGACCTGAAGGTCGACGAAATGATGATCTCGCCCGCGTACGCCTACGAGAAGGCGCCCGACCAGGAGCACTTCCTGGGTGTCGAGCAGACCCGCGAGTTGTTCCGGAAGGCCTTCGCCGGCGGCAACCGGCGGCGCTGGCGGCTGAACCACTCCCCGCTCTTCCTGGACTTCCTGGAAGGCAGGGCCGACTTCCCCTGCACCGCGTGGGCGATCCCCAACTACTCGCTCTTCGGCTGGCAGCGCCCCTGCTACCTGATGGCCGACGGCTACGTCCCGACGTACCGGCAGCTCATCGAGGAGACCGACTGGGACGCGTACGGCCGGGGCAAGGACCCGCGCTGCGCCAACTGCATGGCCCATTGCGGTTACGAACCGACCGCCGTGCTCGCCACCATGGGCTCCCTCAAGGAGTCCCTGCGCGCCGCCCGCGAGACGGTCTCCGGAAGCGGCGGGTGAGGTGATGCCGGAACCCGTGGGCCTCGGGCCGCCCGCGCTGCCGCCCCGGCCGGTCGCCGTGCGCCGTGTCTCCCGGCGTATCCGGGTCGGGTCGGTTGCCGTGGGCGGGGACGCGCCCGTGTCGGTGCAGTCGATGACGACGACGCGGACTTCCGACATCGGTGCCACGCTCCAGCAGATCGCGGAGCTGACGGCGTCGGGGTGTCAGATCGTGCGGGTGGCCTGTCCCACGCAGGACGACGCGGACGCGTTGGCGACGATCGCGCGGAAGTCGCAGATCCCGGTGATCGCGGACATTCACTTCCAGCCGAAGTACGTGTTCGCCGCGATTGACGCGGGGTGTGCGGCGGTGCGGGTCAATCCGGGCAACATCAAGCAGTTCGACGACAAGGTCAGGGAGATCGCCAAGGCGGCGGGGGAGGCGGGTACGCCGATCCGGATCGGGGTGAACGCGGGTTCTCTGGACCGTCGGCTGCTGGAGAAGTACGGCAAGGCCACGCCGGAGGCGCTGGTGGAGTCGGCGTTGTGGGAGGCCTCGCTCTTCGAGGAGCACGGTTTCCGGGACATCAAGATCTCGGTGAAGCACAACGATCCGGTGGTGATGGTCAACGCCTACCGGCAGCTGGCCGCCCGGTGCGACTATCCGCTGCACCTGGGTGTCACGGAGGCGGGTCCCGCCTTCCAGGGCACCATCAAGTCGGCCGTCGCCTTCGGGGCGCTGCTCTCCGAGGGCATCGGCGACACCATCCGCGTCTCCCTCTCCGCCCCGCCGGCCGAGGAGGTCAAGGTCGGTATCCAGATCCTGGAGTCCCTCAACCTGCGCCAGCGTCGTCTGGAGATCGTTTCGTGTCCGTCGTGCGGCCGGGCGCAGGTCGATGTGTACAAGTTGGCCGACCAGGTCAGTGCGGGTCTTGAGGGTATGGAGGTTCCGCTGCGTGTCGCGGTCATGGGCTGTGTGGTCAACGGTCCGGGTGAGGCGCGTGAGGCGGATCTGGGTGTGGCGTCCGGCAATGGCAAGGGGCAGATCTTCGTGAAGGGCGAGGTCATCAAGACGGTGCCGGAGTCAAAGATCGTCGAGACGCTGATCGAGGAGGCGATGAAGATCGCCGAGCAGATGGAGAAGGACGGCGTCGCGTCGGGAGAACCCGCCGTCACCATCAGCTGACCGCAGCAGAGAGGGGCCCGAGCGTGACGATTCTCGAGACCATCCGGGGGCCGCGCGACCTCAAGGCGCTTGACACCGCACAGCTCGACGAACTGGCCGGCGAGATCCGGCAGTTCCTGGTCCAGGCCGTCGCCCGGACCGGAGGCCACCTCGGCCCCAACCTGGGTGTCGTGGAGCTCACCATCGCCCTGCACCGGGTCTTCGACTCACCCGCCGACCGCCTCCTGTGGGACACCGGCCACCAGAGTTACGTGCACAAACTGCTCACTGGCCGGCAGGACTTCTCCAAGCTCCGCGGCAAGGGCGGCCTGTCCGGCTATCCCTCGCGCGAGGAGTCCGAGCACGACGTCATCGAGAACTCCCACGCCTCCACCGCGCTGGGCTGGGCCGACGGCCTGGCCAAGGCCCGCGACCTGCGCGGCGGGAACGAACACGTCGTCGCCGTCACCGGCGACGGCGCGCTCACCGGCGGCATGGCGTGGGAGGCCCTGAACAACATCGCCGCCGCGAAGGACCGTCCCCTGATCGTCGTCGTCAACGACAACGAGCGCTCCTACGCGCCGACGATCGGCGGCCTCGCCGGTCACCTCTCCATCCTCCGTACCACCGACGGCTACGAGCGGTTCCTCGCCCGGGGCAAGGAAGTCCTCCTGAACACCCCCGTCGTCGGACAGCCGCTGTACGGATCGCTCCACGGCGCCAAGAAGGGCTTCAAGGACTTTATCGCCCCCCAGGGCATGTTCGAGGACCTCGGCCTGAAGTACGTCGGCCCCGTCGACGGACACGACATCGCGGCCGTCGAGGCGGCGCTGCGCCGCGCGAAACGTTTCCACGGTCCCGTCCTCGTCCACTGCCTGACCCAGAAGGGCCACGGCTACGGGCCGGCCCTGGAGGACGAGGCCGACCGGTTCCACGCGGTCGGCGCCATGGACCCGCTGACCTGCGCGCCGATCGCGCCCGTCACCGGCCCGTCCTGGACGTCGGTGTTCGGTGAAGCGATCGCCGAGATCGGTGCCGAACGCCCGGACGTCGTCGCCCTCACCGCCGCGATGCTGCACCCGGTGGGGCTGACGAAGTTCGCCGAGCGGTTCCCCGACCGCGTGTGGGACGTGGGTATCGCCGAGCAGCACGCCGCGGTCTGCGCGGCCGGGCTCGCGACCGGCGGCCTCCACCCGGTCGTCGCCGTCTACGCCACGTTCCTCAACCGCGCCTTCGACCAGGTGCTGATGGACGTCGCCCTGCACCGGTGCGGCGTCACCTTCGTCCTGGACCGGGCGGGCGTGACCGGAGTGGACGGTGCCTCGCACAACGGCGTGTGGGACCTGTCCGTGCTCCAGGCCGTCCCCGGACTGCGGATCGCCGCTCCACGCGACGCCGGCCAGCTGCGCGCCCAGCTGCGCGAGGCGGTGGACGTGCGGGACGCGCCGACCGTGCTGCGCTTCCCCAAGGAGCCGGTGGGGCCCTCCGTACCGGCCGTGGGGCGGGTCGGGGGCATGGACGTCCTGTACCGGGCGGACGGCGCGCCCGAGGTGCTGCTGGTGGCCGTCGGTGTCATGGCGCCCGTCTGCCTCGGGGCGGCCGAGCTGCTCGCGGGGCGCGGCATCGGCTGCACGGTCGTCGACCCGCGCTGGGTCAAGCCCGTCGACGAGCGGCTCGCCCCGCTGGCCGGCACCCACCGGCTCGTCGCCGTCGTCGAGGACAACAGCCGCAGCGGCGGGGTCGGCTGGGCGGTCGGGCAGGCGCTGCGGGACGCCGGGGTCGACGTCCCGCTGCGGACCTTCGGCATCCCCGAACAGTTCCTGGCACACGCGAAGCGCGGTGAGGTGCTGGCCGACATCGGGCTCACCCCCGTGGAGATCGCGGGACGGATCAGCGGAGCCCTGGCACGCAAGGAGAACGACGTATGAGCAAGAAGTTCGACCTGGCGGGACTGCTCGCCGAGCGGGGCGGCGAGGGGTACCAGCTGCACGCCCGCCACCTCAACCCCCAGCTGCCACGCATGCTTCACACGATCGGTTTCGACAAGGTCTACGAGAGCGCCGAGGGCGCCTACTTCCGGGACACCGACGGAGGCGACTACCTCGACATGCTCGCCGGCTTCGGCGTCATGGGCCTGGGCAGGCACCACCCCGTCGTACGCAAGGCCCTCCATGACGTCCTCGACGCGGAGCTCGCCGACCTCACCCGCTTCGACTGCCCGCCCCTGCCGGGACTGCTCGCCGAGAAGCTGCTGACGTACTCGCCGCACCTGGACCGGGTGTTCTTCTCCAACAGCGGTACGGAGGCGGTGGAGACCGCACTGAAGTTCGCCCGGTACGCCACCGGCCGGCCGCGCGTGCTGTACTGCACGCACGCCTTCCACGGGCTGACCACCGGCTCCCTCTCGGTCAACGGGGAGCGCTGCTTCCGCGACGGCTTCGACCCGCTGCTGCCCGACACCGCGATCGAGCTGGGCGACCTGGCGGCACTGGAGCGGGAGCTCGCTCGGGGCGATGTGGCCGCCCTCATCGTCGAGCCCATCCAGGGCAAGGGGGTCCACGAGGCCCCGCCCGGCTTCCTGCGTGCCGCACAGGAGCTGCTCCACAGGCGCAAGGCGCTGCTGATCGCCGACGAGGTCCAGACGGGCCTCGGCCGGACCGGCACCTTCTACGGCTACCAGCACGAGGACGGCGTCGAGCCGGACCTGGTGTGCGTCGCCAAGGCGCTGTCGGGCGGCTATGTGCCGGTCGGGGCCACCCTCGGCAAGGACTGGATCTTCAAGAAGGTGTACTCGGCGATGGACCGGGTGCTGATCCACTCCGCCAGCTTCGGTGCGAACGCCCAGGCCATGGTGGCCGGGCTCGCCGTCCTGTCGGCAATGGACGACGAGGAGATCGTGGCGAACGCCCGGACGACGGGTGAGCTGCTGAAGTCACGGCTCGCCGCACTCGTCGACCGCTACGAGATGCTGCACGAGGTGCGCGGCCGCGGCCTCATGATCGGTATCGAGTTCGGCCGCCCGTCCTCACTGGGCCTGCGCAGCCGGTGGACGATGCTCCAGGCGGCCCGCAAAGGCCTCTTCGCGCAGATGGTCGTGGTGCCGCTGCTGCAGCGGCACCGCATCCTCACCCAGGTCTCCGGTGACCGGCTGGAGGTCATCAAGCTGATCCCGCCGCTCATCATCGGGGAACGGGAGGTGGACCGGTTCGTGGAGGCGTTCACCGCGGTCATGGACGAGGCGCACAGCGGTGGCGGTCTGATCTGGGACTTCGGCCGCACACTGATGAAGCAGGCGGTGGCCAACCGATAGTTTTTGCCTCCTGGGCAAAAAAATTGCCCCGGAGGCAAGGGTGGTGGCGCAATGAGTGCATGAGCACTCCCGCCGAGGCGCCGTCCACGCCGTCGGGCCCCGGACCCTCCGGACCGGGACCCTCCGGCCCCGGTCCGTCCGACCCGTCCTCCGCCGCCATCCCGGACGTGGCGCCCCAGCTGCGCGCGCTGCGCCGGCGCCGGGGCCTCACCCTGGAGGCCGCCGCGCAGCGCGCCGGACTCTCCCCGGCCCACCTGTCGCGGCTGGAGACCGGTCGCCGCCAGCCCTCCCTGCCGATGCTGCTCGGCCTCGCCCGCGTCTACGGCACGACCGTCTCCGACCTGCTGGGCGAGGTGCCTCCGGAGCGCGACCCCGTCGTCCGGGGCGGCCGGGCGGAGCCCGCCGAGGCGGACGGCTGGGTCTACCACCAGGCCGGCGGCCCCGGACGGGCGATGCAGGCACTGCGAGTGCGGGTGCCCTACGCCACGCGGCACGACCTCGTACGCGTCCACCCTGGGGAGGAGTGGCTGTACGTCCTCGACGGGCGGGTGCGCCTGGCCCTCGGGGAGGCGGTCCACGTCCTCGACCCCGGGGACAGCGCGCACTTCGACTCGCTGACCCCGCACCGTATCGCCGCGGCCACCCGCGGTGGGGCGGAGCTGCTCTTCGTCCACACCCTCATGCAGAGCGCCGCGGCCGACCTGTGCCTCGGCGCGGGCGCCCACCGGCGCTGACCCCGATCGGAGCGTTCGCATGTCGTACGAAGGGAAGTTCCCCAGGGGGCTCGTGATCCGGCTCTTCGCCTACCTGGTGGCGGGCCACCTCTTCGCGGCCTTCCTCTACCTGCTGTTCGCGCTCGGGGCCGAGTAGGGCTCAGCCCTCGTCGAGCAGCCGCTCGCGCAGCCGCTCCCGGGTCTCGTCGCTCAGCTTCAGTCCCTCGGTCAGGTAGCGGTCGGTCGAGCCCCAGGTCTCCTCGATCGTCGAGAAGGCCGCCGCCAGGTAGTCGAGGCGCGCCTCGAAGAGCGGGTTGAGCAGCTCCATGACCTCGGGCGACATACCGGCCGGGGAGCTGTCGCTGCGGCGCACCTTGTAGCGGCGGCGCGGGTCGTTGGACTTGAGGTAGTCCTCCTCGATCGCGTCCCGCTCGACGCCGACCGCCAGCAGCGCCACCGCTATGGACAGACCCGCCCGGTCCTTGCCGGCGGCGCAGTGCATCAGGGCCGGGACGCTGTCCTCGGCGAGGGCGTGCAGCACGCGGCTGTGCTCCGCGGTGCGCTCCTTGATGATCTCGCGGTACGAGGCCGTCATCCGGGCCGCCGCCTTGCCGTCGTCGAGGATCGACCGCAGCTGGTCGAGGTCGCCGTCGCGGACCATGGTCCAGAACTCCGCTCCGTCGGCCGGGTCGGAGAGCGGGATGTTCACGTTCCGCACCCCGGGCAGCTCGACGTCCGGGCCTTCCAGTCTCTGGTCGGCGGCGTTGCGGAAGTCGAAGATGGTGTGCAGGCCGAGGCCGGCCAGGAAGGCGGCGTCCTCGCCCGTGGCGTGCGCGAGGTGGCCGCTGCGGTAGAGCCTGCCCTGGCGCACCCGCCGGCCGTCCGCGGTCGGAAGCCCGCCGACGTCACGGAAGTTGCGCACTCCGGTCAGCTCGGGCTCGATCGACGGGACCTGCGGCAGCTGCTGCGTCACGGGGGCTCCTCCGTGTGTGCGGTCGGCGTCGGCCGCCGACGATGTCGCGGTCCGACGATACGACATCGGTTCGTGGGGCAATCAATCTCTGTGCGCCTCGTACATTCGTTGCCCTTCCCATGATCGGGGCCGTCCCGGGAACCGTCGAGACGGGAGGCCGGCACCCGTGATCCGGGTGGTGGGGGAGGGGCGGGCGAGGCGACCGTCCGGGGCGCGGCACCGGCACGGGGCCGGTGGAGCCTCCGTACGGGGGGCCGGGGAGGGCGAGGGGGCTGGGGGCCGGCAGGCCGGGAGGCCGCGAGTGCGCGGGTCCGCTCGCCGACAGAGGTGCCGGGGGAGCGTGGGGGGCGGGCGACCGGCCGTACATGTGGGGGGCGAAGGGACCGCGTGCGGTGCCTGGTCTGAGATGTCTGCCCTATTTCGCACTGGTTTGTCGCCTGGCTGGACGGAGTCCCGGTGTCGCTGCCATGGGGCGGCGGCCGACGATGGATTGAGGCTTCTCGCTGTATCTCGTCAAGAAATGGGGCTTCTGTCCGTATTGGTGGTTTAGGTGCAACATGCCCCGACGGTAAGGGAGGTGGCGCGGGGTCACGTGAGCAGCGTCATAACCGTGACCGTCCGTGGCGGGGCGCGCCCCGTGAATTCCGTGCCCAGGAAGGGAATTCATGATCCGGGTTCCACGGAGGGTGACGGGAATTCCCCGGCCGCCGCACCCCTGGGAATGCCGGGACGAAAGAGGCGGCTTGTTCACGCCGACCCGGCTCGCTTACGGTCACGGCAATCCGGCCGGACCGCCGAATCCTGCCACCGGTCGGAATTCGCACCCACCCACGTGTGGCAGGAGCGGGGGACCCAGGTAAGTCGCCGTACCGGAATACCGGGACGGCTCGGGGTGAAGTCGCGTCAAGGCGCGGCCGGACAACTCCAGTCCGAACCCGACAGCTCACCTCGCAGGCGCCGGAGAGGAATTCGCCATGCCCGCCACGGGTAAGCACCGCCGTCCCAAGTCCAACTCCCTCACGCGGGGTTTCGTCGCCGCCGGAACGGGTGGCGCCGCCATCGCCCTCCCGCTGCTCGGAGCCACCGGTGCGCACGCCGCCCCTGCCACCGCGCCCCAGCAGGCCGTCAGCGCCGCCGTCGAGGCCGCCCCGGTCGCCGCCGCGCAGAAGGCCGCGCCGCGCACGTACACCGTCGTCGCGGGTGACTACCTCTCCAAGATCGCCAAGAACAAGAACGTCAAGGGCGGCTGGCAGAAGCTGTAC
The DNA here is from genome assembly GCF_039532985.1 of Streptomyces gobitricini. Lineage (NCBI taxonomy): Bacteria > Bacillati > Actinomycetota > Actinomycetes > Kitasatosporales > Streptomycetaceae > Streptomyces > Streptomyces gobitricini. Next base: position 90,966 of record NZ_BAAASR010000020.1, on the reverse strand, counting down.
CAGGACAACCGCCAGGTCGTCGGCGAGGACCCGTCGCTGATCCTCCCGGGCATGAAGCTCACGCTCGGCGCCAAGTCCACGGCCGCTCCGGCGAAGGCCGCTCCGGCGAAGCAGAAGGCGGCCCCGGCCAAGCCGAAGGCCGACGACACCCGTAGCGAGACCCGCGCCTCGCGCTCCGCCGCGAAGGCCGCTGCCCCGGCCCAGTCCGCCCCGAAGACCAGCGGCTCGGGCTTCACCGCCCCGGTGGACGCCGGCGTCACCACCCCCTACCGGGCCTCCGGCTCCAGCTGGTCCTCCGGTTACCACACGGGCGTCGACTTCTCCGCCTCCTCCGGCACCACCGTCAAGGCCGTGGGCGCGGGCACCGTCGTCTCGGCCGGCTGGAGCGGCGCGTACGGCAACGAGGTCGTCATCCAGCACACCGACGGCACCTACTCGCAGTACGCCCACCTCTCCTCGCTGTCCGTCTCCTCCGGCCAGTCCGTGAGCGGTGGCCAGCAGATCGGCCTGTCCGGCTCCACCGGCAACTCCACCGGCCCGCACCTGCACTTCGAGATCCGGACCAGCCCCAGCTACGGCTCGGACATCGACCCGCTGGCGTACCTCCGCCAGAACGGCGTCTCCATCTGACGCCCCCGCGCCTCCACGAGTGACAGCGCTCCGCCCGGCACCGCCCCCCGGTGCCGGGCGGAGCCGTGTTCCGGCCTTGGGGGAATCTTGACCGGTGGTAAACATCACCCCCCGTCAACCCCTCTTACGGTCGCGTAGGTCACATCCCCGGGTGAAAAATGTGCTCCCGTGGCAGACGATTCGACATTCAGAGACAGTGACGTATTCGGGTCGTACGCGGCGATCGGTGACAGCTTCACCGAGGGCGTCGGAGACCCTGGCCCCGACGGAACGTTCGTCGGCTGGGCGGACCGCCTCGCGGTGCTGCTCGCCGACCGGCTGCCGGAGCCCGAGGAGTTCCGGTACGCCAACCTCGCCGTACGCGGGCGCCTCCTCGACCAGATCGTGGAGGAGCAGGTCCCGCGCGCCAAGGAACTCGCTCCCGACCTGGTGACCTTCTGCGCGGGCGGCAACGACATCATCCGGCCCGGCAGCGATCCGGACGACGTGGCCGAGCGCTTCGAGCGCGCCGTCGCCGACCTGCGGTCCGTGGTCGGCACGGTCCTGGTGACGACCGGGTTCGACACCCGGGCCATGCCCGTGCTGCGCCGGCTGCGGGGCAAGATCGCCACGTACAACGGCCATGTGCGCGCCGTCGCCGACCGCTACGGCTGCCCGGTGCTGGACCTGTGGTCCCTCAGGACCGTGCAGGACATGCGCGCCTGGGACGGCGACCGGCTCCACCTGTCGCCCGAGGGCCACACACGCGTCGCGCTCCGGGCCGGCCAGGTCCTGGGCGTCGATGTCCCCGCCGACCCCGACCAGCCCTGGCCGCCGCTGCCGCCGCGCGGCACCCTCGAAGTGCGCCGCGACGACATCAACTGGGCCCGCGAGTACCTCGTCCCGTGGATCGGCCGCCGGCTGCGCGGCGAATCGTCCGGTGACCACGTGTCGGCCAAGCGGCCCGACCTGCTGCCGCTGTAGCGGCGGGCCGCCGGGCGTTCAGGAGCCGGACGCACCCGGGCCCGGAGGTGTGTCCGGGCTGCCGGGCGTGCCGGGACGGTCGGACGTACGGGGGCCGCCGGGCGTGCCGGGGCCGGGGGGCGTGCCGGGCGGGAGGTCCGGACGGCCGATCTCCCGGGCGAGGGCCTCATCCGCCCAGGCCAGCATCGCGGCACGGGTGAAGGGCGCCGCGTACGCGGTCATCTGGACGGCCAGGCCGTCCAGGAAGGCGGTCAGCCGCCAGGCCGCCGCCGCAGGGTCGTCGCAGCGGAACTCGCCCGCCGCCGCCCCCTGCGCGATCACCTCGGTCAGCGCCGCCTTCCACTGCCGGTCGAGGTCCTGGGCGACCTCCCGCAGCGCGGGTTCGCGCAACGCGGCCGCCCAGCCCTCGATCCACAGCCGCCACCCCTTGGCCCGGCCCGTCGGGGCGTACCAGTGCACGGCCGCCCGCAGCCGCCGGGCCGCCGTCGTCCGGCGGCCCAGCAGCCGGCGCAGATGCGCGAGGTCGGCCTCGGCGGCGTGCGCGAAGGCCGCCGCGAGGAGCTTCTCCTTGGTCGAGAAGTGGTACAGGACCAGCGCGCTGCTGACGCCCAGGGCGGATGCCACATCGGCGATCCGCACCGCCGCCACACCCCGCGCCTCGATCTGCTCGACCGCGGCCCGCAGGAGTTCCTCCCGCCGCTCGGCCACGCTCAACCGCACTCTGCCCACGCCAACACCCTAGGCGGTCCGGCGGAGCAGCGTACGCCCGTTCCCGGCCACCGTCGCGACGCTCCCGTGCGACGCTCCCGTCGCGACGCCCGCGTGACGCACCCGTCCGACGCCCCCGCGCGGTCACTCGGGCCGGAGCTCGCAGTGGTCCTTGAAGCCCTGGCTGGTGAGCCCCAGCGCGGCGTTGACGCGGGAGCGCATGTTCTCCACCGCCACCATCGCGGTCAGCTCCACGAACGCCGGCTCGCCGAGTGCCGTACGCAGCCGCCGCGCCAGGGCGTCGTCGACGGTCGGCGGAGTGGCGGTCATGGCCTCCGCGTACGCCAGCACGTCGCGCTCGAGCGCCGAGTACGCGTCACTGTCGCGCCACACCGGCAGGTCCCGCAGCTTCCGCGCGTCCACCCCGCGCCGGGTGCTCTCCCAGTGGCCGAAGTCCATGCACCAGCCGCACCCGATGGCGGCGGCGGACGCCATCTCGGCCAGCGCCTTGAGGCGCGGGTCCAGCGTGTTCCACCGGGAGACGGCGAGCTCGAACCGCAGGGTGGCGCGGAGCACCCGTCCGTTGTGCCCCGCCGCGAGCACCGGGGCGAGGACCTTCCCGCCGTACGTGCGCTTCGAGTACCACTCGACGGCGCGGAACAGGAGCGTGCGCGGCGGGTTCAGCGAGATGCGGGTCATGACGGGCCTCCATGGGTCGAAGACGGGCTTCCGCCGGTACGACGGACGAGGCCGTCACCGATGTGACATCGCCCTCGTGACCGCCCCGGCCCGGGGCTGTCACACCTCCGGCCCATAATGGAGAGACCCTCACCATGGGAGGACCCGTGAGCAGCCGCGCCGGCATACCGCACCAGCTCCGATCCCGCCTGCGTTCACTGCGGCCCGCCGGGTTCGGAGCGGACGCCACCGGGGAGCGGATGGAGCGGATCCGCCGCTCGCCGAACTTCGCGGACGGCGCGTTCCGCAACCCGGTGGGGACCAAGCACAGGCCGTCCGGCTCCACCATGGAGTTCGCGAAGACCTACTTCGAGAAGGAGGCGCGGGCGCGCAGGGCCCCGGCCGGCGCCGTCCCCGTACACCCCACCACCGTCGCCGACCTGGCCCGCCCGCCGGCCACCGGGCTGCGGCTGACCTGGACGGGGCACTCCAGCGTGCTCGTGGAAATGGACGGCCACCGGGTCCTCTTCGACCCGGTCTGGGGCGAGCGCTGCTCACCCTTCTCCTTCGCCGGACCCAGGCGGCTGCATCCCGTCCCGCTGCCGCTCGCCGCGCTCGGGCCGGTCGACGTGGTCGTCATCTCCCACGACCACTACGACCACCTCGACCTCCCCACCATCCGCGCCCTCGCCTCCACGGACACCCTCTTCGCCGTACCGCTCGGCGTCGGCGCGCACCTGGAGCGCTGGGGCGTTCCCGCGTCCCGGCTGAGGGAGCTGGACTGGAACGAGTCGACGGAGATCGGCGGCCTGCGGCTGACCGCCACCCCGGCCCGTCACTTCTGCGGGCGCGGTGTGCGCAACCAGCAGCACAGCCTGTGGGCCTCCTGGGTCGTCACGGGCCCCGAGCACCGCGTCTACCACAGCGGCGACACCGGCTATTTCGAGGGCTTCCGGGACATCGGTGCCGCACACGGCCCGTTCGACGCCACCATGATCCAGATCGGTGCGTACAGCGACTTCTGGCCCGACATCCACATGACCCCCGCCGAAGGCCTGCGGGCCCACCTCGACCTGCAGGGCTCGCAGCCGCACGGCGTGCTGCTGCCGATCCACTGGGGCACGTTCAACCTGGCTCCGCACGCGTGGGCGGAGCCGGGGGAGTGGACGAGGGACGCGGCGGAGGAGGCCGGGCAGACGGTGGCCCTCCCCGTGCCGGGGCAGCCCTTCGAGCCCGCCGGGACCGTGCCGGACGGGCCCTGGTGGCGGGCGGTCTCCGAGCCGGTCGCGCCCCGCTGGCGTCGTGCGGAGGCCTCGGAACCCGCCGCCGGCCTCTGAGGCGACCGGCCCGCCTCGCCGCTGAGCGGCGACCCGCCCGGGGCGCTGGGGCGCCGCCCGGGAGACGGACCGTGCGGGCGGGACGTGGTCCGGAGGTGCAGGCGCGGCAGCGTGGGCGGGAGGGACGCGGTCCAGTGGCGTAGGTGCGGCAGCATGGGCGGGTCGCGGTCCGGCGGGGGGCCAGGAGGATCGGCAGCCGGTGGTTTCTCTCCGTCGGGTGAGGTTCACTTCCGTGCGGGTCCTGCCGGAGCGCTTCGGGCCACGGACGCCTCCGTGACGCTCACCGGGGCGTGACCGGCGGGCGGCTCAGCCCTTCGGCCCTCGGCGCCCGCACCTCGCGCGCTCACGGCCCCGGCGGTGCGCGCCCGGCTGCTCACCCCGGGGCCGGAGCCCGCCGACCGCCTCGGGGCCGGAGGCACCCCCGTGTGCGAGGTGCCGTCGCGGTTATCGGGCGGCCGTGCGAGGCCTCATACCAGAGCGGGACGCTTGGCGGGCAACTTTCCCGACCGAGCACTGTTCATGACGGATCGGCGACTACTGTGTGTGGCCGGTGATCAACGGCGGGCTCGTGTGGCGTATGGCGCCCCCGCCACCGCATCGAGCCCGAACATCTGTTGAGTACGCCGAACCCTGTTCCTGGGGCCCCACGTACCGAGGACGCTGATGTCTCAACTCCGCGCACCCACCGCGCGGCCGGACCGCCGTGAAGGCGGGCGGCACGGCCGGCCGGGCGCCCGTTCCCACTCGTACGGCGGGAGGGCACGCTCCTCCACCGCACCCGAAGTCCGCATACGCCCCCAACTCCAGCGCGTGGCCGTCCTGCCTCCCGTCGTGGTGGCATTCGGCGGCGCGGCAGCCGTGCTCTTCACGATCCGCTCCACCGGCACCGCTCCGTCTCCTGCCGTGTGGGCCGCCCTCACCGCCGCCGCCGCGCTCACCGCCGCCGCCGTCGCCGCGGCCCTGCTGGGCGCCAACCGCGCCGCCAGGGCCGTGGCGGACCGCTGCGACACCCTGCGGCGGCGCAGCGCACACAGCCAGAACGAGCTGCGCGCCCTGGTCGAGCAGCTCCGCCGCGGGGAGCGGCCGCCCGCCCGGCAGGGCACACCGCCGCCGCCCGCGGGCGGTGACGAGTTCGACCGGCTGACGGAGGAGCTGAGCCGCGCCCACGAGGTCGCGGTGACGACCGTCGTGCAGGCGTCCCGGCTGTCCAGCAGCGTCGGCAACGAACAGAAGGTCGAGGTCTTCGTCAACCTGGCCAGGCGCCTGCAGTCCCTGGTCCACCGCGAGATCCAGCTCCTCGACGAGCTGGAGAACGAGGTGGAGGACCCGGAACTGCTCAAGGGCCTGTTCCACATCGACCACCTGGCCACCCGCATCCGCCGGCACGCCGAGAACCTCGCCGTCCTCGGCGGGGCCGTCTCGCGCCGCCAGTGGTCCAACCCCGTCACCATGACGGAGGTGCTGCGCTCCGCCATCGCGGAGGTCGAGCACTACCCGAGGGTCAAACTGGTGCCGCCGATCGACGGCACCCTGCGCGGGCACGCGGTCGCCGACGTCATCCACCTCGTCGCCGAACTCGTCGAGAACGCCACGCTGTTCTCCGCTCCGCACACCCCGGTGCTGCTTCGGGCGCAGTACGTGACGGCCGGGCTCGCCGTCGAGGTGGAGGACCGGGGCCTGGGGATGTCCCTCACCGAGCAGAACAAGATGAACGCCCTGCTCACCGACCCCGACCAGGTCAACGTGGCGCACCTGCTGCAGGACGGCCGGATCGGGCTGTTCGTCGTGTCGGCGCTCGCCCGCAGGCACGGCATCGCCGTACGCGTCCAGTCCAACATCTACGGTGGCGTCCAGGCCGTGCTGGTCCTCCCGCAGGGTCTGCTCGGCGCTGACCCGGACGGGACCTCGCCGGCCGAACGGCAGGCGCGGGCCGGACACCATGCTCCGGCTCCGGCTCCGGCACCGGCACCGGCACCGGTCCACGGGGAACCACCCGGGCGGGCGCCCGAGCCGGCGCGCGAGGCGGGGCGGCACGCCGGCCCCGTACCGCACACGCCCGGCGAGGTCACGGTTCCCGAGCCCGTGCGCCGCGGTCCGGCCCCCACGGACACCGCCCCGCCGGCCTTCCCCCACCAGCACGACGGCAGCGCGCCCGCGCCCCTGCCCCTCCCCCTGCCCGTACGCGGTGAAGGGACCGAGCGGCCGAGCCACGCGGCGGCGCCGCCCGACGCCCTGGGCCGTCCCCAACTGCCCAGGCGCCGTGCGCAGGAGCACCTGGTCCCACAGCTGCGGGACGCGCCCGCCCCGCGCGGGAACGGCGACGACGACACCCTGCACGACCCGGGCCTGATGGCGGCCTTCCGACGGGGCATCGGCCTGGCCGAGTCCATGCCCCCGGCCTCCCGGGACGCGCACGGTCCCGGACACCGGGAACCCCACCGACACGACGAAGCGCACAAGGAGTAGATGCACCATGGCGAGCGATGTGCCGACCGGCCATTCCCCGGACCTCGACTGGCTGCTCGGCGGCCTGGTCCAGCGGGTGCCGTACACCCGCAGCGCGGTTCTGCTCTCCTCGGACGGCCTGGTGAAATCGGTGCACGGGCTGGACCCCGACAGCGCCGACCACATGGCGGCCCTGGCGTCCGGGCTGTACTCCCTCGGCCGCAGCGCCGGAAGCCGCTTCGGCGACGGCGGCGAGGTCCGCCAGGTGGTCGTCGAACTCGACTCCACCCTCCTGTTCGTCTCCACCGCCGGATCCGGCACCTGCCTGGCCGTACTCGCCGGCCGTGAGACGGACGCCGCGGTCCTCGGGTACGAAATGACGATGCTGGTCAAGAGCGTACGGCCCTATCTGGTCACGCCGGCCAGACAAGCGGCGGCGGCGCCGGGCGGCCCGGGACGCTGACCCGTGTCACGCGGACAGGACGGGCCGTGGCTCGACGACGCGGCCGGCCGGCTGGTCCGCCCGTACACCGTGAGCGGCGGCCGCACCCGGCCGACGGCCGCGCTGGACCTGCTCTCCCTGGTGATGGCCACCGGGACGGCGCCGCAGGCGCACCTCGGCCCCGAGCACGCCATGGCCCTCGGGCTGTGTGACGGGCCGACCTCGGTGGCCGAGATCGCGGCGCATTTACGGCTGCCCGCCGTGGTCACCAAAGTGCTGCTCTCGGACCTCGTGGACTGCGGGGCGCTGACCGCGCGGGCGCCCCGCTTCCACGACACCCCCACCGACCGTTCCTTGCTGGAGGCAGTGCTCGATGGCCTACGACGACGGCTCTGAGGACCGACCTGTGGACCACGACGTCTTCCCCACCGCCCTGAAGATCCTGATCGCGGGCGGCTTCGGGGTCGGCAAGACCACCTTCGTCGGGGCGGTCAGCGAGATCGAGCCGCTGAGCACGGAGGAACTGCTCACCACGGTGAGCGCCGCGACCGACAGCCTGGAGGGCGTGGAGCGCAAGACGACCACCACCGTCGCCATGGACTTCGGCCGCCTCGGCCTCGACGACCGGCATGTGCTCTACCTCTTCGGCACGCCCGGCCAGGAACGCTTCTGGTTCATGTGGGACGAGCTGTCCGAGGGCGCCCTCGGAGCGGTGGTCCTCGCCGACACCAGACGCCTCGAGGCCTCCTTCTCGGCGGTCGACTTCTTCGAACGGCGCGGCATCCGCTTCCTGGTCGCCGTGAACGAGTTCGACGGCTCCCACCACTACGAACCGGAAGAGGTACGGGCGGCGATCGACCTCAAGCCGGAGGTCCCGGTCGTCCTGTGCGACGCCCGGACCGCCAGCTCCGGGATCCAGACCCTGGTCACCCTCGTCCAGCACCTGCTGGACACCTACCCGGCTCCGGCCACGGCGCCGAGCCACGGAGCACCGACATGACCTATGACCCGACCGGCCACCTGCTTCTCACCCCTGTCGACCGGGAAGCCCCGCTGCGCGTACGGCGGCTGCGGCAGCTCGGCATCGGCGAACGGCCGGACCCCGACTTCGACGCCTTCGCCGAGAGGCTCGCCAAGGTGACCGGCGCACCGTACTCGATGGTCAACTTTATCGACGAGAACCAGCAGTTCTTCGCCGGACTGCACACCCCGAACGGCACCCACTCGACCGAGAAGCTCAGCGCCACGGCCGCCGTCGGCGGCGGTGTCAGCCGGTACATGGCGCGCGACCACGGCTTCTGCCCCCATGTGGTCGTCCGGCGCAAGGCGCTGGTCCTGGAGGACGTCTGCGACTACCCGCGGTTCGCCGGGAACCCGGTCGTCGACGAGCTCGGCATCCGCTCCTACCTGGGCGCGCCCCTCATCGACCGTACGGGCACGGCCCTCGGCACGATCTGCGTGGTCGACACCGAACCGCGGCCGTGGGGGCGGCCGGGGCTGGAGACCATCAAGTCGCTCGCCGCCGAGCTGGTGGAGCGGATCCACCGCCGTGAGGACGGCCGCCTGTGAGGCACCGCGCGCCGCGGACCGGGTGGACGTCCTCCGGCAAGGCCCCGCGCTCCTCGGAGGACGCTGTCCGCTCCGTGCCGGGCTAACGGGCCGGTTCCATCCGTACGGCGTCGGCGAGTTGCTCGGACCACTGGCCTTTCGCCGTGCCCAGCGCGGCTTCGGCGAGCCGCAGCAGCTGGATGTCGGAGGTACCGGCCGGGGCGAAGATGTGGTGGGCGTCGCGCAGGTAGCGTTCGATGGGCCGGTCCGTGAAGAGCCCGGCCGCGGCGTGGATCTCCATGGCGTCGCGCGCCGAGTCCAGCGCCGACTCGACGTTGACGAGCTTGGCGTTCATCAGCTCGGCGTCGCAGGGCAGTCCCGCGTCGAGCATGTGCACGGCGTGGTAGGCGGTGAGCCGGGCGGTCATCAGCCGGGACTGGATCCGGCCCAGCTTGAGCTTCACCGTCGGCAGCTCGTGCAGGGGCTCGCCGTAGCGGTGCCGTTCCGCGCAGAAGCGGGTGGTCTCCTCCAGGATCGCCCGGTGCAGGCCGAGTGACACGGCGGTGAGGTTGGCCCGGCCGTACAGGACGCTGGAGGAGTACGCGACCGCCAGCCCGTCGCCCTCGTCGCCCAGCCGGTTGGCCACCGGGACGCGGCAGTTGTCGAGGACGAGCTCGCCGAAGCCGAAACCGTGCAGTCCCATGGTGGGTTTCTGGTCACCGGCCCGGACACCCGGCCGGTCGGCCTCCACGAGGAAGGCCGTCAGCCCCTTGGAGCCGGAGCCCGTCCGTACGACGACTCCGTGCAGGTCACCGATGTGGCTGTTGCCCACGTACACTTTCCGGCCGTTCAGGAGGTACTCGTCGCCCTGCCGTACGGCGGTGGCGGTCATGCCCAGGACGTGGCCGCCCGACTCCGGCTCGGTGACCGCGATGGTCGGCAGGCACTCGCCTGCCGCGATGGCCGGCAGCCACGTCTTCTTCTGCTCGTCACTGCCGAAGTGGACGATCTTGGCGGCGCCGAGCTGGGATGCCTGGACCATGGCGCCCATGGCGCCGCTGACGCGGGACAGCTCCTCGATGATGATCGTCTTACCGAGGTGGCCCACGCCCATCCCGCCGTAATCCCTGCCGATGGTCGCGCCCAGCCAGCCCTGCCGGGCGATGCGCCGGGACAGGTCGCGGTGGACCGAACGGGCCGCCTCCATGGCCGGTATCAGTGGCCGGACCTCGCTCTCCGCGAAGTGCCGGACGTGCCTCCGTAGCTGGTGGTGCGGTCGACTGGTGAAGTACCCGTCCATGCGAGCCCTCCTCTGCGAAACGCCTGCTCGCGCGGTTGTCCGAGCAGATGGTGCATCGGCAGTGGTCCCGAGCAGGCCGACCACCCCATGGTTCCGATCATTCCGGAACGGTGCGGTCCGTTCGTCAACTCAGGCCGTTGGATGATGGATTGCGGTGCGTGGGAACTGAGTGTCGCGTGGTGATGGCTTGGTTTGGCTTGGCTTGGATTGGCCTGTCCGGTCCGGTCCGGTCCTGTCCGAGGGCATTCCCCCGGTGCTTCTTTCTGCCACATGTCAGGGGCAACAGTTTCGTGGGGTTATGGCGTCGGTGCCGGAGCCCTGACCTCATGGATGCGCAGGCGCCTCACCGATACACATCCGCCGGATCGATTCAGCGTGAACGCTGGCCGAAACACCTCCGTGTATGAGCGAGACCGCGCCCACGGCGGGCCCGCGCGCGCCGGGGTCCGCCGGTGCTGCCCCGGCGGCACCGGGGGGAGCGGCGCATCGGTGCGCCAACCGGTGCGCGCCGCACACCGCAGGGGGCAACGGCGCACGCCCGGGAGCGCGATCCCCCTACGGGCGCCGCCCACAGGCCTGGCCGCGCGCCGGACCGCGAGCCTGGCTGCCCCGCGTCGCGTCCCCGTCACCCGGCCGGGGCCCGGCCGGGCGGCGGCCGGACGCCGGGGATCAGCACCCACCGCCCGCGGGCCGGTGAGCCCCCGCGCCCGCAGCCCGGGCACGCTGCCCACCGCCGGCGGCAGGCCGTGCCCGAGCGAGCCGCTGCCGATCCCGGCCCCCGGCACCAGCAGCCGGTCCGGGTGGCGGCCGGGCGGCGAGTCGTACGACCCCGGAGCCCGGCAGCGGGTCCTCGGAGAGGCACCCCCTGCCGCCCCGGCGCGGCGGCCTCCCTGCCGCACCGCGGCACCCTGTCGTACAGCCCCCGCGGCGCGCCCAGCGTGGACGTGGCGGCCCGGCCGTGCATCTCGCCGCCCGTCGTCAGGGGACATCAGCCGGTTCGGCTCACGCGGGCCGTCCCGGACGTCACCGCGGGCGCTGCGCGATACGGAAGCGGTTCGTGATCACCGGCAGGAGTGCGGTATTGTTCTCGTGCACGCCGGGCCGGGGGAAATCCCAGGTCAGACGGGCACCGGGACGTGGCGCAGCTTGGTAGCGCACTTGACTGGGGGTCAAGGGGTCGCAGGTTCAAATCCTGTCGTCCCGACTCGAAGGAGTCGCAGGTCGAAAGGCCGTTTCAGAGTGATCTGAAACGGCCTTTCGATCGTTTCCGGGGGCCAGCACGCTTGAGAGCGGTGCGGCACGGGCCAGGGGCGTGGGGTACCACGGGCAGGGGGCCGGCGGCCGGATCGGCGACCTCTACGGCCGCAAGCGGATCTTCCTGGCCGGGGCCACGCCGTTCACGCTGGCCTCCCTGCTGTGCGGGGTCGCGGCCGGACCGGATCTGTGATCGCCGCCCGGGTGCTCCAGGGCGCGGCGGCCGCGGCGATGGTGCCGCAGGTCAAGGCCACCATGCACGTCACCTTCGACGCGCTCCCGGACGAAGGCGTTCGGTCTGTACGGGACCGTCATGTCGCTCGGCAGCGTCATCGGCCCCGTCCTGGGCGGTGTCCTGACCCGGGCCGACCTCTTCGGCCTCGGCTGGCGGCCCATCCTCCTGATCAACATGCCCATCGGGATCGCCGCCGTCGCCCTCGGCCTGCGCTTCCTTCCCGAGGGTCCTGTTCATGCAGGACGGCCTCGGCCTCACCCCGGGCGAGGCCGCCGCCGGTTTCGTTGCCGCCCCCCTCGGCGAGATGGGCGGCGCCTGGCTCGCCATGAACCTTGTCGCCCGATACGGGCGAGCGGTGCCGCAGGCCGGGGCGCTGGTAGCCGCCGCCGGCCTGTCCGGCTACCACCACCTCGTCACCGCCCAGGGGGCCGGCATGGGAACGATGGCCGCCGCGGCCCCGATGCTCGTCGTCGGCCTCGGCCTCGGGATGATCGGCACCCCTCTCGCCGACCTCACCCTCGGCAAGGTCGCCCACCACCACGCCGGATCGGCCTCCGGCCTGTTCAACACCGCCACCCAGCTCGGCATCGCGCTCGGCACCGCCCTGACCACCGTCGTCTTCTTCACGCACATCAGCACCGGTGCCCGTGGCGCCGCCGTGAGCACCGCCTTCGCCGGCAGCCTCTGGTACGTCGTCGTCACGCTGGACATGATGTGGCGCTGATGCTCCTGCTTCCCAGGCCGAGCCGCTCCAGCCGATGTACGAAGGGGGCGGGTGCCTCGCACCGTCCCCTCTCGCACGAGTGTTCCTCTGTCCCCGGCCGGCCCCGGCCGAACCGGTCAACGCATCTCGAAAGGCCGCCCCGCCCCGCCGACGGGCCCCGCCCGGGTCCCGGCGGCCGGCCGTGGCGGGTAACCCGCTCCCTGAGGAGGCGCCCATGAGTTCGCCGGAAGGCATCGATGTCCCCGACGCCCTGGCCGCGTCGTACACGACGAACGGTGGTGAAGCGGAACGGGTCTGGCTCGCCGGGCTGCCCGCACTGGTCGCGGAGCTTCTCGCCCGGTGGGAACTGGAGCGGGACGGCGTCACCGGCTCCGGCGAGGCGTCGCTGGTGGTGCCGGTGCGGCGCGCGGACGGTACCAGGGCCGCGCTCAAGCTCCAGATGCCCCGTGAGGAGACGACCGCCGCGCTGATCGGACTGCGGGCGTGGAACGGCAACGGCATCGTCCGGTTGCTCGATCACGATCCGGAGAGCAGCGCCATGCTGCTGGAACGCCTGGACGGTTCGCGCACCCTGGCGTCCGTCGAGGACGGCGACGTGGCCATGCGGACCCTGGCGGGGCTGTTGGCCCGGCTGCACTCCGTCCCCGCGCCCGAGGGGCTGCGCGGCCTCGGTGGCATCGCGCGCGACATGCTGGCGGCGGTGCCGCCGGCCGTCGGCTCGCTGCCGGACCCGGACGACCAGCGGCGGCTGCGTGGCTGGGCCTCGGCCGTCGCCGAACTGGTGGGCGAGCCCGGCGACCGGATGCTGCACTGGGACCTGCACTACGGGAACGTGCTGGCCGCCGAGCGCGAACCCTGGCTGGCCATCGACCCGGAACCCCTGGTCGGTGACCCGGGCTTCGACCTGTGGCCGGCCCTGGACACCGGCTTGCAGAAGACCGAGGCCACCGGCGACGCTCCCCGGGTGGTACGGCGCCGCTTCGACCTGCTGACCGAGGCGCTGGGGCTGGAACGCGAGCGCGCCGCGGGCTGGACCCTCGCCCGGCTGCTGCAGAACACGCTGTGGGACATCGAGGACGGGCGGACCGCGATCGACCCCTCCCAGATCGCCGTGGCCGAGGCGCTGTCGCGCCGCTGAGCGCGCCGATCACCCTCCCGGCCCCGGGCCTTACGGCTCGGGGCGCGGTGACCCGCGGGCGCGGCTCGGCCGTCGCCCGCCCCGGCCCCCTGCCACGACCAGCCCGTACCCACGCGTGGCTTCGTATACCGAAAACGCTGGTGGCGCCCCGTTCGCGTCGGTGGCGGTGCCGGCCTTCGGCGGGCCTGGCACTGCGGGGGCGGCCCGGGGCCGGAACAGGCGGGTGGACTCCCGCCGCGCGGCGCCACAAGAACGGGACAGGATGTTCCGGAGGCCCATCGGCCCCTCTCCATACAAGGACATATACGGCAAGCCGCCGGGTCCCCTCGCCACCGCCGATACGGCCCGGGCCTCGCGGCCGGGCACCGCGCCGGTCCGGGCGCCTTTGTATCCTCGGCAGGCGCGACACCCGACGCGGTACCTGCGAGAGGAAACACCATGACCACCGAGCTGAGCCCCGACGAGCTGACCGGGCTCCTCGACCGAGCCCGCGGGGACTACCAGGACCTCGTGGGGCGCGGGCTCTCGCTCGACCTCACCCGGGGCAAGCCGGCGCCGGAACAGCTCGACCTGTCGGAGGAACTGCTGAGCCTGCCCGGCGGGCGGTACACCGCCGAGGACGGTACGGACGTGCGCAACTACGGCGGGCTGCGGGGGCTGCCGGAGCTGCGGGAGATCTTCGCCGGGCTCCTCCAGGTCCCGGCCGCGCAGCTGCTCGCCGCCGGGAACTCCAGCCTGGAGCTGATGCACGACTGTCTGGTGCACGCCCTGCTGAGCGTGCTGCCCGGAGCCGAGTCGCGCTGGGTGGAGCAGGAGCGGATCGCCTTCCTGTGCCCGGTGCCGGGTTATGACCGGCACTTCGCGCTCTGCGAGCGGTTCGGCATCGACATGATCCCGGTGCCCATGACCGCCGAGGGCCCGGACATGGACACCGTGGAGCGGCTGGTCGCCGAGGACCCGGCGGTCAAGGGCATCTGGTGCGTACCGAAGTACAGCAACCCGGACGGTGTCTGCTACGGCGACGACACCGTGGCGCGGCTCGCCGCGATGCGCACCGCCGCGCCCGACTTCCGGGTCTTCTGGGACAACGCCTACGCCGTCCACCACCTCACCGACGAGCCCGTCGAGATCGCCGGACTGCTCGACGCCTGCGCGGAGGCCGGGAACCCGGACCGGGCCTTCGTCTTCGGCTCCACCTCGAAGATCACCGCGGCGGGAGCGGGCGTCGCGTTCTTCGGCGCGTCCCCCGCCAACGTCCAGTGGCTGCTGGCGAACAACACCAAGCGCTCGATCGGCCCCGACAAGGTCAACCAGCTGCGGCACGTCCTGTTCCTGCGGGACGCCGACGGGGTGCGCGCCCACATGGAGCGCCAGCGCGCCCTGCTGCGCCCCAAGTTCGAGGCGGTCGCGCGGATCCTCGACGCCGAGCTCGGCGGAACCGGGCTCGCCACCTGGACCTCGCCCAAGGGCGGGTACTTCGTCACCCTCCAGGTGCCCGACGGATGCGCCAAGGAAGTGGTGCGCCGTGCCGCCGAGGCGGGCATCGTGCTGACCCCGGCCGGTGCCACGCACCCGTACGGCGACGACCCGCGCGACGCGGTCATCCGCATCGCCCCCAGCTACCCGGGGCTCGCGGAGCTGGAGCAGGCGATCGAGGGACTCGCCGTCTGCGTCCGGCTGGTGGGGTACGAGCAGCGGGCCCGCTGAGCCGGGGCGGGGGAGCCGCGCCCGCGGGGCGCCGGCCGGCCCGGCGGCCGTCCTGGCGCGGTTCGACGCCTGGCCGCCCGGGACCAGGTCGTCCACGCGGCGCGACGCCGAGGCGGGGCGTTCCCCGGAACTGGACGCGATCGGCGGGACCCTGCCGCGCACGGCCGAACGCCACGCGGTGGCCGTGCCGGTGACGACCCGTCCGGTGGCCGAGCCGCCCCCCCGGGTGGCCCGCCGGTTCCGAGCCGGTCTCCAGCGCCGCTGCAGGGCCGGGCGGCAGGCTGGAAGCGATCGGCGCGGCCACCGGGCCGGCCGTCTCGAAGGGAGTTTCCATGTCTCAGCCGGTCGGGACCCTGCCCACCCAGGTCACCGGGGACCTCTACGCCGAGGTGCAGACCTTCTACGCCCGGCAGATGCGGCGGGTGGACGCCCTCGACATCGAGGGGTTCGCCGACACCTTCACCGAGGACGGCGAGGTGGTGCACGCGGGCGGCCAGCGGCAGCGGGGCCGGGCCGAGATGATCGCGGGCATGCGGGCCAACCTGCCCCGCTACCGGGACATCGCGGTACGGCACTGGTTCGGCCACCTGATCATCGAGACCGACGCGGCCGACGCCGACCTGCTGCGCGTCTCGTACTACACCCTCGTCACCCAGACCGACCGCGAGGGCAAGGTGAACTTCCAGCCGACCTTCACCGTCGAGGACGAGCTCGTCCGGCGGGACGGCCGGCTGCTGACCCGGTCGCGCGTGATCCACCGTGACGGCCCGGCCGCACCGCTCGCCGCCTGATCGATCCCACGGGAATGGGGCCCCCGGAGAGGGGCCCCATTCCCATAGGACCGTGCGGTCAGTCGATCCCCCGGCAGATGTGCGGCTCCACGTCGTCGTCCGCCTCGCCCGCCAGCAACAGCAGCGGTACCAGGAAAGCGTCCTCGGGGACCGGCTCGTACGGCGTTGTGTCCCGGCGCTCCAGCAGGCTCGTGACCATGTCCGTCTCCTCTCGGGTGTGTCAGGCGTGGCACGCGGGCAGCGCTCCGTGGAACGCGACCATCTCCTGGAACGAGGTGAGCACATCGATCCGCGCGGCGGGCGGCAGGCCGTCCAGCTCGGCGTACGCCCGGTGCAGGTTCCCCACCAGGCGCTCGGAGTCGACCAGCTCCTTGAACCGCCCCAGGTCGGCGCGGTGCGCCGCCTGGAGCGGGGTCAGCCCGTCCCGCACCCCGTCCTCGGCGAGCCGCTGGAGCCAGCGCAGGTAGTCCTCCGTCTCGTCCAGCAACTCCGGCCCCCCGACCGGGCCGTGGCCCGGCACGACCGTACGGGCACCCAGGGCGCGCATCCGGTCCAGGGCCCGCAGCGACCCGGTGATCGAGCCGAAGAGGACGAAGGGCGTGACACCCGACCAGACCACGTCACCGGTGAACAGCACCGACCGCTCCGGCACCCACGCCACCACGTCGTTGGCCGTGTGCGCGGGCCCCACATGGAGGAGCTCGGTACGCAGCTCACCCGCGTACAGGGTGAGCGAGCCGTGGAACGTCAGCGTGGGCAGCACCAGGGGTGTCTCGCCCCACTCCACGCCGGGCCACAGCTGCCTCAGGCCAAGCCCCGCCTCCGCCGAGTCGGCTCGGGTCCCCTCGTGGGCGACGACCACGGCGCGCGGCGTGAACTGGCCGTTGCCGAAGGTGTGGTCGCCGTGGAAGTGCGTGTTGACGACGAAGTCCGCCCCGCCCGGCGCGACACGCTCGACCTCCGCGCGCAGTCGCCGGGCGCGGGCCTCGGTCGCGGCGGTGTCGACCAGCACGGTCCTGCCCTCACCGACGACGAGCCCCGCGTTGTTCAGGCACCACCCGCCGTCCGGCTGGACGAACGCGTACACCCCGTCCGCCACCTCCCGCAGAGAGCCCTCACCGCCCGTCGGCGCCCCGGCCGCGGCACTCACGCGGCCTCCGCCCGCGCCGCCGGCAGCCGGGTGAAGCGGCCCCGGTGGAACACCAGCGGATCCGGCTCACCGGGCCCGCCGGCCAGTGCCACCACACGGCCGATCAGCAGCGTGTGGTCACCGGCCTGGTACTGGGCGTCGAGCACGCACTCGAAGTACGCCTCGGCGGACGGGATCACGGCATTGCCGGTGACCCCCTCGACGGCGGCCAGCCGCAGCATGGCGGCCTGCCCCTCCGACCGGTCGGGGCGGCAGAACTCCTGTGCCAGGTCACGCTGCTCCTCGGTCAGCACGTTCACCGCGAAGCTCCCCGAACGCACCACCCGGGGGCGCATCCGGCCGTCCGCCTTGACCGACACCAGGATCAGCAACGGGTCGAGGGACACCGAGGTCAGGCTATTGAGGGTGATCACGGCCGTGTCGTCGGCGCTGCCCTGGGTGAGCAGCGTGACACCGGTGGGAAACCGGCCCATCACGGACCGGAATACGGCCAGGTCGGGCTCTGCGAGCATTGCGCCTGCAGCTGTCATGTTCGGGACTCCGTCTCTGTCGGCACGGCATGGGTGGGAATCGGCGGACGGTCAGTAGTTGCCGAGTCCGCCGCAGACGTTCAACGCCTGGGCGGTGATCGACGCGGCGAGGTCGGAGGCGAGATAGCCGACCAGCCCCGCGACCTCCTCGGGGGTGGAGTAGCGGCCCAGGGGGATCTTCCCGTTGAACTTCTCCTGGATCGCCTCCTCGCTGACGCCGTAGTGGCCCGCGTACCCCTGACGGACCCGCTGCGCCATCGGCGTCTCGACGTAGCCGGGGCAGACGGCGTTCACGGTGATGCCGCTCTTGGCGAGCTCCTTGCCCACCGCCTTGGTGAAGCCGACCACACCGTGCTTCGAGGCCGAGTACGGCGCGGCGAGCTCCACGCCCTGCTTCCCCCCGGTGGAGGCGATGTTGATGATCCGGCCCCAGTCACCGTCACGCATCCGGCCGGTGCTGAGCACCTCACGGGTGACACGGAAGGTGCCGTTGAGGTTCGTCTCGATGACGTCGTCCCATACGGAGTCCGCCAGCTCGGCCGTGACACCGCCGCCGCCCCGGCCGGCGTTGTTCACGAGGACGTCGATGCGTCCGTACGTCTCCACCGCGGATCGGACGGCGGTACGTATCTGGTCGAGGGAGGTCACGTCGCACACCGCGCCGTCGACCTCCAGGCCCTCCTCCCGGAGCCGCTTGACCATGGTGCGCACGTTCTCCTCGCCGCGGGCCACCCCGAACACCGCCATGCCCTGCCGGGCCAGCAGCTCGGTGACGGCGAGGCCGATCCCGCTGGTCGCGCCGGTGACGAAGGCCACCCGTCGTCCCGCCTGTGTCATGGTGCTCTCCCGTTCCCCTAGGTCGTGTGGTGCTGCTCTGGGTGGGGACGACCGTGACCGGGCCGCCTCGGGCGCCCGTCGACGACGGGTGGAGACGGACCGGAGCACGGCCCTTCGAGCGGTACTCGACATGGGGCCTAGCGGCCGGCGCGAGCGTGGGAGCGTTCCGTGCGGCGACCGGGGACCGTGACCGGACCGCCACATGCCCGGGACACCGGGCGGCAGCAGGTGACACCCGGCGAGATCGAGCGAGGAGGCCCCGTGCCCGAACAGCAGCAGACCCTTCCCGATGTACGGAAGTCGGTGACCGTGGCGGCCACGCCAGAGCACTGCTTCGCCGTCTTCACCGAGCGGCCCAAGGACTGGTGGCCCCCGACCCACATCCTGGTCAAGAAGGAGCGGGTCGGTCTCGCCTTCGAACCGGGCGTCGGCGGCCGCTACTACGAGTGGGACGTCGACGGCACCGAGATCGCCTGGGGCCGCGTGCTCGAATGGGAGCCGGGCCGCCGGCTCGCCATGACGTGGCGCATCAACCCCAACTGGCAGTCCATCCCGGACGACGAGCGGGCCAGCGAGATCGAGGTCGACTTCGAGGCCGTCGACGCGGAGCACACCCGCGTGACGCTGGCGCACGTCAAGCTGGACAAGCACGGCGAGGGCGCCGAGCGGATCTTCAAGGCGCTGGACGGGCCGAGCCCCGGCGAGACCCTGGAACTCTTCGCCAAGGCCGTCGCGAACGGACCCCGGCCATGAGCGGCATAGCGAACGGGACACGCCCCGCCCCGGCCGCCGTCGGGAACGCGGGCACGGACCTCGGCCCGGCCGCCGTCGGGAACGCGGGCACGGGCCTCGGCTTGGCCGCCGAGAAAGTGCGCGTCCTCGCCGCCGAGCACGCCGCCGGCGCCGACGCCGACCGCGCCCTGCGCCGCGAGGTCGTCGACGCGCTGCGGGACGCCGGCTTCGCGCGGCACTTCGTCGCCTCCCGCTGGGGCGGCAGCGAGGGCTCGTTCGCCGAGCTGACGTCCGCGGTCATGACGGCCGGCGAGGGCTGCGCGGCCACCGCGTGGTGCGCCTCGCTGTCCGCGTACTCCGCGCGGTTCGCCGCCCACCTGCCCGAGGAAGGGCACCACGCGCTGTGGGGCGACAGCCCGGACACGGTGGTCGCCACCGCCCTGATGCCGGTCGGCCGCGCCCGGCGCACGGACGGCGGCTGGCTCCTCACCGGCCAGTGGGCGTACGTCAGCGGGATCGACTTCGCCGACTGGGCGCTGGTCTGCGCCGTCGTGCCCGGCGCGGGGGAGGGCCCGCCGAAGATGCGGTTCTTCGCACTGCCCCGCGGCACGTACACCGTGCGCGAGACGTGGGACAGCGTCGGCATGCGGGCCACGGGCAGTCACACCGTCGTCGTGGACGACGTCCGGGTCCCCGACCATCTGTCGTTCGACCGCGCGGACATGCTGAGCGGCCGTAACGCCGTCTCGGGCCTGCCCGCCCACAACGTCCCCTTCCAGGCGGTCGGCGGGCTGACCTTCATCGCCCCGGTGGTCGGAGCGGCCACCGGCGCGCTGTCGGCCGCGGCGGCCACCCTCACCGGCCGCAAGCGCGGCCAGTCCGGTGAGCTGAAAGTGGTCCGCGCCTCCGGCCGGATCGACGCGGCCCGGCATCTCGTCCTGGAGAACGCCGGAGTGCTCGACGGGCGGCTCTTCACGCCCGAGCACATGGCCCGCAACGAGCGCAACGCCACCTTCGCGGCCGAGCTCCTCCAGGAGGCCCTCGGCCTGCTGGTCGGGGCCGCGGGGACCGGCGGACTGGGCGAGGGCCAGGCGCTCCAGCGCTTCTGGCGCGACGTCACCTCGGCGACCAGCCACGTCGCGCTGCAGTACGACACGGCCGCGCGGAAGAACTACGCCGCGGTGCTGCTCGGCCCCGAGGACTGAGCGGCGGCCCAGAGCGGGGGAGGGGGCGTCCTGGACAGCGTGGTCCGGGGCGCCCCCTCCTCACACGCGCGTCCGCCCACGGGTCCGGGAAGGGCTCGAGGGAGGACCGACTTGGCCTCCATCGGCCGTTCCTAGGGTGCTGCGTGACTGTAGCGGCCCAAGCGGAGGTGTCACCATGACTGCCCCTCAGGAGACGGATGTCTTCCCCCTCACCGGCTCGACCTACCGTGGTCCCGCCCCGCGGTACGCGGAGCTGCGGGCGGAGCAGCCCGTGGTGAAGGTCCCGACGGCGGGCGGTGTGGACGCCTGGCTGATCACCCGGTACGAGGACGTGCGCCGGCTGTCCGCGGACCCGAGGCTCAGCCGCGCCCTGGCCTGCGGACCCGGCGCGCCCCGCATCGGCGGAACGATGCACACGACGCCCGAGATGATCATTTCGCTGGACTCGCCCGAGCACTCCCGCCTGCGCAAGCTGGTCGCCGGCGCCTTCACGCTGCGCCGCGTGGAGCGTATGCGGGCCAACGTGCAGAAGGTCACCGACGAGCTGCTCGACGACATGCAGGCCAAGGGCGGCACCGTCGACCTCGTGCAGCAGCTGGCGCTGCCGCTGCCGCTGACCGTCATCGGTGAACTGCTCGGGGTGCCCTCGGAGGACCTGCGCAAGTTCGAGAAGTGGGCGCGCGCCTTCGCCACGGTGGACGACCGGGCGGGCGGCGAGGAGTCCCTGAACGGCCTGGCGAAGCTGAGCGAGTACATCGTCGGACTGATCGCCGACAAGCGGGCGACCCCCACCGACGACATGCTGTCGGAGCTGATCGCGGCCCGTGACAACGACGACCGGCTCAGCGAGCCCGAACTGGTCACCTTCGGCTTCACCCTCATCGGCGCCGGTTTCGACACCACGGCGAACCAGCTCGCCAACTCGGTGCTGGCACTGCTGGCGGACGGCCGGGAGCAGTGGAGGTGGCTGGCCGAGGACCGCGGCCGCATCCCCACCGCGGTCGAGGAACTGCTGCGGCACGTCAACCTGTTCGCCACCGACACCTCCGGCTTCCCGCGCATCGCGGCGGAGGACATCGAGGTCGGCGGGGTGACCATAGAGAAGGGCGACGCGGTCCTGCTCGCGCTCGCCTCCGCCAACCGCGACGAGACCGTCTTCCCGGACGCCGACCGGCTCGACCTCGCCCGCGAGCACAACCCGCACATCTCCTTCGGCCACGGCGTCCACTACTGCCTCGGCAAGCACCTGGGGCGGATGGAGATGGAGATCGCCCTCGACGGCCTGGTACGCCGCTTCCCCGACCTGCGGCTCGCGGTGCCGGAGAGCGAACTGCCTTGGCACAACGGCGAGATCAACCACACGCTCACCAGCCTCCCGGTCACCTGGGGCGCGTGAGCGTTCCGTCACCCGGGCCGGTCCCCCGGGGCGGCTGCCCCACCCGGCGCGCCACCCGGTCGTGCGGGTCCGCCGCCCGCCCCCGTACCCCCGGCCGGTGCGCCACCCCGGGGGCGCCGCGACATCCCTCGCGGCGCCCCCGAACGACGTGGCCGGAGCGGTGGCCGACTCGACGGCCGGTCCGGCACGACCGGCCAGGCGCCACGGTCCGGGGCGCCCCGGACCGACCGGCGTACGCGGGCGGGCCCGCACGGGCCGCACCGCACGGGCCGCACCGCACGGGCCGCACCGCACGGGCCGCACCGCACGGGCCGCACGGGCCGCACCGCACGGGCCGCACCGGGCGGCCCCGGCGGAGCCATCCGGCCCGTACGACCGGCGTACGCCGGCCGGCCGGCGGCGACGCGGCCCGGCGACCGGACGGACCGCGGGCGGAGGCGAGCGGGCGGACCGCGGGCGGGTGACGCGTCGGTCACGGGCACGGATGACCGGCCGTGGCACCCGGCGGGTCACGGGCGGCACCGGATCGCGAAGAGAGCCGGATCGCGAGAAGCCGGGCCCGGCCACCCGCGGGTGGCCGGGCCCGGCTCCGTCGTGCGCCGGGACGGTGGGTCAGCCCGCGTTCTTCACGGGGCCCATCACGGCGAAGCGCGCGCCCTGGTCGTCGGAGACCAGCGCCGAGCGCCCGAAGGGGCTGTCGGAGGGCTCACGGCTCACGCTGCCGCCCAGTTCACGGACCTTGGCCACCGTCGCGTCGGTGTCCTCGACGGAGAAGTACACCAGGGCGTGCGCCGGGACCTCCTCCGGGACGAACGCGCCCATCTGGAGACGGCCGGCGGTCGGCTGCTGGGCTCCGGGGGCGAACCACAGCTTGAAGTCGAACTCCGTGCCCTCCGAGATCTGCTGTCCGTTGAAGCCGAACACCGTCTCGTAGAAGGGGTCGACGTCCGCCTTGGCGCGGGTGTAGATCTCCGGCCAGAAGAACGAGCCGGGCACCCCCTGGAGCTCGAAGCCGGCGCGGGTGCCGGGCTGCCACGCGCCGAAGGCCGCACCGCCGGGGTCGACGGCCTGGAGCACGCTGCCCGCGTCGGCGATGGGGAACGGTCCGCCGGTCACCTTGCCGCCCGCCTCCGCGATCCGGCGGGCGAGGGCCTCCACGTCGGGCGTGGAGAAGTACAGGTTCCAGGCGGTGGGCGCGCCGCCCTGCGCGGGCGCGAGCGCCGCCACGTTCTTGCCGTCCTTGAGCGCCGGCGTGTAGTCGCCGAACGCCTCCGCACCGGCCTCGAACGTCCAGCCGAACAGCTCGGCGTAGAAGCGCTTGCCCGCCTCCAGGTCGGCCACGGTCAGGTCCACCCAGCAGGGGGTTCCAGCATCGAACGAGGTCATGTCCTGCCTCTCTCGGTCGCGTACGCGGTACACGTCGTCACGGTCGTCCGCACCGTATCCGCGGCCTCTCGAGTCCCGGACGAGCGGCGCCCGCGTGCCGCTCGTGAGGAGCGGCCACACGGGCGCGCGGTGGGGGAGGAGGGGAGGCCGGACGTCAGCGGGCCGTGGCGGACACCCGGGTGGCGGAGCTGCTGACGGTGACGGGGCCCAGCAGGACACCGGTCTTCTCGTTCTTGGTGAAGGCGACGGCCGTCGTGCTGAACTTGTCGCCCTTCAGATGGCCCATGTGGACGGCGTGGACCGTGCCCGGGAACACCCCTTCGGCGGCCTCCTCCGGGCCGTCGTGGGTGATGTAGAACGAGAAGGAGCCGTCCGGCCGGGTGGTCCAGTAACCACTGCCCGGGTACTCGCGGTCGCCGTTGCCGTCCGGTGCGCCGTCGGTGGTGAGGGTGTGGTCCGGGGCGAACGTGAACCGCGAGACGGCTCTCGCCGCGTCGGGCCCGGTGCCTATGGTCACCTCGGTCTCCCAGGTCCCCGCGAGGCCCGGTTGCCGCTTCTCGGCCTCGGGCGTGGCCGTCGCCGTGGCGGTCCCGGCGCCGACCAGGGCCACCGTCATGGCGAGCCAGACACCGATGGCGCGCAGGGAGCGGCGGCCGTTCCGGGCGGACGGGACGAGGGTCGTGTTACGCATGGGAGAGCCTTTCCTGTGGTCTTCGGACATGGGTCTTGAGGTCGAAGCCCGGCCGCCGTACGTCGTCGGCCGTCAGCTCCGTACCGTTGGCGAGCAGGCGCCGGGCGATGCCGTGGTCGGCGGGCCGGTTCACCGACTCCGCGCCGATCAGCCGGCCCTGGCGGAAGCAGAGGACGGAGAAGCGGCCACCGTCCGGGTCGCCCACGGTGACGGCCTCGTCGTGCCCCGCCGTCAGTCCGGCCATCTGCAGCCGCAGGCCGTACTGCTCCGACCAGAACCAGGGAACGGCCGTGTAGGGCACGCGGTCGCCGCAGATCCCCGCGGCGACGACCTTGGCCTGGTCGGCGGCGTTCTGCACCGACTCCAGACGGATGTGGCGGCCCGTGTGCGGGCTGGGGAAGCGGGCGCAGTCGCCCAGCGCGTAGATGTCGGGGTCGTCCGTCCGCAGCCGGGCGTCGACGACGATGCCGTCACCGACCTGCAGTTCGGCGAGGGACGCGAGCTCGGTGTTCGGCAGCACGCCGATGCCGACGACCACCAGGTCGGCGGGGACGCGTTCCGCGCCGTCGAGCTCCACCACCTCCACCCGGCCGGCGGAGTCCCCCCACAGGGCGGTCACCTCGCGGCTCAGCAGCACGCGGACGCCCGCGCCGACGTGCTCGGCGACCAGGCGCGCCGACATCAGCGGAGTGAGCGCGCGGGCCAGCGCGCGGGACTGCGCCTCCACCACCGTCACCTCGTGGCCGAGTCCGCGGGCGGTCGCGGCGAGTTCGAGCCCGATGAACCCGGCGCCGATCACCACGAGCCGGCGCGGCGGGCCGGTCAGCCGCTTCCGCAGGTCCTCGGCGTCGGCGAGACCGCGCAGCGTCAGCACACCGGAGAGCGACACCGCGCCCGGCACGGGCAGCGTGCGCGGACGGGCGCCGGTGGCCAGGACGAGACTGTCGTACGGCAGGGCCGTGCCCGTCTCCAGGAGGACGGTCCGCCGCTCCCGGTCGATCTTCGCCGCCCGGGTCCCCGACACCAGTTCGATGTCCTGGGCGGCGAAGAAGGCGCGCGGGCGCAGTTCGAGGTCCCCGGCGGTCGCGTCCCCCGCCAGGAACCCCTTCGACAGGGGCGGCCGTTGGTAGGGGAGTCCGGGTTCGTCCCCGACCAGCGTGATCCGGCCGCGGTATCCGCGCCCGCGCAGTGCCGCGGCGGTGTCGAGCCCGCCCTGGCCCGCGCCGATGACGACGACTCCTCGCGGGCCCATCAGCTCTGCGCCTCCGGCAGGTGCACGACGAGCCCGTCGATCGCCTCCGTCACCGGCAGCTGGCAGCTCAGCCGGCTGCGGTCGGTGCGCTCGCAGGCCGTGCCGTACAGGACGTCGTCCTCGACGGAGTCCATCTCGGGCAACGGCAGTTCGTTCGCCTCGTCGATGTAGACGTGGCAGGTGCCGCACTGGGCGGACCCGCCGCACTGGGCCTCGATGCCCTCGACGTTGTTCAGCTTCGCACCACGCATGACCGTGTTGGGCGCCTCGACATCGACGATGGTGACGGTGCCGCTCGGATGCTTGTACGTGATCTTGGCCATGCGCTCTCCTCTGGAGTGTCGACCGGCTGGCGGAGATACGGCCAGGACTGTGACGACGCCCCCTGGGGGCGCGGTGGAGGAGCCCTGGAAACGGGGGACGGCTCGACCCGACCGCTATCGCGGTTCGATCGGCCGCGCGCAGCGTGCCGCCATGACTGCTGCCCGGACGCCGAACACGGCCGCCCCGCCCGCCCCGCCCGCCCCCCGCGCCCCGACCGGCAGCCGACTCCGGCTCGTGCTGGTCGCCTGCTGCCTGGGCCAGTTCATGAACGTGCTGGACGCCTCGGTGGTGAACGTGGCCCTGCCGGTCATCGCCGAGGACCTGCGTTTCGACCGGCACAACCTGCAACTGGTCAACAACGCCTACACCGTGGTCGTCTGCGGGTTCCTGCTGCTCGGCGGCCGCCTCGCCGACCTGTTCGGGCAGCGCAGGATCTTCC
This sequence comes from Streptomyces gobitricini, assembly GCF_039532985.1. Lineage (NCBI taxonomy): Bacteria > Bacillati > Actinomycetota > Actinomycetes > Kitasatosporales > Streptomycetaceae > Streptomyces > Streptomyces gobitricini. The sequence continues at coordinate 65,124 of NZ_BAAASR010000020.1, read as the reverse complement.
TGTGCGGTGTCGCGCTCTTCACCCTCGCCAGCACCGTCGGGGGAGCGGCGGACGACCCCGCCACCCTCGTCCTCGCCCGCGCCTTCCAGGGCCTGGGAGCGGCGGTCATGGCACCGGCCACCCTCACCGTCCTCGGAACCACGTTCACCCGGCCCGCCGCCCGCGCCAAGGCGTTCGGCTGGTGGAGCGCGGTCTCCGGGGCCGCCGGCGCGGTCGGGGTACTGCTCGGCGGTGTCATCACCGAGTTCTTCTCCTGGCGGTGGATCCTGCTGATCAACCTGCCCATCGGCATCGCGCTCCTCGCCGCCGTGTGCTGGGTGGTGCCCGAGTCCCCGGCCCGGCAGGAGCGGCGCACCCTCGACGTACCCGGCGCGGTGACGGTGACCCTGGGCCTGATGGCCGCCGTCCACGGCGTGTCCGAGGCGCACGTGCACGGCTGGGGCTCGGTACGCGTCCTCGGGCCGCTGCTGGGCGGCGCGGCCCTGCTCGCCGTGTTCGTCCTGATCCAGGCCAGGTTCGCGAAGCACCCGCTGGTCCCGCTCGGGATCTTCCGCAACCGCGCGGTCGCCGCCGCCAACCTCGTGGCCTTCTTCGGCATCGCGGCCCTCTTCAGCACCTTCTACTTCTTCACCCTGCTGCTCCAGCAGGTCCTCCACTACAGCCCCCTGCAGACCGGACTCGGCTACCTGCCGCTGTCCCTGGGCATCGCACTCGGCGGCTGGGGCATCGCGTCCGTGGTGCCCCGCAGCGGCCCCCGGCCCGTGCTGATCGGCGGCCTCGTCCTCTCCAGCGCGGGACTGCTGTGGCTGTCCCGGACGGACGCGGGCGCCTCGTACACCGCCGACGTGCTCGGTCCGGTGCTGCTCCTCGGCTTCGGCATGGGCGCCGTCCTCAACGCGACGACCAACGCGGCCACCGCCGGCCTGCCCGCGCACCAGGCCGGGCTGGCGTCCGGGCTGCTCAACACGACCCGCCAACTGGGCAGCGCCGTGGGCCTGGTGACCCTCGCCGCCCTCTCCACCGCCCGCATCGACGGCACCGGCGCGGGCGGGACCGCGTCCCCCGACGCCCTCGCCTCCGGGTACGGGACGGCGCTGACCGGCGCGGCCCTCTTCGCCGCGGCGGGGGCGGTGGCCGCCCTGGCCGTACCGGTCAGGGAGCGGTCCAGAGCGTCTCGAGGCGACACCGAGAGGCTGGCCCCCTGACGAGAACGGAGGTTCGCGGTGGTCAACGAGTTCCGCACCCAACGGCCGCAGTGGTCGCCCGCGCCGCACGACGACACCCTCGAGTACGCCACGATCGAGGTGCCCCGCGACTACGCCGACCCCGGGGGCGAGCGGATCACGCTCGCCCTCAGCCGCCGCCGCGCCACCGCCCCCGAGCGGCGGCGCGGCATCCTGCTGGCGGTCAACGGGGGACCCGGCGGCGACTGGGGACACGGCCGCGCGCTGCCCGACAAGTACGCGGGCACCCCCCTGCACGAGGTGTACGACCTGATCGGCTTCGACCCGCGCGGGACGGGCGCCTCCACCCCCCTGCACGCCGAAGTGACCGTACCGGGCGCGCCGTTCGACTCCCGGCCGCCCGACTCGGCTTTCGCGGCCCTCGCCGAGGACATGCGGCTGCGGGAGGAGGCGTGCGCGCGGGCGGGCGGCGAGCTGCGCCCGCACATCAGCACCCGCAACACGGCCCGCGACATGGACGTCGTCCGCGCCGCCCTCGGCGAGGAGAAGCTCACCTTCGTGGGGTACGCGTACGGCGCCTACGTCGGCGCCGTGTACGGCAGCATGTTCCCCGAGCACCTGGACCGCAGCGTCCTCGACTCGTGCGTCAACCCCGACTGGACCTGGCGCGAACAGTTCCTGTGGCAGGGCGACGCCGTGCAGCGCAACGTCGACCGGTGGGCCGCCTGGACCGGTGAGCGGCACGGCCACTTCGGGCTGGGCACCTCCGCCGCGGAGGTCCTCGTCACGGTGGAGGAGGTGGTCACCCTCCTGGAGGGGCTGAGCCACGGGGCGCAGCTGCGCACCCTGTTCGACGGCGCCGTGGGCAACCGCGCCGCCGACCGGGGCCAGTGGACCGAGCTGGGCATCCTCGTCGGCCGGCTGCGCGAGACGGCCGGCACGGGCGGCGACGGCGCCGGCGACGCGTGCCGGGGGCTGCTCTCGCAGCAGGGCACCTGGCGGCCCGGTGACAGCGAGGGAGACCTCCGGTGCGGTGTGCTGGAGGCGATCACCCTGGAGCACGCCTGGCCGGCCGACCTGGAGGTCTACTACCAGGACATGCGCGACTTCCGTAAGCGGTTCCCCTACGGCTACGGAGTGCTCCGCGCCCAGCCGTGGGTGGGCGCCTTCCGCGCCTTCGAGGCCCCCGAGCCGCCCACGGTGATCACCCGCGACGGCTATCCGGCCGGCCTGGTCGTCCAGGCCGACGGCGACCCGATGGACCACTACGCGGGAGGCGTCGCCATGGCGGAACGCCTCGGCCACCACCTGCTCACCATCGAGGACTCCGGTGAGCACGAGGTGTACGTCCTCGGCGGCAACCCGCACGTCGACGCGCTGGTGCACCGGTACCTGGTGGACGGCGACCTGCCGCCCGCCCGCACCTCCTGCCAGGGCCGTACGCCTCGGCCCGACATCCCCGCGGACGCCGCCTGAGCGGTCCCGCCGACGACGAGAAGGCCCGGTACCGATCGGTACCGGGCCTTCGTCCTGCCGAGCGGGTCACCACTCGACCGGCAGCTCCCACAGCCCGTAGATCACGGCGCCTTCCTTGCGCGGGATCTCCAGGAACGGCTTGGCGAGCCGCAGAGTCGGGACGCGCTGGAACAGCTTGCTCCACACGATCTCCAGCTCCAGCCGGGCCAGGTCCGCACCGATGCAGTGGTGCACCCCGTGCCCGAAGCCCAGGTGCTTGCGGCTGCCGCGGGTGATGTCGAGCTTCTCGGGCTCCGGGAACACCTCGGGGTCACGGTTGGCGGCCAGTCCGAGGCACAGGATGCCGTCGCCCTTCCGGATGACCTGGCCACCGATCTCGATGTCCTCCAGGGCCACCCGTGGCACGGCGGTGTCGCCGATGGTGGCGAAGCGGACGAGTTCCTCGACGGCCGGGCGTACCAGCGACGGGTCGTCGCGCAGCAGTTCGAGCTGGTCGGGGTTCTCCAGCAGGCAGGCGGTGCCCAGCGAGATCTGACTGGCCGTGGTCTCGTGGCCGCCGTTCATCAGCAGCCGGACCATGTTGAACAGGTCGCGGTCGGTGTACTCCTCGCCGGAGGCCTCGTAGTCGGCCATGGCCCGGCTGAGCAGGTCCTCGCCCGGCTCGGCCTTCTTCTGCTGGATCAGGTCGCTGATGTACGCGTTGACCTCGACGATCGCCGCCTGCCGTTCCTCGGTGGAGCTGTGGCCGCCGAGCAGCGCCGTACCGTGCTTGATGAAGAAGTCGTGCTGGTCCTGCGGGATGCCGAGCAGCTCGCAGATCACCGTCATCGGCACCGCCAGCGAGAAGACCCGGTGGAAGTCGGCGGGAGGCGCCATCGCCAGCAGCTTGTCCAGGTGCTCGTCGACGATCTCCTCGATACGCGGCCGCAGCCGCTGCACCTGGCGGTTGGTGAAGGTGAGCGCGGCCTTGCGCCGGGTGTTGCTGTGTTCCTTGCCGTCGTACCCGATGAACGACGTCTCGGTCCGGTACTCCGGCGGCGCGACGAAGTAGAAGGGGAAGTTGTCGTGCTTGCGCGAGGCGCTGAGCCGGGGGTCGGTCAGCAGCTCCCGTATGGTCTGGTAGCCGGTGACCGTCCAGATGCGCAGGCCGGATCCGTCCAGGGTGACCTGGGAGACGTCCTTCTCGATCATCTCGGCGTACTCCTTCGGCGGCGTGAACGGGCACTGCCGCGCGTAGGGGAACGTCTTGGTCTCCGCCTCGGTGAGGGCGTCCGGCTCCATGGCACTGGTTGTCACGGTGAGTCCTTTCCGTTTCATGAGGGATCGGGCGAGAGGGGCGGGCGGGGCTAGCGGCCGGCGATGTCCATGCCGCCGTCGACGGTGAGGATCTGCCCGGTGACCAGCGAGTCGGACTGCTCGGTGAGACGGGTGACCCAGGCGGCGATGTCCTCGGCCTCGGCGATCCGGCCGAGTGGGATGGAGTGCGTCACCCCGGCGAACAGCCCCTCGACCTGTTCGTCCGACAGCCCGTTGGCGGCGTACGCCTCGGTGCGGACGAAGCCCGGGGCGACGGCGTTGACGCGGATGCCCCGCGGGGCGAGCTCCGCCGCCCAGCTCCTGGTGAAGCTGTGCACGGCTGCCTTGCTGGCGGAGTACAGCGAGCTCTCGGGGCCGGGGTTGTGGCCGCCCCGGCTGGAGATGAGGACGATGTGCCCGCCCGGACCGCGCAGCAGCGGCAGCAGGTGCGTGGTCAGCAGGACGGGGCCGAGGACGTTGGTCTCCAGTACCTCACGGGCCGTGCCCGCGTCGAGCGCCGCCAGCGGAGTGAAACGGAAGACACCGGCGTTGTGCACGAGGACGTCCAGTGTACCGCCGTGCTCCCGTACCGCCTCGGAGACGGCGTCGGCGCCCACTTCGGTGGTGACGTCGGCGGTGACGGGCACGATCGCCGGGTGGAGCGCCGCCACCTCGGCGAGGCGCTCCTTGCGGCGGCCGGTGATGACCACGGCGCCGGCGCCGAGGCCGGCGAAGGCCAGCGCGGTGGCCCGGCCGATGCCCGTGCCCCCTCCGGTGACGACGACGGTCCGTTCGGCAAAAGGCTTGTCCGGCATGGCGATTTCCTCTCTCGGCCGGTGTATGACGGGCGGACGGATCCAGCCACGGGCCAGTACACCGGCTCCGGCTGGGGCGCTGGTCGAGCGGACGGGGAGCGGGCCGGATCCGGTCACTCCCCGTCGTCGAAACGCACCTCGTGCGAGGGGCAGCCGGCCGCGGCGAAGGCGAGCAACCGCCGGCCCTCGTCGACCAGTTCGGCACGGACCTCGCCGGTCAGCGGGGAGAACGGCTCCAGTACCAGGGCCGCCGAGCCGCGCCCGCGCTCCAGCCGCCACATGCCGTGGACGAAACCGTCGACGAGGAAGGTCGGCCGGATCAGACCGTTACGGGTGAAGACCCGCCTGCGCTGCTCCTCCGTCAGGATCCGCGACCGGTCGGCGTGCGAGAGCAGGATGTTGTCGAAGTCGGGCAGGTACCGCACCGGCGCCGGGGTGTCGCCGCCCGGACGCGGGGCGTCGGGCAGGTCGTACAGCCGCACACCGTTCTCGTCGCGGAAGGTACGCAGCCGCGGCTCCAGCCGCCGCACCACCGCCGTGAGCCGGGTCAGGCCCGACCAGGTCTGCACGTCCTTCACGGACGCCGGACCGAACGCGGCCAGGTACCGCAGGACGGTCTCGTCCGGCGTGTCGTCCTCGTCGAGGGGCCGGCCCAGCCAGGCCTCGGCGGTGGTGTGCACGGCCTGCCCGCTCTCGCCCCACAGGCCGCGCGGCGGGACCTGGACGAGGGGTTCGAGGTTGCGCACGGCGTTGGCCAGCGCGAACGGGTCCCGGTCGGGGAAGTGGCCGGCGAGCCGGGAGCCCAGGACTCCCAGGGTGAGCGGCTCCTGCTCGACCAGCTCACGCCCGCGCGCGGCGACCTCCGCGAGGTCCAGGCCGGTGAGCCGCTTGCCGAAGGTGCCGGAAAGCTGCCGCTCCAGCGGTCCGCGCAGCACCGGCCGCAGCCGCAGGCAGTCCCGCGCGGTGACCAGGTGCAGGGTGCCACGCATCAGGACCAGCCGCACCGCAGCCCGGTCGGAGACGAGCCGCGACAGGTCCTCGACACGGAAGCCGGCCAGCCGGGTCCACAGGCCGACGTACGGCGGGTCCGGGGCCTGCGCCTGCATGCCGACCAGGTGCTCGACCGCCTCCGACGCGGTCATCGGCGAGCGTTCCAGCAGCAGTTGGCGGGCCAGCAGGGCCCGGTTCAGTGCCCGCCGGTCGAGCACGTCCGTGTCATGAGTCATGACCGTCCCTCTTTCCTGAAGCGTGACAGCGGCGGCGCCCCGGGACGTTCCACGGGGCACCGCCGCAGCGTACGGCCGAGCGGGCTCAGCTCAGCCTGACCAGTACGGTGCCGCTGTAGCGCCGCTCCATCAGCGCGACGAACGCCTCCGGCAGCGCGGGCACCCCGCCTTCGACGACCGTGTGCGGGAAGACGATCCGCTCCTCGCGCAGCCACGCGCCGAACCGCTCGTTCCAGTCCTCGATCTGGTCCGGGGTGTGCAGCGTGGCGAAGCCCCGCAGGGTCAGGTCCTTGGTGATGACCGACATCAGGGGCAGGCGCGGGCTGCCCCCGTCACCGTCGCCGTGCTGCCCGGCCAGGGCCCCGCACAGCGCGAACCGCGCCCCGCGCGAGGCCACCCGCACCGCGGCTTCGAACTGCTCCCCGCCGACGTTGTCGAAGACCACGTCGAGGCCGTCGGGCGCCAGCTCGGCGAGCCGGTCGGCCACCGGGCCGTCGTGGTAGTCGAAGGCGGCGTCGAAGCCCAGCTCGTCCACCAGGAAGTCGATCTTCTCCTTGGAGCCGGTGCTGCCGATGACCCGCTTGGCGCCCCGCAGCTTGGCGATCTGCCCCGCCAGCGCGCCGACGCCGTTGGTCGCGCCGGACACGAACACGACGTCGCCCTCGCGCACGTCCGCCGTGCCGGCCATGCCGTGCCAGGCCGTCGGCCCCTGCGACAGGAAGTACTCCGGACCGGGCAGCAGGCCCCGGTCGCGCCGGAAGAACTCGTGGGCGGAGCCCACGGCGTACTCCCGCCACCCGGAGAAGTGCTCCACCAGGTCCCCGACCGCCAGGTCGGGGCTGTTCGACCGGACGACCGTGCCGACCGTCCGGCCCCACATGGCGATGCCCGGCTGGAAGACCGGGATCGGCAGCTTGGTGTCCGGGTTCATCTGGTCGCGGGCCACCGAGCCCAGGGTCATCCAGTCGTTGCGTACGACGACCTCGCCCTCACCCGGCTCGGCGAGGGCGGACTCGCCGAGCTCGAAGTGGTCGAGGGTGACCTCGCCCCGCGGGTACGAGGCCAGCCGGACCTCCCGGCTGGTCGCCGGCAGCTGTTCGACGGTCATGCGGTGCTCCTTGACAGTTCGACGGGAAGGGCGAGCAGGTTGTGGTTCACGTCTCCGGCCCGCCAGATCAGTTCGTGCTCACCGACCGCGAGCCGCGCGCCGGGGAAGCGGCGGGTCAGCTCCTGGAGCGCCACCGCGAGTTCCAGGCGCGCCAGCGGCGCCCCCAGACAGCGGTGGATGCCGTGGCCGAACGCGAGGTGGGGGTTGCCGGCCCGGCCGAAGTCGGCGCGGTCGGGGTCGGGGAAGACGGCGGCGTCGCGGTTGGCCGACGGGAAGGCCACGAACACCGCCTCACCGGCGGGGATCACCACCCCGCCGACGGCCACGTCCTCGGTGGCGATCCGGGGCAGCCCGGAGGTGTCGTTGCCGTTGAGGTTCACCGTGCGCAGCAACTCCTCCACCGCCACCGGGATCTCCTCGGGGTGCTCGCCCAGCCGGCGCCACACGTCCCGGTGGCGGGCCAGCAGCGTGGCGGTGAAGTTGCCGATCTGGCCGGCGGACGAGTCGAACCCGGCGCCCAGCAGCGTGAATCCGAGTCCCACCAGTTCGTCGAAGCCGAGCCGGTCCTCACCGTCCGCACCGTCACCGAGACTCGCCCCGATGAGGGCGGACAGCACGTCGTCGGCGGGTTCGGCCTGCTTCGCGGCCACCAGTCCCGCGATGTACGCGCCCAGCTGCTCCCCGCCCTCCGCCGCCCGCTCCGGAGGCGCCGACACGTCGGCGAACTGCCGTACCCAGGCGTGGAACCGGTCCCGGTCGGCCTCGGGGACCCCGAGGAGCTCGCAGATCACCGTCATCGCGAGCGGCGCCGCGAACCCGGCCACCAGATCGACCGGCCCCGGCTCGGACTTCTCCAGCTCGTCCAGCAGCCGGCCCGCGACCTCCCGCACCCGGGGGCGCATCCCCTCGACGCGTTCCGGCGAGAAGGCCTGCTCTACCAGGGCCCGCAGCCGGGTGTGGTCCGGCGGGTCCAGCGAGATGATCATGCCGGGCGGCGCCTGGAAGAGCCCGCTGAACCGCGGGGCGTCCGGCGCGTACGACGCGGCCCGGCTGAACCGGGGGTCGTCCAGCACGCGGATCACGTCCTCGTGACGGGTGACCAGCCAGGCGTGGCCGCCGCCCCGCCACGCCACCCGGACCACCGGCCGCTCGGCGCGCAGGCGGGCGAAGAGCGGCGCGGGGCCCCGGTGGCTGGACCCGGGGAAGGGGAACTCGGGCAGCTCCAGGCCGCCCTCGGCCGGGCACGCCGGGGCGAGTGGGGCGGCCGGGGCGGTCGGACGGTGGTTCATCGTCAGGCCCCCTCGGTCCCGGAGGGCCGGGCCAGCGGGCGGAAGAAGGAGCGCAGCTCGTCCACGAGCAGCTCGGGCTGCTCCAGCGCGGGGAAGTGACCGCCCGTCTCGTGGTCGGTCCAGCGGCGGAGATCGGTGAACCGGTGCTCGCACCAGGCGCGGGGCATCCTCGCGTCCTTCGGGAACACCGAGCAGGCCGTGGGGACCTCCACCGGCCCGAGCGCCATCTTGTTGTGGCTCTCCCAGTAGATCCGCGCGGAGGACGCGGCCGTGCCGGCCAGCCACGCGAGCGTCACCACGTCCAGCAGCCGGTCGCGCGGGACGACCTTCTCCAGGTCGCCGTCGTGGTCGCTCCACGCCCAGTACTTCTCCACGATCCAGGCCAGCTGGCCGACCGGTGAGTCCGTGAGCGCGTAGCCGAGGGTCTGCGGCCGGGTGGACTGGAGGGCCGAGTAACCCCCCTCGTTCTGCTGGAACTCCTTGAGCGCCGCGAGGCCCGCCAGGTCCCGCTCGTCGAGCGCCACCTGCTCCTGCGGCGGCTTCGCGAACGGCATCGCCAGGTGGATGCCGAGCAGGTGCTCCGCGTCGATGCCGCCCAGGGCGCCGGTGACGAAGGAGCCCCAGTCGACGCCGTGCGCCGCGTACCGCTCGTAGCCGAGCCGCGCCATCAGCCGCGCCCACGCCGCCGCGGTGCGCTCCACCGTCCACCCGGTGGCCGCCGGCTTGTCGCTGAAGGCGTACCCGGGGAGGGAGGGGCACACCACGTGGAAGGCGTCCGCCGGGTCGTCCGGATCGGTCAGCGGGCCGATCAGGTCGAGGAACTCGATCACCGAGCCGGGCCAGCCGTGGCTGAGCAGCAACGGCACGGCACCCGGGTGGGGGGAGCGTACGTGCAGGAAGTGGATGCCCAGCCCGTCGATCTCGGTACGGAACTGCGGCACGGCGTTCAGCCGCGCCTCGGTCGCCCGCCAGTCGTAGGAGGTGCGCCAGTACGCGGCCAGGTCACGGAGGTGGTCGAGCGGCACGCCCTGCGACCAGTCGTCGACGGTCTCCGCCTCCGGCCACCGGGTGCGCGCGAGACGGTCCTTGAGGTCGGCGAGATCCGCGTCGGGGATCCCGGCCCTGAAGGGCGTGAGCGCGGTACTCATGGGTGAGCTCCTCCTGTGCTGCCGAAGGCTGGGTGCCACCGCACGCTAGGGATCCGCGCTCGAGGCGGGGTCGAACAGCCGTCTGTCCGGCGGGGCGGCCCCCGCGGACCGACCGGTGTGCGAGCGGAACGCGAGCGACCACCCCCACCGTGCGCACGTGCCGTGCCGTGCCGTGCCGTGACGTGACGTGACGTGCCGTGACGAGTGAGGAGCCTTTCGATGACGCAACCCGGCGCCACCGGGCCGCTGCACGGGCTGAAGGTCGTGGAGCTGGCCGCGATCGGCCCCGTGCCCTTCGCCTGCATGATGTTCGCCGACCTCGGGGCCGACGTCCTGCGGGTCGACCGCGCGGACGGCCGGCGGTCGTTCGCCGAGTGGCACCGGGTGCTGGACCGGGGGAGGCGCTCGACGGCCCTCGACCTGAAGGACCCGGCGGGTGCCGCCGCGCTGCTGGACCTGGTGGCCGGTGCCGACGTGCTGGTCGAGGGTTTCCGGCCGGGTGTGGCGGAGCGGCTCGGGATCGGCCCGGACGTGTGCCTGGAGCGCAACCCCGGGCTGGTCTACGCCCGTATGACCGGCTGGGGGCAGGACGGCCCGCTCGCCCGGACCCCCGGACACGACATCAACTACCTCGCCCTGACGGGCGCGTTGGCAGCCGTCGGCGAGGCGGGCGGCCCTCCGGTTCCGCCGGTGAACCTGCTGGGCGACTTCGGCGGCGGCGCGATGTTCCTCGTCGCGGGCGTGCTGGCCGCGCTGTACGAACGGCAGACGTCCGGGCGCGGCCAGGTGGTGGACGCGGCGATCGTCGACGGCACCAACGCCCTGCTCGGCATGGTGGTCGCGATGACGGGCGCCGGCGCGTGGCGGGAGGCGCGCGGGGTCAACCTGCTGGACGGCGGGGCCCCGTTCTACACCTGTTACGCCTGCGCGGACGGCGGGTACGTGGCGGTCGGCGCGCTGGAGGACCGCTTCTACGCGGCCCTGCTGCACGGTCTGGACCTCGACCCGGCCGCGGTGCCGGATCGTGACGACCCCACCGAGTGGCCCGCTCTGCGCAGGCTGTTCGCCAACCGCTTCCTGGGCCACGACCGTGACACCTGGGCCCGCCGGTTCGAGGCCGGCGAGGCGTGCGTGACACCCGTGCTGACGGTGACGGAGGCCGCCGCGCACCCCCACCACCGGGCGCGCGGCAGCCGTCCCGCCGCCCCCGCTCCCCGCTTCAGCCGCACTCCAGCGGAACTCCACTGACCGCCGTCATCCTGCGTATCGACGCTCACGGCCTTCGGCCGGTCCGCCGGTTTCCCCCCGGGACCCGATACCCCCCCAAGTATCAGAGAGGTACACCATGGCTATTTCGTCCGAGCAGGCACCGTCCGTGGAGACGGAGGTGGAGAGGTTAACGACGGGCGCGGACGCGGCGGCCGACACGGTGAAGCTCGACCCCATGCGCTGGGCGGCCCTGCTGGTTCTGCTCGTGTCCGCCTTCATGGATCTGCTGGACGGCACGATCGCCAATGTGGCGGCGCCCTCGATGCAGCAGGAGCTGGCGGCCGGCTACTCGGCCATCCAGTGGGTCCTGGTGGGGTACCAGCTCGCCTTCGCCCTCACCCTGATCCTGGGCGGGCGGCTGGGTGACATCTTCGGACGCAAGAGGATGTTCCTCATCGGCGTCGCCGGCTTCACGCTGACCTCGCTGACGGCGGGTCTCGCGCAGGAGCCCTGGCAGCTGGTGATCTCGCGCGTCCTCCAGGGAGCCTTCTCCGGCATCATGGTGCCTCAGGTGCTCTCGATCATCCACGTGACGTTCTCCGACAAGGAGCGCGGTACGGCGTTCGCCCTGCACGGCCTGGTCGGCGGTCTCGCCGCCACCCTGGGCCTCGCTCTGGGTGGTCTGATGGTCGAGTGGGACCTCTTCGGCCTCAGCTGGCGGCTGATCTTCCTGATCAACGTGCCGATCGGTCTTCTCGGTCTGCTGTACGGCTCAAAGGTGATCACCGAGTCCAAGGCGCCGCAGGCCCTCAGGCTCGACATGCTGGGTCTCGTCCTGGCCACCGGCGGTCTGGTCATGCTCGTCTACCCGCTGCTCCAGGGCCGCGAGCTGGGCTGGCCGGCGTGGGGGTACGCCTCCATGATCGCGTCGCTGCCCGTGCTCCTCGGGTTCGTCGCCTGGCAGCGCCGCAAGGCCCGCAAGGACGGCTCGCCGCTCGTCGAGCTCGGCCTGTTCCGCACCCGCAGCTTCTCCTCCGGCCTCGCCGTGAACCTGATCTTCTACATCGGCATGGGCATGTTCACCATCGGCTGGACGCTGTACATGCAGATCGGTCAGGGCTGGTCCCCGATGCGCGCCGGCCTCACCAGCCTGCCCTTCTGCATCGGCGCCTTCCTCACCGCCACCACGTCGGTGATGGTCCTGGTTCCCAAGTTCGGCCGCAAGGCCATGCAGGTGGGCGCGGTCGTCCTGGTCGCTGGCCTCGGCTCGTACATCTGGGTGGCCGGCGAGTACGGCAGCGACGTCACCTCCTGGCACCTGGTCATCCCGCTGTTCCTGATCGGTCTGGGCTTCGGCACGGTGGCCACCCCGCTGCCGCTGATCGTGACCTCCGAGGTACCGCACAAGGACGCCGGTTCCGCGTCCGGCCTGGTGAACACCAACACCCAGCTCGGCTTCGCCATCGGCGGTGCGCTGGTGAGCGTGGTCTTCTTCGGAGGGCTCGCCGGCAACACCGGTGCCGGGGTGGACCAGCAGATCCCGCAGCTGCGCCAGGACCTGGTCGCCACCGCCGGGGTCACCCCCGGCGAGGCGGAGACCATCGCCGCCGCCTACCGGACCTGCTCCGTGGACCGCGCCGGTGAGAAGGACCTCACCACGGTCCCGGAGAGCTGCACCGTGGCACCGCTGCAGGACCAGAAGGTCGCCTCGGTCCTGGCCGGCTACCAGGAGGACGCCACCGGCACCTCCTTCGCGGCCAGCTTCCAGACGCTCCTGTGGGTGTTCATCGGCGTCACCGCGGTGGTGTTCCTGCTGATGTTCGCCATTCCCCGCAGGCTGCGCCAGGAGGGCGAGGCGGCGCCCGAGGCCGAGCAGGCCACGGTGGCCTGACCCCGCCACCCCCGCTCCGGCGCGGCGGGACCGGACG
>NZ_BAAASR010000020.1:0-52417 GCF_039532985.1 Streptomyces gobitricini | reverse complement strand
CGCCGTCCGGTCCCGCCGCGCCGTCGCGCGTTCCCCCGGTCCAGCACCGCTCGAGCCGTTCTCCGGCCCGTCGCCCGACCGTGGGGAATCCAACCGGCGTGCCCAGACCGCCGGAACACACACCGGACAAGGGAGGGGCCGATGGCCGAGGAGAGCTTCCAGCTCTACGACACGACCCTGCGCGACGGCACCCAGCAGGAGGGCCTGGTGCTGACGGTGGAGGACAAGCTCGCCGTCGCGCGTCGGCTCGACGCCCTCGGCGTGGGCTTCATCGAGGGAGGCTGGCCCGGAGCGGTACCCAAGGACACGGAGTTCTTCCGCCGCGCCCGCGGCGAACTCGACCTGAAGAACGCCGTCCTGGCCGCCTTCGGCGCCACCCGCCGGCCCGGCATCCCGGTGTCCGTCGACGCGCAGGTGCGGGCCCTGCTGGCCGCCGAGACGCCCGTGGTGACCCTCGTGGCCAAGAGCCACACGGGCCATGTGCAGCACGCCCTGCGCACCACCCTCGCCGAGAACCTCGCCATGATCGGCAGCACGGTGCGGCACCTGGTACACGCCGGGCGGCGCGTCTTCCTCGACGCCGAGCACTACTTCGACGGCTACCACGTCAACCGCGAGTACGCCCTGGCGGTCGTCCGCACGGCCGCCGAGGCCGGCGCCGAGACCGTCGTCCTGTGCGACACCAACGGCGGCTCGCTCCCCGACGAGGTACGGGCCGTGGTGGCCGACACCATCGCCATGACGGGGGCCCCCATCGGCATCCACTGCCACGACGACACGGGCTGCGCGGTCGCCAACACCATGGCCGCGGTCGACGCCGGTGCCGTCCACGCCCAGGGCACCGCCCACGGCTACGGGGAACGGTGCGGCAACGCGAACCTCTTCACCGTCATGGCCAACCTCGTGCTCAAGCGCGGCCGGGAGGTCGTTCCGCTGGAGAAGTTGCGGGACCTGTCCCGGGCGGGCCGGGCGATCACCGAACTCACCGGCGTACGGAGCAATCCGGCGGCCCCGTACACGGGCCTGTCCGCCTTCACCCACAAGGCCGGCCTCCACGCCTCCGCCCTGCGCGTCGACCCCGACCTGTACCAGCACACCGACCCCGCCCGGGTCGGCAACCGGATGCGCACCCTCGTCTCCGACATGGGCGGGCGCTCCTCCATCGAGCTGAAGGCGCGCGAGCTGGGCTACGACGTCGCGGCCGGTTCCGAGGAGGTCGCCCGCGCCGCGGCCCGCGTCAAGGAACTGGAGAACCGCGGCTACAGCTTCGAGTCGGCCGACGCCTCCTTCGTCCTGCTGCTGCGGGAGGAACTCGCCGGCGGCCCGGCCACCCCGCCGTTCGAGGTCGACTCGTGGGCCGTGGGCGTCTCACGGCGCAGGGACGGCGAGGTCCGTACGGAGGCGTCCGTGCGGTTGCGCGTCGACGGCGAGAGCGTCACCGCCACCGGACACGGCAACGGACCGGTCAACGCCCTGGACACCGCCCTCCACTCGGCGCTCGACCCGTACTTCCCGGCACTGACGGGCCTCGAACTGGTGGACTACCAGGTGCGTGTCCTGACCGGCCAGGTCGGCAGCGGAGCGGCCGCCCGGGTACTGATCTCCTACCGGGACGGCGAGCGCCGGTGGGGCACCGTGGGCGTGGACGAGAACACGGTGGCGGCCAGCTGGGCCGCGCTGCTCGACGCGGTCCACTACGTCCTGCTCGACGGGCCCGCCGAGGCCCACGGCTCACCCACCCTGGCCGTGGCGGCCACGGGCTGAGCCTCGATCTCCGGGAGCCACTGTGCGTGTGGAAGACATCTATATACGGGGGACCTCCGTGCGGCTCCCCTCCGTCGTCACGGTCGCCGACGCCGTCGCCTCCGGGGCCTGCCCGCCCCGGGTGGCCTCGTCGACCGGCCTGGTGTCCGTGGCGTACTCACCCGACCAGTCGGCCGCCGAGATGGGCGCGGCGGCCGCCCGCACGGCCCTGCGCCGGGCCGGTGCCCAGGGCGGCGACGTCGACCTGCTGCTCCATGCCGACACCTACCACCAGGGCCAGGACCTGTGGCCGGTCGCCTCGTACATCCAGCGCGAGGCGCTCGGCAACACCTGCCAGGCCATCGAGATCCGGCAGATGTCCAACGGCGGTCTCGCCGCCCTCGACCTCGCCACCGCCTACCTCTCGGCCGGCCACGGGCGCGGCGACGCCCTGCTGACCACCGCCGACCGGTTCTGCGAACCCGGCATCGACCGCTGGCGGACCGACCCGGGCACCCCGTACGCCGACGGGGCGAGCGCGCTGGTGCTCTCCCGCCGCGGCGGCTTCGCCCGGCTCGTGTCCCTGGCGATGTACGCCGACCCCGAACTCGAGCCGCTGCACCGGGGGGACGAGCCGTTCGGCCCCGCCCCGTTCAGCCAGCGCATCCCGGTCGACTTCGAGGAGGCCAAACGCGCCTTCGTCGGCCGGGTCGGCATGTCGTACGCCATCACCCGCGCCCACAACGGCCAGCAGACGGTGCTGAAACAGGCCCTCGCCGACGCGGGGCTGGAACTGGCCGAGGCCGAATGGGTCGTCCTGCCCCACTTCGGGCGGCGCAGGCTCCAGTCCATCTACTTCCAGCCCTTCGGCATCGACCCCGAACGGACCACCTGGGACTTCAGCCGCACCGTCGGCCACCTCGGCGCCGGCGACCAGTTCGCCGGCCTCGACCACCTGCTCGTCTCGGGGAAGGCCCGCCCCGGCGACCGCTGCGTGCTCGTCAGCGTGGGCGCCGGCTACAGCTGGGGCTGCGCCGTCCTGGAGATCCTGCACCGCCCCGCCTGGGCCACCGAGCACCCGGCACCCTGACTCCACCCCGGCTCCACCCGCTCTTGAGCACCTCCATGCCAATCTGTACACCGCCGTTCCTCGCGGCTGTCGAAGGGAAGTTGCCGTGGCACCGACCGCTACGTCCGAGACCAGAGCTCCCCACGTCACGGAGCACTCCATCACCGTGGCGGCCTCGCCCGCCGCCATCTACGACCTCGTGGCGGACGTCTCCGCGTGGCCCCAGGTGTTCGGCCCGACGGTCCACGTCGAAGTCCTCGAAGAGGCGCCGGAGGCCGGCGGCGAGCAACTGCTGCGCATCTGGGCGGTCGCCAACGAGAAGGTCCGCACCTGGACCTCCCGGCGCACCCTCGACCCGGTGTCGCGCACCATCACCTTTCGCCAGGTGGTCTCCGCCGCGCCCGTCGCCTCGATGGGCGGCGAGTGGCGCGTCGAACCGCTGGAGGA
Organism: Streptomyces gobitricini; assembly: GCF_039532985.1. Classification (NCBI taxonomy): domain Bacteria; kingdom Bacillati; phylum Actinomycetota; class Actinomycetes; order Kitasatosporales; family Streptomycetaceae; genus Streptomyces; species Streptomyces gobitricini. The sequence goes on along the minus strand of NZ_BAAASR010000020.1, from coordinate 49,158 downwards.
CGGCCGCACCCGCGTCGTGCTGCTGCACGACTACCGAGCCACCGACGACGACCCGGCCGCCGAGGAACTGATCGAGCAGGCCGTCGACCGCAACAGCCGCGCCGAGCTGGCGGCCCTCAAGAACGCCGCCGAACTGGGCGACGCCCGCGACGAACTCCACTTCACCTTCCACGATTCCGAGGTCGTCACCGGCGCGGCGGGCGACGTGTACGCCTTCCTCGACCGCGCCGACCTGTGGCCGCAACGGCTGCCCCACGTGGCGCGGCTGGACCTCACCGAGGACGAACCCGGCATCCAGCACATGGACATGGACACCCGCAGCCCCGACGGCTCCACCCACAACACCACCTCGGTACGGGTGTGCTTCGAGGACCGCAACATGATCGTCTACAAGCAGCTGCGCGTGCCGGTCGCCATGAGCGGGCACACCGGCAGATGGGTGATCGAGTCGCTGGGTGACGGTACAGTCAGAGCCACCTCGTGGCACACCGTCACGCTCGACCCCGAAGGGGTCCGCGCGGCACTCGGCCCCGAGGCGACCCTCGCCGAGGCCCGCGCACTGGTCCGCAAGGCGCTCGGCACCAACAGCTCCACCACCCTGCGCCATGCCAAGCAGTTCGCGGAGGAAGCGCGTGCCGGATCGTAGTCTGCACAAGCCCGTCGCGGTGATCAACCGCTTCGAGGTCAAGGGCGACGTAGCCACGTTCGAAAGGCTCTTCAGGGAACACTCCCAGTTCCTGCGCCGCCGCGACGACTTCGACTTCCTCGTCACCGTGCGACTCGTCGAACGGCCGGACGTGTACGCGCACATCGGCCACTGGCGCACTCTGCGGGGCTTCCTGGACACCGTCCACGACGAGACGTTCCAGCTTCACGTCAAGAAGCTCGGACCCCTCGTGGACACCGAGGCCGACCAGGCCGTCAGCGTCGCACGGTTGCTCAGGGAGAACGCCGTCGTCGGAGCGGAGAACGTGGTGCTCACCCGGGTCACGGTGCGCGAGGACCCGCACGCCTTCGAGCGGGGCTACGCCGAGATGAACGAGCACTTCGGCACCCTCGGCGGCTTCGGGGGCAGCGACCTGCTGCGCTCGACCCTCGTCCCCGGCAGGTACACCGGTCTGCAGTGGTGGCGGGAGACGGCGGACTGCGACCGCGCCCTGGGCAGCGCCGAGTACCGCGCCCTGCGGCACGCCCTCGGCCGGCGCGCGGACATCGCGGTGGACCGCACCCGGCACGTGGCGTACGAGCGCGTCATCGGCTGAGCGCGCAACCGGACGCCTCCACCGGCACAAGAGCCGAGGACCACAGGTCCTCGGCTCTTCCGCGTTTCGCGCACGAGCCCGCTTCGAGCGGACGGGCGCAGGCTGTCCCCATGGTGAAACCAACGCGCATCACCGTGCTCCGCGGCCGGCCGGACGAGGTCGAACTCGCGGCCGTGACCGCCGTGTTGCTGGCCCTGGCCCGCCGCGCGGGCGAGCCGGACGAAGCGGAGAAGGCCGCGTACGCGAAATGGACCGTCAAGGCGGGCGACTACCGGCCGCCGATGGCCCGGCCCGGTGCGTGAGCGCACCCACCACACGATCGCCAGGGACAGCCGCGGCCGCGCCGGGAGGTACGGCCGCACGACAAGCAAGGGGGAGGGCGTGACCGGTCACCGGACCTTCACCGAACTCATCCAGGCCCAGGCCGCGGAGTCGCCCGAACGGGAGGCCCTCATCATCCTGACCGAGAGGTCCGGAAGCCTGGAGCCCCGGACGATCTCCTACGGGGAGCTCGACCACGCGGCCCGCGCGCTCGCCGGCCGCCTGCGGCAGCACATCGCCCCCGGCGACCGGGTGCTGCTCACCCACAGCTCCCGGGCGCAGTTCGCCACCGGCTTCCTCGCCTGCCTGTACGCCGGCGCCGTCGCCGTTCCGGTGGCGCCGCCCGGGGGCCGCCCGCACCACGACGAACGCATCGCCGGGATCGTCAAGGACGCCTCGGCCTCCTGTGCGCTCACCTGCTCCGGCGAGGCCGCCGACGTGTCGCAGCTGCTGGCCCGCACCGGCTACGGCCATGTCACCTGCGTCCTCTCCGACGCCCCGCACGCCGCGGCCGGCACCGCGGCGCTGGAGCTCGCGCGGGCCCCCTCCGACCCGGACGCGGTCGCCTTCCTCCAGTACACCTCCGGCTCCACCCGGGACCCGCGCGGTGTGGTGGTCACCCACCGCAGCCTCCTCGCCAACCAGGAGGCCATCGCCAAGGCGCTGGGAACCCGGCGCGGAGCCAGGGTGGGCGGCTGGCTGCCGCTCCACCACGACATGGGCCTCGTCGGCCAGCTGCTGCACGCGCTGTGGCTGGGCGGCACCGCCGTGCTGCTGTCCCCGACCGCCTTCGTCAAGCGGCCCGCGCACTGGCTGGAGACCATCTCGCGGTACGGGCTGACCGCCAGCGGCGCGCCGGACTTCGCGTACGACCTGTGCGTGCGCCGGGTCAACGACGCGCAGATCGCCGGACTCGACCTGTCCGGCTGGGACGTCGCCGTCACCGGCGGCGAACCGATCGACCCGGCGACGCTGCGCGCCTTCGCGGAGCGGTTCGCCCCGGCCGGCCTGCGTCCCGAGGCGCTGGTCCCGTGCTACGGGCTGGCCGAGGCGACGCTGCTGGTGTCCGGCGCCGCCACCGCCCCGGCGGACCTCACCGGCGGCGGGGGGATCGCCCACTGCGGCCCGCCCGCCTCCGCCGACGTACGTGTCGTCGACCCGGAGACCCACGAGGAACTGCCGGACGGCCGGACGGGTGAGATCTGGGTCCGGGCGGCCGGGGTCGGCCCCGGCTACTGGGCACGCCCCGCGGAGACCGCGGCGGTCTTCGACGGCCGGATCGGCGACGGCACCGCGTCCTACCTGCGCACCGGGGACCTCGGCGTCCTCGTCGACGGCCTCCTGCACGTGAACGGGCGCCTCAAGGACACGATCGTGGTCGCCGGGCGGAACCTGTACCCGCAGGACCTCGAGCGCACCGCGCAGCGCGTGAGCGCGCTGTTCGGCCCGGCCACCGCGTTCGCCGTCCCCGGCGCGCGGGAACGCGTCGTGATCCTCCAGGAGCTGCGGGCGGGCAGCCGGTACGACACCGACCTCGCCGGGCTCGTCACCGCCGTCCAGCAGCAGTTGCGGGAGGAGTACGAGGTGACGACCGGGGGAGTGCTGCTCGTCCGCCCGGGAACGGTGCGCAGGACCACCAGCGGGAAGGTCGAGCGGGCGGCCATGCGCCGGCTCTTCCTCCGCGGCGAGGTGACCGCGCTGCACCAGCGCGTCGACCCCGAGGTCCAGCGGCTCGTGGCATCGGGGAGGCAGCGGTGAGCGGCGCGCGGAACCCCACCGGGGCGCTCGACAGCAGCGCGGCGCCTGGCGGCACGGGCGCGCTTGGCGGCGCCGGGGTATCTGGCGGCACGGGCGCGGTTGACGGCGGGGTGGCGCCTGACAGCGTCGCGGCGTCCGACGGCACCGGACTGCTTGACGGCAGGGCGGCGCTTGACGGCACGGGGGCGTTTGTGGGCAGTGCGGCGCCTGGCGGCACCGAGGTGTCCGACGGCACCGGACCACTTGACGGCAGCGCGGCGTCCGACGGCACCCGCGCGCGGAAGGGCGCCGGGGCGCGGGAACGCATCGACGCCCTGGAGCGCGCCTTCGGCCCGCTCGACGACCCCGCCAACCCGCTCGGCGGTGCCGCGCTGCTCGCCGCCGACGCGGCGGGCGAGGTCCTGCCCGAGGCCGAGCGGGTCCTCGACGCGTACGGGCTGAACGCCGAGTTCGTTCCCGCCCCCCTCGGGGGCAGGCTCGAGCGGATGGACGTCCTCGGCCGGCTGCTGCGGCCCGTCTTCCGCCGCGACGCCTCGCTCGGGTTCGGCTACGGGCTCAACTGCTTCTTCGCCGCCACCCCGGTGTGGACGGCCGGAGACTCCGATCAGCGGCGACTCGCGGCCAGGATCCTCCTGGAGGGCAGGCGGATGGCCGTCGCACGCCACGAGGTGGCCCACGGCAACGACTTCGTCAGCGACGAGTTCACCGTACGGCCCGGTGACGGCGGGCTGGTGCTCGACGGCAGCAAGTCGGCGATCGCCAACGCGTCCCGCGCCGACGGGCTGGTGATCTTCGCCCGGGCCGTGGGTGTCAGCGGCAGCCGGAGCCGCACCGTCCTGCTGCTGGACCGCGGGGAACTGCCCCCAGACCGGGTGGAGAACCTGGCACGGCGGACCACCACCGGAATGCGCAGCGCCGAGTTCGGCGGGCTGCGCGTCACGCAGTGCCCGGTCCCGGCGAGCGCCGTGCTCGGCGAACCGGGCGACGGGTACGAGCTGTCCCTGCGCTCCTCGCTCGTCATCCGCGGGCTCATCCCGTCCATCGTGCTGGCCGGCGCCGACACGGCGCTGCGCACCACCGCCCGCTTCGCCGCCCGGCGGCGCGACGACGGCCGCTCGTCGCTCGACGTGCAGCACGTGCGGGACGTCCTCACCGGGGCCTTCCTCGACCTGCTGCTGATCGACTGCCTCGCCCTCGTCTCCACCCGGGGGCTGCACCTGCTGCCCAAGCAGATGAGCGCCTACGCCGCCGCGGCGGCGTACCTGGCGCCCAAGCTCATCGCGGAGAGCATGGACGAGATGTCGGCGGTCCTCGGCGAGGCGACGTTCGCCGAGGACGGCATGTACGGCATGTTCCAGAAGCAGCTGCGCGACCTGCCGGTCACCTCGCTCGGCCACGCGGGCAGCGCCGGGCGGCAGGTCAGCCTCCTGCCGCAGCTGCCGTACTTCGCCCAGCACGCCTGGTTCGCGGACCCCGAGGCCCCGGCCGCGCTGTTCGCGCTGGAGGACGACCTGCCGCCGCTGGACCTGACCCGGCCCGCTCTGCTGGGCGACGGCGATCCGCTGGCCGCGACCCTGGTCGCCACCACCGACCTCCTCGAGGGCGCCGGGCCGCCGGACGGCCTGGCCCAGGAGAGCCGGGCCGTCCTGCGCTTCCTCGCCCGCTCGCTCACCACCGAGCTGGACGACCTGCGCAAGGCCTTCGCGGAAGTACCGCAGGGTGACCGCGCCGCACTGGCCAGTCCGCACAGCTTCGGTCTCGCCGACCGGTACACGCTGGTGCTGGCGGCGGCCGCGTGCCTCGGCGTGTGGCGCGGCCGCCGCACCGCCGACCGCACCGCCGACCGCACCGCCGACCGCGCTCCCGGTGCCTTCCTCGCCGACGCCGCCTGGCCCACGGCGGCCCTGTACCGGCTGTGCCGGCGGCTGGGCCTGCCGCTGCCGGACCGCCCCGGCGACTGTGAGCGGCGGGTGCTCGCCGAGGTCCTGTCCCGGCTGCACGGCCGCCGCAGCTACGACCTGTACGACTCACCTCTTGCCTGACCGCCGAGAAGGAGCACATCATGCGAGAACAGCAGCGGGACGACGACTTCGAAACGGCCTACCGTGAATGGCTGTTGGACCGGCTCGCCCACTATCTGGGCCGGCCGGTGCGGGAGACCGACTCCGTGCATGAGTACCTCGACTCGGTGGCGGGGCTGAGCCTGTACGGCGACATCGAAGAGGAGTTCGGGCCGCTGGTCGAGCCCGCCGACATCTGGGCGTACCCCACCGTGCGGGAGCTCGCCCGCCACATGGCCGAGCGGGGCGCGGGATCGGGCGGCAGCCGGATCCGGGCGGCCTTCGTCTTCACCGGTCAGGGCTCCCAGCATCCCGGCATGACGGCCGGGCTCTACCGGAACTCCACCGTCTACCGCCGCTTCCTCGACGAGGCCGGGGCGGTGCTCCAGCCCTACACCGGACTGTCGGTGGTGGAGATGATCCTGAACAAGGACCCGAGGATCCACCAGACGGCGTTCACCCAGCCCGCCCTGTTCGCGGTCGAGTACGCCCTGGCCAAGACCCTGGAGGAGGCCGGTGTCCGGCCGGTGTCCGTCCTGGGCCACGGGATCGGTGAGTTCGCGGCCGCCGCCGTCGCGGGAGCCCTCACCCTGCCCGACGCCGCCAAGCTGGTCGCCCTGCGCGGCGCCTTCATGCAGTACCTGCCCTCCGGGGGCGGGATGATGGCCGCCTGCATCACCCCCTACGAGGCGACGGAACTGATCGCCTGCGAGCCGGGCGTCGGGATCAGCGCCATCAACGCCGCCAAGTCGACCGTCCTGTCGGGTGACCGCGGCGGCCTCGAACGCATCGAGAGCAAGCTCGCCGAGCGGGGCGTGCGGTGCCGGCACCTGACGGTCACGCACGCCTTCCACTCCCCGCTGATGGCGCCCGTCGTCCCCAAGTTCGAGGCCGTGGTCCGCCGGGTTCCCGGTGGTGCCGCCTCGGTGCCGTTCTACTCCACGGTGTACGGCCGGCTGACCACCGAGCCGCTCTACGCCTCGTACTGGACCGAACAGCTGACCGCGCCCGTCAGATTCGCCGACGCCGCGCGCGCCCTGCTGGCCCAGCAGGCGCCGACCCATGTCGTGGAGATCGGCCCCCGGGCGGTGCTGACCCCGTACCTGCGACGGCTGGGCGGCGCCCGGGGCCCCGTCTGCCTGCCGGTGTGCCAGGGTCCGGAGAGCGACGCCGTGGACCTGGCCGGCGTCATCTCCGTACTCGACGCCGGACCGCTGGCCGCCGCACTGGCCGGGGCGTGAGGTGACGGTACGGATCGGGCGGCCCCTGCCCGTTCGGGGGCCAGAGGGCCCCTGGGGGCCGGTACGCGACGAACTCACCCACACGGGCACGGTCCTGGTGTACGGAACGATGACCGCGTGGCTGCCACCCGAAGGCTCCCTGGCCGAGCTGCCGCGCCTGCTCGGCCGCGACTGGCACCGCTACCAGACCTTCACGCAGCCCAGGCTGCGTGAGCGGTTCACCGCCTCCCGCCTGCTGCTGCGGCACGCCGCGGCGGCGATCCTGCGGACCGCGCCGCACCTGGTGGACCTGTCGTACCAGCCGGGTGGCCGCCCGTACGTGCGCGGCTGCGACCAGATCGACGTCAGCCTCAGCCACACCGAGGAGATGATGGTCGTCGGGATCACCCGCATGGGACGCGTAGGGGTCGACGTGGAGCGCGCCGACCGCCGGCTCGCGCACACCGGGTCCGAGACCCAGGCGTGCACCCCCTACGAGAAGCGTCAGCTCGACGCGGGCGGCGAGGAGACGCGCAACGACACGATGGTGCGGCTGTGGACCCTCAAGGAGGCCTACAGCAAGGCCCTCGGCCAGGGACTGCGGTTCCGGTTCACCGAGTTCGGCTTCGCCCTGGGCGAGGCGGGCGCCTGGCTGGTGCGGCCCGACGGCACACCGGCGGGTGACTCGTGGACGTTCGGTACCTTCCCGGCGGGAGGACGTTACGTGGTGAGCGCCGCGGTGTTCGACGCCGGGTTCGGCGAGCCGGTGGACGTCGCCGTGGACACCACCCTCGACGAGGGGCTGTTCGACGCGCTGCTGGCGGCGCCCCGCCCGGGGTCAGGGGATCCAGCCGGCCTCCTCGGCCAGCCGGATGGCGTCGATCCGGTTGCGGGCGCCCAGCTTGCTGACGATGGCGGTCAGGTAGTTGCGGACCGTTCCCTTGGAGAGGTAGAGGCACCCGGCGATCTCGGCGGCGTCGGCACCCCGGGCGGCGAGACGTAGCACCTCCAGCTCCCTCGGCGACAGCGGGTTCTCCGGCGAGTCCCAGGCGGCCAGGGCCAGTTGCGGGTCGACGACCCGCCGGCCGGCCGCCACGGACCGGACGGCGAGCGCGAGCTGCTCCGACGGGGAGTCCTTGAGGAGGAACCCGGAGACGTGCGCCGACAGGGCGCGCCGCAGGGTCCCCGGGCGGCCCAGGCTGGTGAGGATCAGGGTGCGGCAGCTGGGCAGTTGCTCGTGCAGTTCGGCTGCCGCCGTCAGTCCGTCGATCCCCGGGAGGTCGACGTCGATCACGGCCACGTCGGGCCGCGATCGCAGAGCGGCCTGCACGATGGTGTCGCCGCGGTCGACGGCCGCGACCACCTCCAGGTCCGGTTCGAGCTCCAGCAGCGCGATCAGCGCTCCCCGGACCATGTGTACGTCCTCGGCCAGGAGGATTTTCACGGACAGCATCAACAACCCCCGTCATCAGCGTCCGTTTCAGGCCGCGGCTCTCTCGCGGGCCGGGTCCGGCACTCCCGCTCCGGTGTTCCGCGGGCGGAGGGGTGCCCAGGCTTCGAGGTGGAACCGCCCGTCCTCCCGCACTCCGGCGCTCAGACCGCCTCCCACGGAGGCGAAGCGCGTACGGAGGTTCTCCAGGCCGCTCCCGCCGCGCCGGACGATCGACGAGACATGGTCGGGCTCCCCGTGCGGACGGTCGTTCACCAGGGTCAGCCGGACCGTTTCCTCTTCGACGCGTGCCCTGATGGTACATACCTGTACGTGACTGTGGCGGAGAACGTTCGTCACCCCCTCACGGAGCGCGGTCGCCAGCACCGTGTCGACGGCCGGGTGGAGGCGCCCGCACTCGACCTGGACCTCCGCGCGGACGTCGGCGGCCGCCAGCACCGCCACCGCCGATTCCGCCTCGTCGCACAGGGACATGTCGCGGTATCCGCTGGACACCAGCCGTACGTCGGCCAAGGCCTGGCGGGCCACCCGGAGCAGGTCGGCGGTCTCCTCGACGGCCTGTTCCGGCCGGACGGGCACCAGTCGCTGGATGAGCTCTCCCTTCAGGGCGATGGCCGAAAGGCTGTAGCCGAGCAGGTCGTGCAGGTCCCGTGCGAAGCGCAGACGTTCCTGGGTGACGGCCATCCTGGCCATCTGTTCCCGGGTGGCGTGCACCTCGTGGACGAGGTCGGCGAGCCGCGTCAGGCCGTAGATGACAAGACCGGACAGGATGCCGGCGAGGGTGAAGTACAGGATCAGGTCGACCGACGCGCCGACCAGCAGGTTGTAGACGGGGATGTAGGCGATGAGCAGTCCGTAGCAGGCCCAGCCGAACCTGGGCGGCAACAACAGGAGCAGCGAGGCGGCGAGCGGGCCCTCCATGCTGCCCCAGTTGTTGCCGAACCAGACGAGCGGCAGGAACGTCAGCAGGGCCTGAAGGGACAGGACGGTCATCTTCCTGCGCATCGGCCAACGCCGCGCTCCCGGAGAGGAGATGGCGAACTGGACCGAGAACACCGTGACCACCAGGCCCAGGCACAGCACGAGTTGGCTTGTTCCGGGCCTCATCCTGATGACATTGAGCACAGTGATCGTGCTGTAGCAGAGAAGAGCCGCGATGATGATCGCCCGTGCCAGCCGTGGTGCGGGAACGTGCGGTCCCAGGGCGGGCGGGGGCTGTTCCGTGCGGATCTCCTCCGGATGCCGGCCGTGCCCACTGGTGCGCCTTACGGCGCGCCATGACCAGGGCCGTTCCACGCCCTCGCTCCACTCCGGCATCGCCCCTCCTCGCCCCGGACTGTGATGGCGAGCCGCATGCTATGACTTTCGGTCGTCCCCCGGCCACTGCTAGCGACCCTCATCCGAAATCAGACGAACAGCGGGATGGGGTTGAGATCGGCGTACCGCGTGGGGCTGTTGAGCCGTCCGAGACTGACCGGTACGTCGAACAGCCGGCCGGGGGCGAATCTCGCCCAGAAGTGCCGCATCCCCGGAATGACTACTTTCACTACGGGAAGCCCCACGTCAGGACGGGTCTGATCCAGTACCAGCAACTCCATTCCCCGGCTGCGGACAAGCGCCTCGGCGGCCTCGACATCGTCCCGCAGATCGCTTCGCCGGAGATAGGTGTAATGTCCCGGCACTCGGGGCGTCTCGGCGTGATCCGGAGTCAGGTATGGCTGATTCTCGACGGTCGCCCTGAGCAGCCACGAGCGGGTGTCGCCGTCGAGCGCGTGGAAATTCCGCGTGTCCGGGGCGGGTGGAAGGAGCTGGGTCATCTCGGTGACCGCGCGGCGCAGGGCCAGCCGCGGGTCGAAGTGCGCGCCGAAACCGAGGGCGATGTGCTCGTCCGCCATGTCCTTACGGCGGGACACAGCGGCCATCACGGGGATCCCGAAGTCGGCGGTCAGATCGAGCACCCACATCTCCCGGTGCAGACGCCCGTACGCCGCCCGTGTCCCGGCGAGCCACGGTTCGTCGAAGGCGTCGAGGTCGACCTCCGGGTGCCGCGTCCGGTTGTACCACCACAGGGCCACGGCATCGCGCTCGACCAGCTCCAGGAAGCCCTGCACGACGGCGTCCTCGATGCTGCTGCCCGCCGCGTTGCCGTTGGAATCGGCGAACGGTCCGCCGGAGACGGCGTCCGTGCCCGCCCCGAAGTAGAGCATCGACGTCGGAAGGAACCGGTGCGTGCCCGCGCTGAGGGACCACACCGGGGTCCACTCGGTGGGCGCGAGCGGATCGAAGCGCGGCGGTACGTACTGGAAGGGCGAGTGGACCGCGTTCCACCGCTCCCGGTGCGTGAACTGCCGCTCGTCGAACAGCTGGCAGGCGTTGGGATGGAGGGCGCCGTCCCCCAGGCCGTCGAGCGTGTCCCACACCGTGGGCTCATCGCCCTGACGGGTCCCGCAGTAACGTTCCACCGCCTCGCACAGCGCACCCACCTCCGCCTCGAGCGGAGTCGTGCCCTTGCCCCCGCTCTGCCCGCGCAGCCCCCCGCGGAGCCCGGCCAGGGACCGTCCGCCGGTGAAGGCCAGGTTCCGTCCGGCCACATACCGGTTGAGCCCCTCCGGCGCGTCGGGCGCCGGCCGCACCTCGGCGACGACGCCGGTGACCGGATCGGCCAGGTGCCGGTAACGCGCCAGGACCGTCCGGGCGTCGTGCGCCCGGTCGTTGCCGCCCTCGGCCTCCGCCTTCGGCCGGGACACCGGAACGAGGGGGCGTCGCACCCGAGCGGCCACCAGACCGGGGTCGCCACAGGTGGGACACTGCGGTCGCCGGGCCACCGGGTGCCGGTGGGTGCGCAGCGTGCGCGTGTCCAGGGTGCAGACGGCGTTCTGTCCCTCGTACCGCATCCCCGCCGCCCACTTGGACGCCTCCAGCACGGCGGTGTGCAGGCCCAGCGCCCGCACGGTGGCCAGCGACGCCTCCGGCACCGGGACCGTGCCGGCGAGCCCGAGGGCGTGCAGGACCGGGGTGCGCGAGGCGCGGTGCCCGCGCAGCCGGTGGGCCAGGCACTCCCAGCAGGGCCCGTCGGCCGCCCCGCCGAACACCGGCCCCACCCAGGTCTCCGCGCCGCGGGGCTTGGCCAGCAGCCACGGCCGGCCGGTGTCCCGGTGGTGCGCGCCCACCCGGGCCAGCCGTGGGTCGAGGTAGTCGTCGCACAGGACGAGGGTGAGCGCCGCCGGCCCGCCGCGGCCGGGGTCGGCGACCCGCAGCCCGGCCGCGAGGCACTCGGCCCGAGCGGCGTCGGCGTCAACCCGCCCGAGGGCCAGCAGCTCGACGGGTGTGCGCTGGAGCGACGCCGAGGCATCGGGCCCGCTGAGGCCGGCGAACTCCCAGTAGGCGTCCGTCGACGCGTCCGCCGCGGGGTCGCGGTAGCCGATGAGGTCCGCCTTCACCAGTTCCGCGATCATGCGTGCCGCCTTGGCGGGGGCCAGCGCGGCCGACGCCTCGCGCATCACGTCCGGCAGGGTCCGGGTCCCGTCGAGCAGTTCCACCAGCGTCTGCACGCCCTGGCCCTGCAGGGCGGTCGTGCCGTGTTCGGACAGCAGGTAGACGGCGTCCCCGGCGATCGCCTCGACTCGCAGGTGCCTCTTGAATCCGACCGGCAACTCCGTGCCGGCAAGGCCCGGAGTCGTCATGCAGGCACCATCCCGGTCTCCCGCGCCAGCGGAACGTAGCAGCGGCAGCCGGCGAGGCCGTCCGACGCCCCCGGCCGGTCCAGGTCCTCGATCACCAGCTCCCGGACGAAGTCCCCGCCTCCGTACACGGGTTCCGCCGCGGGGCCGAACTCCGCGAGTACCGACGCCGGGTCCGTCGAGTACCGCTGAGCGGACTTCGGCTCCAGCCCCGCCAGGGCCGTGAGCAGCGCGAACCGGTGATCGGCCGGAAGCGCGCCGGTGGAGCCGGCCGGGACGGCCGCCGCGCCGGGTCTGTCCGCCTCCGTACGGGCGGTGGTCATGGTGGTGTTCACGAGAATCCCCCTCATGAGTCGGTCGAACGAACGTGGTGTGTTCGATGTGCCGAGGTCACGGATTCTGCTGCCCGGCGCGTCCGGCGGCACAGTGCGGGAGTCATCGAAGGGGCATGACATTTTCACGCCCGCCCACGTGACCCGCTCACTGGGACTCCAACACCGCTGATGCGAGGCTCGCTCCAGGCTCCAGAGCCGGCGGCCGACCCGCACGGGGCACGGCCGCGGAAACCCGGGAAGAGGAGGGCATACACATGGAGATCAAGGTCCTCGGACCGCTGGCAGCCCGTGAGAACGGGGTGTCCATCGTGCCGACCGCCGCCAAGCCGCGACAGATACTGTCCCTGCTCGCCCTGCAGGCCGACCGCGTCGTGACCGTGCCGACGCTGATGGCGGAGATCTGGGGCGAGGACATCCCCCGCAGCGCGGCCACCACCCTGCAGACGTACATCCTCCAGCTGCGCCGCAAACTCACCGCCGCGCTGGACGGCGACCCCACCCGCCAGGCCAAGGACGTCCTGGTCACCCAGCACGGCGGCTACCTCCTCCAGGTCCAGCCCGGTCAGGTCGACGTGCAGGAGTTCGGCCGGCTCGCCGCGTCGGGCCGCGCCGCGCACGAGGCGGGCGACCACTACGCCGCCTCGGAACTGCTCGGCGGCGCCCTGCGGATGTGGCAGGGACCGGCCCTCGTGGACGTCCGCGTCGGTACGGTCCTGGAGCTGGAGGTGCTGCGGCTGGAGGAGGACCGCATGGCCGCCCTCGAACGGCGGATCGACGCCGACCTGTGGCTCGGCCGGCACACCGAGATCGTGCCCGAGCTGCGTGTGCTCGTCGCCAAGCACCCCATGCACGAGAACTTCTGCGCCCAGCTGATGACCGCGCTGCACCGCGCCGGAGCGGCCTGGCGGGCCCTGGAGGCCTACCAGCGGCTGCGTGGCACGCTCATCGACGAGCTCGGACTGGAGCCCTCGCCCCGGCTGCAGCGGCTGCACCACTCGGTGCTCTCCGCCGACCCCGCCCTGGAGCTCCCCCTGTCGACCGCCGGCTGACAACTGCTCCAGTACGTCTCGAGCCGAGCTGCCTACGTTCGGCCGATGACGATCCTCGACGACCTCACGGTCACCCAGGCTGCCCCTGACCTGCGACGAGCCGCCGACGAGCTGCGCCGTCTCAAGGAGGAGGTGAGCCGCGGGCCCGACCCCGAGGCCACCAGGCGGCAGCACGCCAAGAACAAGCTCACCGCCCACGAACGCCTCGAGCTGCTCTTCGACCCGGACACGTTCACCGAGATCGAACCGCTCCGGCGGCACCGGGCCACCGGTTTCGGCCTGGAGGACAGGAAGCCGCACGGCGACGGTGTCGTGATCGGCTGGGGACTGGTCCACGGCCGCACCGTCTTCGCCTACGCGCACGACTTCCGCGTCTTCGCGGGAGCGCTCGGAGAGGCCCACGCCGCCAAGGTGCACAAGGTCATGGACCTGGCCGAGGCCGCCGGGGCACCGCTGGTCAGCCTCAACGACGGGGCCGGCGCCCGCATTCAGGAGGGCGTCACGGCGCTGGCCGGCTACGGCGGCATCTTCCGGCGCAACGTGGCGGCGTCCGGGGTCATCCCGCAGATCAGTGTGATGCTCGGGCCCTGCGCCGGTGGCGCCGCGTACTCCCCGGCCCTCACCGACTTCGTGTTCATGGTGCGGGAGACGGCCCAGATGTTCATCACCGGTCCCGACGTGGTGCAGGCGGTGACCGGCGAGAGGATCACCCACAACGGCCTGGGCGGCGCCGACGTCCACGCCACCGCGTCCGGCGTCTGCCACTTCGCCCACGACGACGAGGCCGAGTGCCTGGAGGACGTACGTTTCCTCCTGTCGCTGCTGCCCTCGAACAACCGCGAGATGCCGCCGTCCGTCCGGAGCGACGACTCACCGGACCGCCGGACCGACGCCCTCGCCGACCTGGTGCCGGCCGACCCCGGACGGAGCTACGACATCCGGGGCGTGATCGAGGAGGTCGTCGACGACGGCGAGTTCTTCGAGGTCCACGAGGGCTGGGCGCGCAACGTGGTGTGCGCGCTGGCCCGCCTCGACGGGCACCCGGTCGGCATCGTCGCCAACCAGCCGGCCTCCCTCGCGGGCGTCCTCGACATCCACGCCAGCGAGAAGGCGGCCCGCTTCGTGTCCACCTGCGACGCCTTCAACATCCCGCTGGTGACCCTCGTCGACGTCCCCGGCTTCCTGCCGGGCGTCGACCAGGAACACAACGGCATCATCCGGCACGGGGCCAAGCTGCTGTACGCCTACTGCAACGCCACCGTGCCCCGTATCTCCCTCGTGCTGCGCAAGGCCTACGGCGGCGCGTACATCGTCATGGACTCCCGCTCCATCGGCGCGGACCTGTCGTTCGCCTGGCCGACCAACGAGATCGCCGTGATGGGTGCCGAGGGCGCGGCGAACGTCATCTTCCGCCGGGAGATCGCCGCATCGGACGACCCCGAGGCACTGCGGGCCGAGCGCATCCAGGAGTACAGGTCCGAGCTGATGCACCCCTACTACGCCGCCGAACGCGGGCTCGTCGACGACGTCATCGAGCCGGGGGAGACCCGTCGCGTACTGATCCGCTCGCTCGCCATGCTGCGCGCGAAGAAGGCCGAAGTGCCTGCTCGCAAGCACGGCAACCTCCCCACGTGACCATCCGGCGGTGCTGGTCCATGGGGGCGCGAGTGCCGGTCGAGGGCACGGACGTTCCATGGCGTCACCGGAAACGGCGCACGCCACGAGCGGGCGCCGGTCCGGTCCGGCCGGCCGGGGCGTTCCCACCCCGAACAGCCCCGGCCGCCGCAGTGGCCGGCCTCACCGCCGGCACCGCTCCCGCACGAAGAACGGCTTCAGCAGTGACACGGACGAAGGGATCGACAGTGGCCCGCACAGTTCCATCCGGCAGGTGCCCGTGGGGGCATTCGGCCCCGTCGAAGGCGAGGTAGCGGCATGCGTAGAGTCGCCATCACCGGACTGGGCGTCGTGGCCCCCGGCGGGGTCGGCGTGAAGGAGTACTGGGACCTCCTCACGGCGGGGCGCACCGCCACCCGCCGGATCTCCTTCTACGACCCCTCCCCGTTCCGCTCGCAGGTCGCCGCCGAGTGCGACTTCGACCCGGCGGCCGCGGGGCTCACCCCCCAGGAGATCCGCAGGCTCGACCGGGCCGCGCAGTTCGCGGTCGTCTCCACCCGCGAGGCCCTCGCCGACAGCGGCCTCGACGTCGCCGCCCTCGACCCGGGGCGTGTCGGTACCTCGCTGGGCAGCGCGGTCGGCTGCACCACCAGCCTGGAGCGCGAGTACGTGGTGGTCAGCGACGGCGGCCGCAAGTGGAACGTCGACCACGAGTACGCCGTCCCCGAGCTGTACCGGCACTTCGTGCCCAGCTCGATGGCCGCTGAAGTGGGCCGCGCCGCGGGCGCCGAGGGTCCGGCCGCCGTGGTCTCGACCGGCTGCACCTCGGGCCTGGACTCGCTCGGTCACGCCGTGGACCTGATCCGGGAGGGCACCGCCGACGTGATGATCGCCGGCGCCACCGAGGCCCCGATCTCGCCGATCACCTCGGCCTGCTTCGACGCCATCCACGCCACCACCCCCCGCAACGACACCCCCGAGAGCGCCTGCCGGCCCTTCGACCGGACCCGCAGCGGCCTCGTCCTCGGCGAAGGCGCGGCGATCCTCGTCCTGGAGGAGCTGGAGAGCGCCCGCCGGCGCGGCGCCCACATCTACGCGGAGATCGCGGGATTCGCCTCCCGTTGCAACGCGTACCACATGACCGGCCTCAAGCCCGACGGCCGCGAGATGGCCGAGGCCATCGACGTCGCCCTCGGCGAGGCGGCCCTCGCCCCGGACTCGGTGGACTACATCAACGCCCACGGCTCCGGCACCAAGATGAACGACCGCCACGAGACCGGCGCCTTCAAGCGCAGCCTCGGCGCGCACGCGTACGAGACCCCGGTCAGCTCCATCAAGTCGATGATCGGGCACTCCCTCGGCGCGATCGGCTCGCTGGAGATCGCCGCCTGCGCCCTGGCCATGGAGCACGGTGTGCTGCCGCCCACCGCCAACCTCCACGAGCCCGACCCCGAGCTGGACCTCGACTACATCCCCCTGACCGCCCGCGAGAAGAAGACCGACGTGGTGCTCAGCGTGGGCAGCGGCTTCGGCGGTTTCCAGAGCGCCATGGTGCTGGCCCGCCCGGAGAGGAGAACCGCATGACCACGGCAACCGTGGTGACAGGCCTCGGCATCACCGCCCCCAACGGGCTGGGGACCGAGGACTTCTGGAAGGCCACCCTCGCCGGCGAGTCCGGCCTGGGCCCGGTCACCCGCTTCGACGCCGGCCAGTACCCCTCGCGCGTCGCGGGCGAGGTGTCCGACTACGTGGCCGAGGAGCACATCCCCAGCCGGCTGATGCCCCAGACCGACCACATGACCCGCCTCGCCCTGACGGCGGCGGACTGGGCCCTGGCCGACGCCGGCATCAACCCGGAGGAGATGCCCGAGTTCGGCATCGGCGTGGTGACCTCGGCGTCCGGAGGGGCCGTCGAGTTCGGCCAGCGGGAGCTGGAGAACCTGTGGAGCAAGGGCAAGGAGTACGTCAGCGCGTACCAGTCCTTCGCCTGGTTCTACGCCGTCAACACCGGGCAGATCTCCATCCGCCACAAGCTGCGCGGCCCGAGCGGCGTGCTGCTCACCGAGCAGGCCGGCGGCATCGACGCGATCGGGCAGGCGCGCCGCCACGTCCGCAAGGGGTTCCCGGCCGTCATCTCCGGCGGTGTCGACGCGGCCATCTGCCCCTGGGGCTGGGTCCCGCAGATCGCCTCCGGGCTGATGAGCACGGTGAACGACCCCGAGCGGGCCTACCTGCCCTTCGCGGCCGACGCCAGTGGATACGTGCCGGGCGAGGGCGGCGCGATCCTCATCGTCGAGGACGAGCGGTCCGCACGCGACCGGGGCGCCACCCAGGTGTACGGGGAGATCGTGGGGTACGCGGCGACCCTCGACCCGGCACCCGGCTCCGGCCGCCCGCCGGGGCTGCGCCGGGCCGCCGGGAACGCCCTGGCGGACGCGGGGCTCACCCCCGCCGACGTGGACGTCGTCTTCGCCGACGCCGCCGGTACGCCCGCGGCCGACCGGGCCGAGGCCGAGGCCCTCGCGGGGCTCTTCGGGCCGCACGGCGTACCCGTGACGGCGCCCAAGACGATGACGGGGCGGCTGCTCGCCGGAGGCGCCGCGCTGGACGTGGCGACGGCCCTGCTCGCGCTGCGGGACGGCGTGATCCCGCCGACCGCGCACGTGACGGAGGCCGCACCGGAGCACCGTATCGACCTCGTCACCGGCCAGGCCCGTGAGGCGAGGCTGCGCACCGCGCTCGTACTGGCCCGCGGGCACGGCGGCTTCAACGCGGCGCTCGTCGTACGGCACGCCTCCTGACGGCAGGACCACGCGCACGACGCCGGACGGTCCCGCCCGGCGCGTGCGCCCCGCCCGACGACCGGTGGAACACCGTCCCGGCAGGCCCCGCCGGGCGAGGGGCCCGGCGGCGGCCCGTCCCGGGACCGCACCGGACCCCTCCGCGAGACCCCACGAGACACCCCCACGAGACACCCCCACGAGGACCCCCCCACGGCTCAGCTCCCGCCGGAAGCACGTTTCAGGAACCGGCTGGGGTCCGACAGGCACCATCCGAGTAGTTCTACGAGAGGACGGCACCGACCATGAACACGACGACCACCACCGTCACCCTGGCCGACCTGACCCGCATGCTCCGCGAGAGCGCCGGCGAGGAGGAGGGCATCGACCTGGACGGCGACGTCATCGACACCCCCTTCATGGACCTCGGCTACGACTCCCTCGCGCTGCTCCAGGTCATAGGGCAGATCCAGCGCGAGTACGGCATCGCGATCCCGGACGACGCCGTCGTCGACGCCGAGACCCCCGGGGCGCTCCTCGCCCTCATCAACGCCGGTCAGGGCACCGCCGCCTGATCCGGCCCCCGCACGCGGCCGCCCCGCCGACATCCCCCGTAGCGGGGCGGCCGCTTCCCTCAAGCACTCCGTCAGCGGCCGGAGCCGCGGCCCCACGAGGAGGAAGCATGTCTCTCACGTCGTACAGCGCGGTCGTCCGGAGACTCGTCGTCAGCCCCGGCCCCGCGCATGAGCAGCGGGCCCAGTCCGTGGCCTCGGCCGCTGCCGTCTCGGCCGTGCTCCGCGCCTTCGGCCGGCCCCCCGGGGAACTCCCGGTGCGCACCGTCGTCCACATCGGAGCCGCCGCGCTCGACCCTAGCCTCGGGCCCGAGCACGAGGGGTTCACCGTCCGCACCGCGCTCACCCCCGGTCGCGCCCTGCGCCAGGCCCATCGCGAACTCCAGGACGGGGAGGCGGACTTCGCCATGGTCGCCGGGTTTGGCGAACCGGACCCGCACACCATCACCGTGTACGCGGTCAAGCGGGCCGCCGAGGCGGTCGCCGACGCCGACCGCGTGCTGGGCGTCCTGGACGTGACGGGAACCGACGAGGACGCCGTCCCACCCCTGCGCCCGCTGTACCACGGCCACCGCGCCACCGCCCCCGAACGCCACCGGCTGCTGCTCTGGTCGGGCCGGGACGCGGAGGACGAGGTCCGGGTCCGCGGTGAACTGCTGCCGCTGCTGAGCGGACTGCACAGCGAGGCGTTCCCCGCCCTGCCCACCGCCGTGCCCTGCGGCACCCCGCCGGGGCCCGTGCGAGGAGCGGCCGTCGCCGTCGCCGCGCTCGCCGCCGGTACGGTCCACAAGGCCAAGGCGGTACGCGCGGACCGGCCCCGCCCGGTCGCCCTGCTCTTCCCCGGCCAGGGGTCCCAGCACGCCGGCATGGCCCGCGGTCTGTACCGCCGTGAGCCCGTGTTCACCGCGGCCGTCGACGCGGCCCTCGCCCACATGGGCGACGAGGGCGAGCGGATCCGGGAGGACTGGCTCACGCCCGGCGAACCGCGCGTCCCGATCGACGACGTACGCCGCGCCCAGCCGCTGCTGTTCGCGATCGACTACGCGCTCGGCCGGATGCTCCTCGGCTGGGGAGTGCGCCCGGTGGCGCTCCTCGGGCACAGCGCGGGTGAGCTGGTCGCGGCGGTCGTCGCCGGTGTCGTGTCGCTGCCCGACGCGGTCGCCATGGTGATGACGCGGGTCCGGGAGGCGGTGAGGATCCCGGCGGGCGGCATGCTGGCCGTCGCCGCGAGCGAGACGCTGATGCGCCCGTACCTGAACGCGGACGTGGCCATCGCAGCCGTCAACGCCGCCCAGCAGGTCATGCTCGCTGGTTCCGCGGAGCCGCTGGCCGCCACCGAGGCACGGCTGCGGGCCGACGGCTTCACGGTGGTCACGGTGCCCGCGACGAGCCCCTTCCACTCCCCGGCGATGGCCCCCGCGTCCGACGCCGTGGAGGCCGACTACCGCCGCATTCCGTTCCGCGAGCCGGCCCTGCCGCTGTACTCCGGCTACACCGGGGCGCTGATGCGCCCGGAGGAGGCGCTCAGCCCGCGCTTCTGGGCCCGCCAGATCACCGACACCGTCCACTTCCGCGCGGCGCTGGAGGAACTCGTCGCGATCGAGGACGTCCTGCTCGTCGAGGCCGGGCCGCGCCAGACACTCACGGCGTTCGCCCGCAGGCACCGGGCGGTCCGCCTCGGCGCGAGCGCGGTCGCCCCGCTGCTGCCCGCCCGCCCCGGCACGGCGGAGGCCGACCGCCAGTCGGTGCTGGCCGCGGCGGCGCGGATCTGGACCGAGGGCCACGACCTCGACATGGACGCGGTGTCCCGGCTGTGGACGTGGAGCGGCGAGGAGGACGCCGCCCCGTCCGCGGGGGCCGGGGCGGCGGGGCGGCGGGAACCGGCACCCGCCCTGCGCTCATGAGGGTGGTGACACGGTTCCTGCGCGGCTGCTACGACGCCCTGGCAGCCGCCGGGTGGCTCTGGCTCGGCCTCCCGATGGCACCGCCGCCGGTGTCGCGGCCGGAGCTGCGTCCCCCGTCGCACGGTCACCCCGAGCGGCTGCGGCCGGACCTCCCGCCGAGCGACGCGGAGCTGGCGCTGTGGCGGCAGCTGATGGAGCCGGCGCGGAAGCGGTGACAACAGGGCGGGCGTTACGCCGCATGGCGGGCGCCCGTGTCTCCCATAAAGCCGAAGAAACGTTAATTCGACATCGTCGGACGTTCCTCAGGAAACACCTACGGTTCGGCACGTCTTCCCCGGAAGAGACCCCCCGAACAGAGGTGACACCCGATGCTCCGCAGACACGCCACAGCCGCGTGCGCCACCCTCACCGCCGTCGGCGCGCTCGTGCTGGCCGGTTCGCCCGGCGCGGTCGCCGGTGAGGCGCCCGCGCCTCCGTCGACCCCCGCGGCGACCGGCACCCCCGGCGTCGACAAGCCGTCCCCGGCCCTCCTCGACGCCATGCAGCGCGACCTCGGCCTGACCCGGGAACAGGCCGAGACCCGGCTGAGGAACGAGGCCGAGGCCGGCACCCGGGCGGGCCGCCTGCGCAACACCCTGGGCGACCGGTTCGCGGGGGCGTGGGTGAGCGGTCCGGTCTCCGCCACGCTCACCGTCGCCACCACCGACGCCGCCGACACCGCCGCCATCAAGGCGGGCGGGGCGGAGGCGAAGGTGGTCCGCCACGGGCTCAAGCGGCTGGAGGCCGCCAAGGCCAAGCTGGACAAGGGCTCCCTGCGGACGAAGACCGCCGACGCCCCCGTCTGGTACGTCGACCTCCGCACCAACAGCGTGACTCTCGAGGCCTCCGAGGCCTCCGCCGCCGACGTCTTCCTCACCGCCACCGGCGTCGAGCGCGACCTCGTACGCGTCAAGTCGACCACCGAGCGGCCGCGCCCGCTGGCGCACGACATCCGGGGCGGCGACGCCTACTACATCGGCACCAGCCGCTGCTCCGTGGGGTTCGCGGTGGTCTCCGGCACCCAGCAGGGCTTCGCCACCGCCGGGCACTGCGGCCCGGCCGGCGCCGCGACCCTGGGACACAACAAGGTGGCCCAGGGCGAGTTCAAGGCCTCGACCTTCCCCGGCAAGGACATGGCCTGGGTGGCCGCCAACGCCGACTGGACGGCGACCGCCCAGATCAAGGGGCAGGGCGACCAGAACGTTGAGGTCGCCGGCTCCACCGAGGCCCTCGTCGGCGCGTCGATCTGCCGGTCCGGCTCCACCACCGGCTGGCACTGCGGCACCGTCGAGCAGCACGACACCAGCGTGTCCTACCTCCAGGGGACCGTGAAGGGCCTGACCCGCACCACGGTCTGCGCCGAGCCGGGCGACTCGGGCGGCCCGTACATCTCCGGAACTCAGGCCCAGGGCGTCACCTCCGGCGGCTCCGGCAACTGCAAGGACGGCGGCACCACCTTCTACCAGCCGGTCAACCCGCTGCTCCAGGAGTACGGCCTGACCCTGAAGACGAACGCCCCCGACCCGGGCGAAACCGGCAAGGCGGGCGGCACCTGGGCCGCCGGCAAGGTCTATCAGGCGGGCGACCAGGTGACGTACGACGGAGTCTCCTACCGGTGCCTCCAGCCGCACCAGGCCCAGCCGGGCTTGCGCCCCTCGGAGACCGCCGGCCTGTGGCAGCGCGTCTGACCGGCGCGGCGGCGGGCAGGGGCGAGGCCCGCTCCGGCCGCCGGGCCGGGCTCCGCCCCGTCGCACTCCCGGGCGGTCCGCCGCCGGCGGGCGGGCGCCCGCGACCCCGCTCCGGCCCGCGAGCATGACGCGGGCCGCCTCCCGCCCGAGGATCCGCCGCGTCTACGACCCGCCCGGATCCGGTGACGGGGTACGGGTCCTCGTCGACCGCCTCTGGCCGCGCGGCCTGTCCAAGACGGACGCGCACGTCGACGAGTGGCCCAAGTCCCTGACCCCGTCCACCGGACTCAGGCGGTGGTACCACGCGGCGGAGGGCGACGCGTACGAGGAGTTCCGGCGGCGCTACGAGGCCGAACTCGCCCGGCCGGAGGCGGCCGAGGCGCTCGACCGGCTGCGCGACCTCGCCCGGAAGGGGCCGCTCACGCTGCTCACCGCCTCCAGGGAACCGGACCGCGGCCACGCGGCCGTGCTCGCGGAACTGCTCAAGGGGTGACCGGGCCGGCATCGCCCTCGGCGGTCCGGGGCGCGGGCACGGGCACGGGCACCGGGTGACCGGCCGTCAGCAGCAGCACCCCACGCGCCGCCACCGCACCCGAGACCGCCGCGACCAGCCACCCGGCGGGGCCCGCCCGGAACGTCTCGCCGAGCAGCGCGACGCCGATGACGGCCGCCACCGCCGGGTTCGCGAGGTTCACCACCGCGAGCGGCGCCGCCAGTCCGCCCCGGAACGCCGCCTGCGCCAGCAGCAGCCCGCCCATGGCGAACACCGACACCAGCACCGCCAGGAGCCCCGTCTGCCACCAGGTCACCGGCCCGCCGGGCAACTCCCGCGCCAGCGCCGCGGTGACCGTCTGCGTCAGCGCCGACGCCACGCCCGACGCCACCCCCGACGCCGTCGCCAGACCCAGACCGCGGCCCCCGCGGCGGACCAGCACGGCGATGGCCGCCGCCGTCACCGCGGCCACCGACAGGGCCTCCGGCAGCGACAGCGCGTCCCCCGGCGTCGCCGGTCCCACCACCGCGACCAGACCGACGAGACCGCCCAGGGTGCACAGCGCGCCGCGCCACTCCACCCGGGTCACCCGCCGCCGCTCGTAGTACGCCCCCACCGGCAGCGCGGCGACCAGCGTCAGCGCGCCGAGCGGCTGGACCAGGGTGAGCGGCCCGTGGTGCAGCGCCGCGACATGGGTGAGCGCGCCCGCCGCGTTCAGCCCGATCGCCCACCACCACAGCGGCCGGGCGAGCAGCGCCCTGGTGCCCGCGCCGCCCGCGGCCAGCCGGGACTGGGCGACAGCCGCCAGGGCGTACCCGGCGGCCGAGGCCAGCGACAGCAGCAGGGCGAACAGCGTGGCCCTCATCCCGCCACCGCCCGGATCCGCGGTGGCGCCGGCCACCGGGCGGCGACCGGCCGCCGTACCAGCGCGAGAGCGGCGCCGAGCAGTGCCGTGGCCACCACAGCGTCCAGCCAGTAGTGGTTGGCCGTGCCGACGATCACCAGCAGGGTGACGAGCGGGTGGAGCAGCCACAGGGCCCGCCACCGGCCGCGCGTGGCGGCGATCAGCCCGACGGCGACCATCAGCGCCCACCCGAAGTGCAGCGACGGCATCGCCGCGAACTGGTTGGCCATGCCGTCCGTCGCGGGCGTGGCGCCGTACACGGACGGCCCGTAGACCCGCGCGGTGTCGACGAGCCCCGCCTCGGCCAGCATGCGGGGCGGCGCGAGGGGCACCAGCAGGTGGAGCGCGAGGGCGGCGGCGGTCAACAGTGCCAGGGCGCGGCGCGCCCAGACGTAGTGGCCGGGGCGGCGCCAGTAGAGCCAGCCCAGGAAGGCGGCCGTGGCGGGGAAGTGGACCCAGGCGTAGTAGGCGTTCGCGGCGTGCACGAGGGCCGCGCCGTCCAGGACCAGGTGCTGCACCCGGCCCTCGCCCGGCAGGTGCAGGGCACGCTCCAGGTCCCACACCCGGTCCGCGTTGCCGAAGGCCAGGGCCTCATGGCCGTTCGCCACCGACCGGCCCAGCTTGTAGACGAGGAACAGGGCTGTCACCAGCACCAGTTCGCGTACCAGGGGCGGCCGTGGCGGATCGGTCGTCTCCGGCTCGGCATGACGTATCCCGGCGGTCCCGGCAGCCATTCTCCGGCCTCATTCACAGATCAAAACGGAAGCAAACGAGTGAAGCGTAGGTCCGTTTTTATCGAGACGCAAACGTATCGATACGGTTGCGTCTCGATTGAGCGGCCCTTAGTCTCGTACGTGCAGGACACCCCCGCCCCCTTCGTGGAGGAACCGATGCCGACGCAGGCCGCCACGGCCGCCAGGACCGGCGCCCGCCGCAGCAGGATCAGCCCCGAGCGCGAGCTGGAGCTGTACGGGGCCGTGCTCGACCTGCTGCGGGAGGGCGGCTACGACGCCGTGACCATGGAGGGTGTCGCCGCCCGCACGAAGTGCGGCAAAGCCACCCTCTACCGCCAGTGGAGGACCAAGGCCCAGTTGGTGACGGCCGCCCTCGGCAAGAGCCGGAGCGGCCTGTTCACCGGCATCGACACCGGGTCCCTGGCGGGCGACCTGCGCGCGGCCGCGCTCGCCGCGGCGGGACGCGGCGGCCGTGACACCGAACTGATGGAGGCCGTCGGCCAGGCCTATCTCCACCACCCGGATCTGCGCCGGGCGCTGCGCGAAACGGTCATCGACCCGGAGGTCGCCGCGCTCGACGCGATGCTCCGGCGCGGTGTCGAGCGCGGTGAGATCGCCGCCGACAACCCGGCCATCGCCTTCGTAGCCCCCGGGCTGCTCGGCGTCCTGCGTGTCGAGCGGCTCTTCGAGGACCGGTTCGGTCAGGAGGACGCCCTGCCGGCGTACGTGGAAGCGGTGATCCTCCCGGCCCTCGGGATCGCCCCCTCCGACACCTGACGGCCGCCTCGCCGCCCCGCGCCCACCGGTGGGCGCGGAGTCGACCACCCCGCCGCCCCCGTGGCCCGGCCGACGGTCACCACCCGACCTGCGCCCCGGATCCACCGGTACCGGCCTCCGCGTGCGCGCGGGTGGTCCACGGCCCGCGCCGGCGGCCGCAGCCGCGGCCCCGCGGTGTCGCCCGGACCAGCGACGGAGGCCACGCACAGCCCGCCGACCCCGCACTCCTCGGACGGGCCCGCCTCCGCCCCGAGGCCACCGCGCCCCGGCGGCCATGGTTCACCCCCTGTGCCCCCGGCCCGGGCGGCCGTTCGTACCTTCCTGCTGCCCCCGTCCCGGCGGCCGTCGTTCACCCCTGTGCCCCCGGCCCGGCTCCCCGTCCCGGGCGTCCGTCCTTCACCCCCGTAGCCTCGGCGCCTCCGCCACCGGGTCCACCGGGTCCACCGGTCCGTCCAGCCGGCCTGCCAGCGACCGCGCCCAGGTCGCCAGGGCGCCCACGTCGATCCCGTACGGACGACGGGTGAACGCCCCGATCCGGTCCGCTCCCCGGAGCAGCAACCGGGCCCCGCCGGCCGTGTTGCCCCGGGCGGCGTGGGTCAGCCCGACCGCCAGCTGTGCCAGCCCCCGCCACAGCTCCCGCTCCTCCTCCGGGCCGGACTTCCAGGCGTCCTCCAGGACCTCGTGGGCGTGGAACGGCATGCCGGAGTCCAGCAGCCGCTGCGCCTCCCGTACCGTCTCGTCCGGCGTGCGCACCACCCCTTCGGGCTGCCGCTCCACCCCCTCCTCCCCGTACGGCAGGGGGCGGCCCAGCCCGTCCCTCGGGCGGGCGTTGCGCGCCCGCCCCTCTTCGTCCCGGTCCCTTCGCGTCCTGTTCACGCCCCAATTGTCACCCGTACGGCGGGTACCGTCCCAACCATGTCCGCCGACCGGGGGACCGGACTACGCTCGGCTTGCCACGGAGTGTGGGGACTCGACGGGTACTCGTGGGGGAGGGAAGGCGATGCTGCCGTCCCGGCCGGAACACCGGCGCGCCGTGCCGCTGTTGGAGCGCGAGCCGGAGCTCGCCGCCGCGGCCCGCGCCGTGGCGGCGCTGTGCGGCCCGGCGGCCTGCGGCAGTCTGCTGGTCTACCGGGGCGAGGCCGGTATCGGCAAGACGGCCATGCTCGCGGCGGTCCGCCGGATCGCCGAGGACAGGTGCACCGTCAGCGGCGGGTGCGGCGGTGAAGCCGTCACCTCCGCCCCCTTCCACCTCGTACGGCAACTGCTGCGGCCCGTCCTCGCCGGGCTCACCGACGACCGGGTCCGACACCTCTTCGGCGACTGGTACGAGGTCGCCGCCCCCGCCCTCGGTCTCGTGGCCCCCGGCGGGCGGACCGCCGACCCCCAAGGCGTGCGCGACGGCCTGGACTGGTTCGCCGCGCGGCTCGTCGAGCGCCACCGGGCCCGGCCCCTCGTCCTGCTCGTCGACGACGCGCACCGGGCGGACACCGAGTCCCTGACCTGGCTCGCCTCGCTGGCCGTGAGCGTGCCCAGCCATCCGCTGCTCGTCGTCCTCGCCCACCGCGCCGACCCGCCGCCCGGCGCCGCCCGGCTGCTCGACCGGCTCGGCGGCGCCGCCCGGCTGCGGGTCACCCTGCACCCCTTCAGCCCCGGCGCGACCGCCGAACTGGTCCGTGCCGCCCTCGGTGACCGGGCGGACGACCCGTTCTGCCGCGAGGTGTGGACGGTGACCGGCGGCAATCCGTACGAAACGGTCGAACTGCTCGCCAAGGTCCGGGACCAACTGCTCGACCCCGTCGAACGGTCGGTGGGCCGGCTGCGCGACCTCGGCGCCTCCGCCCGCGGCAGCGGCCTCGTCGCCCGGCTGGAGCGCCTCGGCACCGGCCCCGCCCGGCTCGCCCGGGCCGCCGCCGTGCTCGGCACCGGCAGCCCGCGCGGACTGGCCGCCTCGCTCGCCGGGATGACCTCCGCCGAGGCCACCGGCTGCGCCGAACGGCTCCGGGAGGCCCGTATCGTCACCGGGTCCGACCCGTTGGAGTTCGTCCACCCGCTCATCGCGTCCGCCGTGTACCGCTCCATCCCGCCCGCCACCCGCACCGCCATGCACGGCCGGGCCGCCTGGGCCGTCGCCCGCGCCGGTCTCGGCGCCGCGGCAGCCTCCCGCCACCTGCTGGAGATCCACCCGGGCGACGACGAGGAAGTCGTCGTCCAGCTGCGCGAGGCCGCCCGCGAGCACCTCGCCGTCGGCGCCCCGGAGGCCGCCCGCCGCTGCCTGGAGCGCGCCCTCCTGGAACCCCCGCCGCCCCGGATGTACGCCCAGGTCCTCTACGAACTCGGCTGCGCCACCCTCCTCACCTCGCCCGCCGCCACCGTGCGCCACCTCCGCTCCGCCCTCGCCCTGCCCGGCCTCGACGGCGACCTGCGCACCGACGCCACCTGCCGCCTCGCCCAGGCCCTGGCCCACAACGACCAGCTCCGCGAGGCCGCCCACTCCGTCGCCGCCGAGGCCGCCCGCGCCCCCGCGGGCCCCGCCCGCATGCGCCTCCAGGCGGCCCACTTCATGTACGAGGCGTTCCGGGCCACCGAGGAGGACGGAGCCGGCCGCTCCCGCCGTCTCGCCGAACTCGCCGACCACCTGCCCGGGGCCGGCAACACCGAGCGTGCCCTGCTGTCCCTGCGGGCCTTCGACGCCATGCTGCGGGGCGAGGACGCCGAACACGTCCTCCATCTGTGCGACCGCGCCCTCGTCGACGGCCGCCCGGCGCGCGGCCTGAGCTGGACCGACACCGAGTGGGGCTTCGAGACCCCCGCCATGGTCGGCGTCGCCTACGCCTTCACCGACCGGCCCGACCGGGCCCTGGACCTGTTCGAGGAAGCCGTACGCGCCTATGAGATCTCCGGCTGGAGAGGCGCCCACCACGCCTTCGCGCACACCCTCCTCGGCCTCGCCCACCGCCGTCGCGGCGCGCTCGTCGAGGCCGAGGGCTTTCTGCGCGAGGGCCTCCGTCTCGCCGATCGCGTCGGCGCCGGACTGCCCGTCCAATGGGACGCCGCCTGCCTGCTCGTCGACACCCTGCTCGCCCGTGGCCGGGTGACCGAGGCACGCGACATCGCCACCCGCCACCGCTTCGGCCCACCATGGCCGAACGTCATGATCATGCCGGACGGCCCCTGCGTCCACGCCCGCCTGCTGCTGGCCGAAGGCCGTACGGAGGAGGCGGTCGCCGAGCTGGAGGCCGCCGGCCGCGCCTTCGAGGCCCGCGACCGCCACAACGGCCTCTGGGCCCCCTGGGCCTGCGACCTCGCCCGCGCGCTGGCCACCGACGACCCCACCCGCGCCGCCCGGCTCGCCACCCGCGCCCGCCTCCAGGCCGAGCGCTTCGGCACCGACACCGCCATCGGCGAAGCCCTCCGGTGCGCCGCCCTCTTCGCCCGCGCGGAGGAGGCGGTCCAGCTCCTCGCCCAGGCCGTCCACCACCTGAAGGCCTCCCCCTCCGCGTACGAACACGCGCAGGCCCGTCACGAGTACGCCCTGGCCATCCGCTGCCCGAAGGAACTCGCCCACGCCGCCGCCCTGGCCACCGCCTGCGGCGCCGACCACCTCGCCGCCCGCGCCCTCCGCGACCACGCCCACCTCACCCGCGACACGGACCCCGTCCCGGAGTGAGGTAATCTTTCTCCTGCGCGCTCACCCCGGCAGCAGCCGAGGAACCCGCGCATCGGGACGTGGCGCAGCTTGGTAGCGCACTTGACTGGGGGTCAAGGGGTCGCAGGTTCAAATCCTGTCGTCCCGACTTTTCGAAGTCGCAGGTCAGGGGCCGTTTCAGAGCAATCTGGAACGGCCCCTGATCGTTCTCGGGGAACAGTTGGGGGACCGGGCGGGGACCGACTCGCCTTCACCGCGTCAGCGGTCTCCGGCTGCCGAGCCGGGGATGCCGGTACCACCCACGCGATCAGGACCGTCCGGCGTCCCCGAGGAGATCCGCCCGCTCGCCGCGTGACGCGTCCTGCCGGCCGGACCCCATCCCGATGCCCACACGCGCACCGGACCTCGGGGCTGCCGCCCGCAGCAGCCCGACCGCGTCGTAGCGCCGCGGCATCCGGTCGGGCCCCCGGCCTGCCCGGCGAAGTCCCCGACGGGGAACCCGGTGTCTCCCGGTCCACGGCTTCCCACGGTGTCGGAGTCAGGCGGCGCGCGCGAGGGACCTGCGACGCTGTCGCCGGGATGTGCTTCGCAGGCTAACGTGCCAACTGGTCAGTTCTGGAGCACCTCCCCATCAGAAGACCCGAGGAACGCACATGACGCAGCAGCCACGTGAGCAGTGGGCCACGCGTGCCGGGTTCCTGATGGCCGCCATCGGTTCGGCCATCGGGCTCGGCAACATCTGGCGCTTTCCGGCCATCGCCTACGAGAACGGCGGCGGCGCCTTCTTGCTGCCGTACCTGATCGCCCTTCTCACCGCCGGCATCCCGTTGCTCATCCTGGAGTACACGATCGGCCGCAAGTACCGGATGTCACCGCCGGCCGCGCTGCGCCGGATGTCGAGGCCGGCGGAGGTCATCGGCTGGTGGCAGGTCGTCATCTCCTTCGTGATCGCCACCTACTACGCCGTCATCATCGCGTGGGCGATCCGCTACGTCGGCTTCTCCGTCGGGCAGCAGTGGGGTGACGATCCCGAGAGTTTCCTCTTCGGCGACTTCCTGGAGACCTCGGCGACTCCGGGCGTCATCTCCAGCTACGTGCCCGGCGTGCTCTGGCCGCTGATCGCCGTGTGGGTGGTCGTGCTGGCCATCCTGGCGTTCGGCGTCCGGCGAGGCATCGAACGCGCCAACAAGATCTTCATCCCGCTGCTCGTCGTCTTCTTCGTGGCCCTGGTGATCCGGGCCCTCACGCTGGACGGCGCGGCGAGCGGGCTGGACGCCCTGTTCTCACCCAATTGGTCGGAACTGACCAATGGAAGTGTCTGGGTCGCCGCGTACGGCCAGATCTTCTTCTCGCTGTCGATCGGCTTCGGCATCATGATCACGTACGCCTCGTACCTGGGCCGGCGTGCGGACCTCACCGGCTCCGCCATGGTGGCGGGCTTCGCCAACAGCTCCTTCGAGATCCTCGCGGGCATCGGCGTCTTCGCCACGCTCGGCTATCTGGCCACCGCTGCCGGGGTGCCGGTCGGCGAGGTCGCGAGCGCCGGCATCGGACTGGCGTTCGTCGCGTTCCCGGCGGTCATCTCGGAGATGCCCCTCGGTGGCCTTTTCGGCGTGCTCTTCTTCAGCTCGCTGGTGATCGCGGGGCTCTCGTCGCTGATCTCCATCGTGCAGGTGGTCGTCTCCGCGGTGCAGGACCGCACCGGTATGCGCCGGATGCCCGCGGTGCTCGGTGTCGGCGGCCTGGTGGCCCTGGTGTCCATCGTGCTGTTCCCGACCGACGACGGGCTGTTCCTGCTGGACGCCTCCGACCACTTCATCAACCAGTACGGCATCGCGCTCGCGGCCCTGGTCGCGCTGGTCGTCATCGCCTGGCTGTTGCGGAAGCTTCCGGCGCTCCAGCAGAACGCGGACGCCACCTCCGCCATCCGCCTCGGCCGCTGGTGGCGCGTCTGCCTCGGCGTCATCACCCCACTGGTCCTGGGGTGGATGATGGTCGACAGCCTGCGCACGGAGTTCGACGAGAACTACGAGGGCTACTCGACCGGCTTCCTGCTCACCGCGGGATGGGGTGTCGCCGTCGGCGCGCTCGTCATCGCGGTCATCCTCACGCTGCTGCCCTGGAAGGCCGGCGGTGAGGACATCGACCTCGACATGGAGTCACCCGCCGAGAAGGAGGAGCGCTGATGTCGACCGGCGCCATCATCATGATGATCATCGCCATCGCCGTCGTGTGGGGCGGTCTCGTCGCCGCCATCGTCCGGCTGCGGCGGCAGGCACCCGAGCCCGAGGAGCCGCCGCCGGGAGTCCGTCCCGCCGAGTGAGGTGCCTGCCCGGCGGACCGTCAGGCGCGGGCGTGGACCCCGCGGTGCGAACGGACGCTGCTGGTTGCTTCGGGCTTCGCCGTGACGCCGGTTCCCGGAACCTGGCCGTGGTCCTGGGAACCGGCGTCGTCGTGTGGGGAGGACATCGGCGTCGATGCGTCCGGAGGGGCCGGGCCCGAACCTCGTGCGGCGATCCGCCCGTGCGTCACGGTGCCGTGCGAGGCGTACGGTTCGCGGGCCAGGGCGTGGTCGGCTGGAGCACCGCTTCGCTCAGGGCGCGGGAGCGCAGACCGGTGATCTCCTGGTACTCCGGGTCGGCCACCATGCGGCCGAACGCCTCACGGTCGGGATAGCGGAAGACCAGGACCGCGTCCCAGGACTGCCCCTGCTCGGCGACGAGTGGCGTGCCGCCGTCGCCGGCGTAGAGCAGTTCGCCGCCGTACCGGGCCAGGAAGGCGCCCGCCCGTCGTGAGTACTCCGCGTACAAGGCGCGTCCGCCGGGGGCGAAGCGCAGGAGGTTGAGCATGACGACAGGAGCGCCGGGATCCTCCGTCGTGAACCGCTTGAGCTCGGCACCTTGGGGATCGACGGCCATGGCTTCTCCGTGAGGGTCGGACGGCGGCGGCTTCTCGGACGCGCCCGGGGGCGCGGTCAGGAGCATAGAGGAGAAGGCGCCCCCTTGCATACCGTCCAGTCGGTCCGTCGCGCGGGGCGTTCCCCGTCGCCTCGGTCCGTCTTCCACCGCCGCGGGCGTTCCACGGCTTCCGAGGTGCGGCTCTCGCGGCCGGTCCCTCCTGTCCGGGCGTGTGGCGCGGCGGTCGGCGGCTCGCCGCGCCACACGCGGTCACGGTGGAGTCAGGAGGCGGTGCAGGTGCCCAGGAGGGGGGCCGAGGTGTTGCCGTTGGTCATGACGGTGAACCCGAAGGTGGTGGACGCCCCGGCGGCCAGGTGGCCGTTGCCGCCGGGCCTCATGGTCATGACATTCCCGCTGCTGTCCCAGGTCGGGGTGCCGTTCCAGGTCGCGGAGACCTTCTGGGGTGGTGTCACGGTCACCGTGGTGGTCCAGCCGTTGATCGGCGCGCTCCCGGCCGTGACCGTCACCTGGCCGTTGAAGCCGCCGTTCCACTGCGCGGTCCTGGTGTACGACACGGAGCAGCCGCCGCTCCCTCCTCCGCCGCCCGAGCCGCCGAGTGCGGCCAGTACGGCGTCGTAGGCCGGTTTCTTGGTGTAGGCGCCGTCGAACAGCAGCGGGGTGCCGCCGCTGCGCCAGGAGTACTTGTCGGTCACGCCCCACACCGTGATGCCGGTGCAGCGGGAGACGGCCAGGCACGCGCTGACGGCGTTGCCGTAACTGGCGGCCTGGGCACTGCCCGAGCCCTCGATGTCCAGCTCGGTGACCTGGACGTCGACGCCGAGGTCGGCGAAGCGCTGCAGGTTCGCCCGGTAGTCGGAGGGCACCGGTGACGCGCTGTTGAAGTGGGACTGGAAGCCCACGCAGTCGATGGGTACGCCCCGGGCCTTGAAGTCCTTCACCATGGCGTAGACGGCGTTGCTCTTCGCGTTCACGCCGTCGGTGTTGTAGTCGTTGTAGCAGAGTTCGGCCGCCGGGTCGGCCGCGCGGGCCGTGCGGAACGCCTCCTCGATGAAGCCGTTGCCCAGCTTGTCCTGGAAGGGCGAGCTGCGACGCGCACCGCTACTGCCGTCCTGGAACGCCTCGTTGACCACGTCCCAGGCGAACACCTTCCCCTTGTAGTGCTGCATCACCTTGGTGATGTGGTTGTTCATCGCCGAGCGGAGGTCGGCGGCTCCCAGGCCGGCGACCCAGCCGGGGAGCTGGGAGTGCCAGACCAGTGTGTGGCCACGGACGGACATGCCCCTGCTCTGGGCATGGTTGACGATCCGGTCCGCCGGGCCGAAGGTGAAGGCGCCACGGGTCGCCTCGACGGCGTCCCACTTCATCTCGTTCTCCGGGGTGACCGAGCTGAACTCCCGGTCCAGGGTGGAGACGTAGCCGGACTCGCCCAAGTACTGCGCCGAGACGGCGGTGCCGAAGTAGCGTCCCTTGGCGGCGGCGGCCGATCCCAGGGTGCCGGCGGCCTCGGCCGTACCGGACTGGGCCGTGACGCCCACCGCGGCGAGCAGGCCCGCCGTGCCGAGGACGAGTGCGCGGCGTACCCGGGGACGCCGGGCCGGACGCAGGGGCCGCACCGGGCCCCGTGGAATGATCATGGCCATGTCAACCTCTTCGGATGGGGACGGGACGGCAGTCCGGTCCCGGACGGACGGGTGGACGCGCGTGGAGCGATGAGGTCGTTCGAAACTTTCGGAAATTTCTCCGAATGTGCGTGCAGACCATACGGCCGACCATCACGGCGGTCAACCGTCGGCGCACCAGGCCGTGGGCAGGAGGGGACGCGACCCGGGAGGGGCCGCAGTGGTGTGCCGCGCGGTGACCGGGGCGCCCGCCCTCGTGGTCAGGCGTCCCGGCGCGGCGGCGCGGTGCTCTGCCGGACCACCAGCTCGGTGGCGAGTTCCATACGCAGGGCGGCCTTGGCCGGGTCGCGCGGGCGCAGCAGCATCCGGGCGGCCTCCTCGGCCATCTGCCGCAGCGGCTGGTGGACCGTCGTCAGCGCCGGGCTGGACCATTGGGCGAGCGGGACGTCGTCGTACCCCACCACCGACAGGTCCCGCGGCACACCCAGGCCCTTCAGGCGGGCGGCCTCCAGGACGCCGAGCGCCTGAAGGTCGCTCCCGGCGAAGACCGCGGTGGGCCGGTCCGGGCCTTCGAGCAGCTCCATGGCGCGGGCGAACCCGCCCTGGACGTGGAAGTCCCCGAACCGCACATGGCGCGGATCGACCGTCAGGCCCGCCATGGTCATGGCGGAGCGGAAGCCGTCGAGCCGGGCCAGCGAGCACATCATGTCCTCGGGTCCGGTGATGATGCCGACGCGCTCGTGGCCGAGGTCGATCAGGTGCCTGGTGGCCGCCATGCCCCCGGCCCAGTTGGCGGACCCCACCGACGGGACGTCCGGCTCCGGATCGCCGGCCGGGTCGATGATGACGAACGGGATGGCCCGGGAGCGCAGTTGCTTCTTGACCTTGTCCGGCAGGGTGGAGAAGACGAGGACCACGCCGAGAGGGCGCCGCCGCAGCACCCCTTCGACCCAGTCGGGTCCGGGCGCGTGGCGGGTGCCGCTCTCGGTGAGGACGACGGCGGCGCCCTGCTCCTTCGCCACGTTCTCGACGCCCCGGATGAGCTCCATCGCCCAGACGCTCTCCAGCTCGTGGAAGACCAGCTCGATCAGGGGAGCCTGGGGTGCCCCCGTCGCGCGGCGCCGGTAGCCGTGCGCCTCCAGCAGCCGCTCCACCTTGGTGCGGGTGCGCGGCGAGACGTCGGAACGGCCGTTGAGGACTTTCGAAACCGTCGAGAGGGACACACCGGCCCGGGTGGCCACCTCGGCCAGGGTGACCCGGCCGTCCGCACCGTCGTCATCACGCATGCGACGAAGGATAGGACACGCCTCGTTGTAACGGTTCGGTCGCGCCGGTGCGCGCCCGTTGACCGTCGACGAGCGCTGCCCCTACCGTCCCGGACGCAGACACTTTCGTTGATTGTATCGAAACTTTCGAGAGGTGGTGCTTGTGGAAAGGCTCGGAAACATACGGGTGCGGTTCCCCCGCACGCTCGCGGGCGGCGTCATCCTGGCTCTGGCACTCGGCCTGACGGCCTGTGGGGGAGGCGGCCCGTCCTCGTCCGGGGCGGCGGAGTTCCGTGTGCTGGTCTACGGGGACGCCACCAACAAGGTCGAGAAACGGATCGTGGCGGAGTTCAACAGGACGTCGGAGGTGAAGGCGGTCCTCGACACCGTCCCCGGCGCCGACTACCAGCAGAAACTTCAGACGATCATCAATACCCCGCAGGCCCCCGACGTCTTCTTCAACTGGGGCGGCGGCAGCATCCGGCCGTATGTCGACGCCGGGTTGCTGCTGCCGCTCGACGGGTTCACCAAGAGCGACCCCAAGCTTGAGACCAGCTTCCTGCCGTCCGTCTACAACACCGCCGTCGTCGACGGCACGCCGTACGGCGTGCCGATGCGCGGCACGCAGCCGGTCCTGCTGTTCCACAACAAGAAGGTGCTGGCCGACGCCGGTGTCGAGCCGCCGCGGACCTGGGGCGAGCTGCTCGGCGCGGTCAAGGCCCTCAAAGCCAGGGGCGTCACGCCGATCGCCCTCGGCGGCGGTGACAAGTGGCCGACCCTGATGTGGTTCGAGTACCTCTACGACCGCGTCGCGGGGCCGGAACTCTTCGCGAAGGCGCTGGAGGGCGAGAAGAGCTCCTGGGAGAGCGCCGACAGCAGGAAGGCGCTCGGCATGATCGAGGAACTGGTCGACGCCGGCGCGTTCGGCGGCAACGTCGACTCGGTGAAGTTCACCGACGGAGGGTCCCCGGCGCTCCTGGCGAGCGGCAGGGCGGGCTTCGAACTGATGGGCTCGTGGGCGTACGCCACCCACCAGGAGGCCGACGGGGAGTTCGCCGAGAAGGACCTCGGCTACACCACCTTCCCGGCCGTCGAAGGCGGCAAGGGCGATCCGGCGAACCTCGTCGGCAACACCAACAACTTCTACTCCGTGCTGAAGAAGACCCGGCACCCCGAGGCGGTGGCGGAGTTCCTGAAGCTGATGTACTCCGACCGGTTCGTCAAGGAGCAGTTGTCCGTCGGCAACCTGCCGACCACCACGAACACCGAGAAGTTCCTCGACACCGCGGCCAACCCCGCCTACTCCCGGTACCAGTACGAACTGGTCGAGAAGGCCCCGTCGTTCCAGCTGTCGTGGGACCAGGCGTACCCGCCGTCCGCCATCACCCCCATCCACCAGGCCGTGCAGCAGTTCCTCAACGGCCGGATCGACACGGACGGCTTCATCGAGGCGATGCAAGCCCTCCCCACCGCCTAGGCCGGCATGTCCGCACACATGAAGACGCAGACGCCCGAACACCGACGGGGCCGGACCCCTCCCAGAGCGACCGGCGCCCGTCCCCCCGCCCGGACCGGCGGACATGGGGGATCAGGGCGGACACGAGAAAGGCCCGGCGCCCACGTGGGCCGGCCCGGATACGCCTGGGCGATCCCCGCCACGGTGTTCTTCGCCTTGTTCGCGATCGCCCCGCTGATCATGGTCGCCGCCCTGTCCTTCACGAGCTGGAGCGGCCTGGGACCGCCGCGGTTCGTCGGCGTGGACAACTGGACCAGGCTCTTCGCCGATCCCGTCATGATCCAAAGCGTCTGGCTGAGCCTCCTGGTCACCTTCCTGGGCGTGGCGATCCAGACCCCGCTCAGCGTCCTGCTCGGCGTCTGGGCCGCCGGGCAGCAGCGCAACCGCGCTGTGCTGTCGGCGATCTACTTCATCCCCCTGCTGCTGTCCACCACCGCCGTGTCGGTGCTCTGGCGCGCGGTTCTCGACCCGAACTTCGGAGTCCCCTCCCGGGCCACCTGGCTGTTCGGCGACGGCAACCTGTTCGGCAGCCAGGCCGGCGCCATCGGTGTCCTCGCCTTCGTCAGCACCTGGCAGTTCACCCCGTTCCACACCCTCATCCACCAGGGCGCCGCCCGCGCCGTCCCACGGGCCCTGTACGAGGCCGCGGAGATCGACGGAGCGGGACGGGTCCGGCAGTTCTTCCACATCACCCTGCCGCAACTGCGCACCTCGATCATCACCTCGGTGATCCTGATGGTCGTCGGCGGGCTCACCACCTTCGAGACGGTGCTCATCCTGACCCAGGGCGGCCCCGGCACCGA
This sequence comes from Streptomyces gobitricini, assembly GCF_039532985.1. NCBI lineage: Bacteria > Bacillati > Actinomycetota > Actinomycetes > Kitasatosporales > Streptomycetaceae > Streptomyces > Streptomyces gobitricini. The sequence goes on along the minus strand of NZ_BAAASR010000020.1, from coordinate 12,751 downwards.
CACCACGATCACCGCGTACTACATGTACCAAAAGGCCTTCAAGGGCTTCGACTTCGGCGCCGGAGCGGCCATCGCGCTCGTGCTCGTCGTCGCGGCGACGCTCGTCTCGCTGATCGTCGTGCGCGTCTCCGGCTACGACAGGATGCGCGGCGACAGGGAAGGCGTGTCATGAACCGACGACCCAACCACCTGGCCGGCGCCGGCTCGCTGGTCTGGCTCCTCCTGGTCGGCCTCCCCCTGTACGTGATGATCACGGCCAGCCTGCGGACACGCTCCGACTACGCCCGCCGGGGGCCACTGGCCTTCCCCGAGGGGATCACCCTCGACAACTACACGGGGGCCTTCTCCACCGGCTTCGGGCACTACTTCCTCAACACGCTCGTCGTCACCGCCTGCGTGGTCGGCCTGGTGCTGCTGCTGGTACCGCCGCTGGCGTACGCGATCGTGCGCAGCCGCTCGCGCTTCGCCTCATCCGCCTTCCGGCTCTTCCTGCTCGGCCTGGCCATTCCGGCCCAGGCCGTGATCGTCCCGATGTTCTACCTCATCAGCGAGGCGGGTCTGTACGACAACCTGCTCGGCGTCGTCCTGCCGACGGCGGCGTTCTGCCTGCCCATCTCCGCACTGGTCCTCAGCGGAGCCATGCGCGACATCGGCGGGGAGCTGTACGAGGCCATGGCCATGGACGGGGCGTCGCCGCGGCGGATGTTCTTCCAACTCGTCCTGCCGCTCTCCAAGGGCGGCCTGTCCACGATCGTCGTGTTCTCCGCGCTCCAGGCCTGGAACGGCTTCCTGTTCCCCCTCGTCCTCACCCAGTCCGACTCCACCAAGCTGATCACTCTGGGTCTCTACGACTTCCAAACGGAGCACGGGATCGACATCCCCGGACTGCTGGCCGCCGTGGTCCTGTCCATGGTGCCCGTCCTGCTCGTCTACCTGTTCGCCCGCCGCGCCCTGGTCCAGGGCCTGATGGGCGTAGGAGGAAAGTGACCGCCAACATGGCAGCCCACACCACCACTGTCGCCGCCACCACCGTCCCCACCGCCGCCGTCCCGGTCTGGGCCGACCCCGCCCATGACATCGACACCCGGGTCTCCGCCCTGATCGCCGAGATGACCGTCGAGGAGAAGATCGCCCAGCTCTTCGGCGTATGGGTCGGGGCTTCGGCCGAAGGCGCGGAAGTGGCGCCCCACCAGCACGACATGGAGGAGCCCGCCGACCTCGACGCGCTCCTGCCCGCCGGGCTCGGACAGCTGACGCGCCCGTTCGGCACGGCGCCGGTCGACCCCGCGCTCGGCGCGCTGTCCCTCGCACGCACACAACGGCGCATCATCGCCGCGAACCGTTTCGGCATCCCGGCCGTGGCCCACGAGGAGTGCCTCGCCGGCTTCGCCGCCTGGAAGGCCACCGCCTACCCCGTGCCCCTGTCCTGGGGGGCCACCTTCGATCCCGCCCTGATCCGCCGTATGGCCGGCGCCATCGGGACGGACATGCGCTCCGTCGGCGTACACCAGGGCCTCGCCCCCGTACTGGACGTGGTGCGCGACGCCCGCTGGGGCCGGGTCGAGGAGACCATCGGTGAGGACCCCTACCTCGTCGGCACCATCGCCACCGCCTACGTCCAGGGCCTCGAATCCGCCGGTGTCGTCGCCACCCTCAAGCACTTCGCCGGGTACGCCGCCTCCCGCGCCGGCCGCAACCTCGCCCCGGTCGCCATGGGACCGCGCGAACGTGCCGACACCGTGCTGCCGCCCTTCGAGATGGCCGTCCGCGAAGGCGGCGCGCGGTCGGTGATGCACGCCTACACCGACACCGACGGAGTGCCCTCCGCCGCCGACGAGGACCTGCTGACCGGGGTCCTGCGCGACACCTGGGGCTTCGGCGGAACGGTCGTCGCCGACTACTTCGGCATCGCCTTCCTCAAGACGCTGCACGGGGTCGCGGGCAGCTGGGCCGACGCCGCGGCCGCCGCCCTCCGCGCCGGCGTCGACGTCGAACTGCCCACCGTGAAGACCTTCGGCCCACCTCTCCTGCACGCCGTCACCACCGGCCGGGTGCCGGAGGAGCTCGTCGACCGCGCCGCCCGACGGGTGCTCCGCCAGAAGGCCGAACTCGGCCTGCTCGACGTGGGATGGAGCCCCGTACCACCGGCGCTGGAGGGGGCCGGAACCGACGACCCGGCGGCCCTGCGCGGCACGGTCGACCTCGACACACCGGCCAACCGGGAACTGGCCGCACAGATCGCCGACCGGGCGATGGTCATGCTCAGCAACGACGGCACCCTCCCGCTCACCGGGCCGCGCAGCATCGCGTTGGTGGGCCCCCACGCCGACCGGCCCACAGCCGTCCTGGGCTGTTACTCCTTCCCCGTCCACGTCGGCGCCCAGCACCCGGACACACCGGTCGGCATCAACCTGCCCACCCTCCGCGAAGCGCTTGAACGGGAGTTCCCCGGCGCGCGGATCGTCACGGTGCGCGGCGCGGACGTCGACGGCGGCGACACCTCCGGTTTCCCCGACGCCCTGCGCGCCGCGCGGGACGCCGATGTCGTCGTCGCGGCACTCGGCGACCGCGCCGGGCTCTTCGGCCGGGGCACCAGCGGCGAGGGGTGCGACGCCGGCTCCCTCGCCCTGCCCGGCGTGCAGCAGGATCTGCTCGACGCCCTGCTCGACACCGGTACGCCGGTGGTGACGACGCTCTTCGCCGGCCGGCCGTACGCACTGGGCCGCGCCGTCGACGAAGCGGCCGCGATCGTCCAGGCGTTCTTCCCCGGGGTGGCCGGCACGGCGGCCATGGCGGGCGTGCTCAGCGGCCGTACCAACCCGTCGGGCCGACTGCCCGTCAGCGTCCCGCGTACGCCCGGGGGGCAGCCCTCCACCTATCTGGCGGCCCGGCTGGGCCTGCGCACCGACGTCTCCAGCGTCGACCCGACCGCCGCCTTCGCCTTCGGCCACGGCCTGTCGTACACCGCCTTCGACTGGGGCGACCTCACGGTCGGGAACGACACCAGCGGCACCGACGGCGAGTTCCGCCTCGCCTTCCGGCTGCGCAACACGGGAGAGCGGGAGGGCACCGAGGTCGTCCAGGTCTACCTGCACGACCCGGTGGCATCGGTCGTCCAGCCCGTGCAGCGCCTCATCGGGTACGCGAGAGTGCCGCTGCGCCCGGGCGAGTCACGCCGCCTGGAGGTGACGGTCCCGGCCGACGTCGCCTCGTTCACCGGCCTCGACGGACGCCGCGTCGTCGAGCCTGGGGAGCTGGAACTGCGGCTGGCCGCCTCCAGCAGCGACCCCCGGCTGATCGCACGGGTCACCCTGACGGGGCCCGCCCGGTATGTGGACCACACCCGGCGGCTGCACGCCCGGATCGACCCGGCCGCCGCACCGCCGAGCTGAGGCCCGGGGCCGCCGGTGACGTACGGGCGCACGGTGGGGCACGGGCGCACGGTGACGTACGGGCGCACGGTGAGGCACGGGCCCGGTTTCGTACGAGTCGGGGTCCGCCCGGGCGGCGGGGCGCCGACCCCTTCGCGTAGTCCGCCTCCCGGACGCCCGGGCCCGCGGCGGGCCCGTGTGCGTTCGGGACCCGCGGACGCGCGGCGCGCCGCCGGGGGCGGCCGGCCGTGTGACCGCTCGGCACCCGTGGCCGCCCGGGTGCCGCGGGTACGACACGACCGCCCCGGCCGGGGGTACCGGCCGGGGCGGTCGTGTTCGCGCGGTGGTGCCGCCGTACCGTCAGGCCAGGGTCGCGAGGGCCTGGTTGAAGGTCTGCGACGGGCGCATGACGGCCGACGCCTTGGCCGGGTCGGGCTGGTAGTAGCCGCCGATGTCGGCCGGCCGGCCCTGGACCGCGATCAGCTCCTCGACGATCGTCTGCTCCTGGTCGCCCAGCGTCCGGGCGAGCGAAGCGAACGCCTTGGCGAGCTCGGCGTCGTCGGTCTGCCCGGCCAGCTCCTGGGCCCAGTACAGCGCCAGGTAGAAGTGGCTGCCGCGGTTGTCGATGCCGCCCAGGCGACGGCTCGGCGACTTGTCCTCGTTGAGGAACGTCGCCGTCGCGCGGTCCAGGGTGTCGGCCAGCACCTGGGCGCGGGCGTTGCCCGTGGTCTGGGCGAGGTGCTCGAAGCTGACCGCGAGGGCGAGGAACTCGCCCAGGCTGTCCCAGCGCAGGTAGTTCTCCTTGACCAGCTGCTGGACGTGCTTGGGCGCGGAGCCACCGGCACCGGTCTCGAACAGGCCGCCGCCGTTCATCAGCGGGACGACCGAGAGCATCTTCGCGCTGGTGCCCAGCTCGAGGATCGGGAACAGGTCGGTCAGGTAGTCACGCAGCACGTTGCCGGTGACGGAGATGGTGTTCTCGCCGCGGCGGATCCGCTCGACGGACAGCTTGGTCGCCTCCACCGGGGACATGATGCGGATGTCCAGGCCCTCGGTGTCGTGCTCGGGGAGGTACCGCTCGACCTTCTCGATGAGCACGGCGTCGTGCGCGCGGGTCCCGTCCAGCCAGAACACCGCCGGGTCGCCGGTCGCGCGGGCACGGGTGACGGCGAGCTTCACCCAGTCCTTGATCGGGGCGTCCTTGGTCTGGCAGGCGCGGAAGATGTCACCGGCGGAGACGGCCTGCTCCAGGACCACGTTGCCCGCCTGGTCGACGAGACGGACCGTGCCCGTGGTGGGCACCTCGAAGGTCTTGTCGTGGCTGCCGTACTCCTCGGCCTTCTGCGCCATCAGACCGACGTTGGGGACGGAACCCATCGTCGACGGGTCGTAGGCGCCGTTGGCCCGGCAGTCGTCGATGACGACCTGGTACACGCCGGAGTAGCTGCTGTCCGGCAGGACGGCGAGGGTGTCGGCCTCCTGGCCGTCCGGGCCCCACATGTGGCCGGAGGTGCGGATCATGGCCGGCATGGAGGCGTCGACGATGACGTCGGACGGGACGTGCAGGTTGGTGATGCCCTTGTCGGAGTCCACCATGGCGAGCTCGGGGCCCTCGGCGAGCTCCGCGTCGAACGAGGCCTTGATCTCGGCGCCCTCGGGCAGGCCCTCCAGGCCCTTGTAGATGCCGCCGAGGCCGTCGTTCGGGGTCAGGCCGGCCGCGGCGAGCGTCTCGCCGTACTTCGCGAACGTCTTGGGGAAGAAGGCGCGCACCACGTGACCGAAGACGATCGGGTCGGAGACCTTCATCATGGTCGCCTTGAGGTGTACGGAGAACAGCACGCCCTCCGCCTTGGCACGGGCGACCTGCGCGGTCAGGAACTCGCGCAGGGCGGCGACGCGCATGACGGAGGCGTCGACGACCTCGCCGGCCTGGACGGGTACGGACTCGCGCAGCACGGTGGTGGAGCCGTCGTCACCCGCCAGCTCGATACGGAGCGAACCGGCCTCGGTGATCACCACGGACTTCTCGGTGGAGCGGAAGTCGTTCTCACCCATGGTCGCGACGTTCGTCTTGGACTCGGGGGTCCACGCGCCCATGCGGTGCGGGTGGGTCCTGGCGTAGTTCTTCACCGAGGCGGGGGCACGCCGGTCGGAGTTGCCCTCGCGCAGGACCGGGTTCACGGCGCTGCCCTTGACCTTGTCGTACCGGGCGCGGATGTCCCGCTCCTCGTCGGTCTTCGGGTCGTCCGGGTAGTCCGGCAGCGCGTAGCCCTGCTGCTGCAGCTCGGCCACGGCCGCCTTCAGCTGGGGGATCGAGGCCGAGATGTTCGGCAGCTTGATGATGTTGGCCCCGGGCGTCTTGGCCAGCTCACCGAGCTCGGCGAGCGCGTCCTCGATGCGCTGCCCCTCCTCCAGGTACTCGGGGAAGCCGGCGATGATCCGGCCCGCCAGGGAGATGTCGCGGGTCTCCACGCTGACCCCGGCCGTCGAGGCGTACGCCTGTACCACGGGCAGGAACGAGTGCGTGGCCAGGGCCGGGGCCTCGTCAGTGTGTGTGTAGATGATGGTCGAGTCAGTCACCGGGTGCTCCGCTCCACGTCTGCAACATTGCTCGACATCAAGATATCTCGTGACCGACCCGGTCTCGACAGGGGCCCGGAACCTTCTTCGCCGGCGGTGCCGGGAGGAACCCGTCGCGGACGAAGGAGCGGACACAGCGGTCGAGGAGCGCGTCGGTCACCTCCGGCGGCACCACCCCGGAGCCGCGCAGCGCCCGGCGCGTGGCGGACGAGTCGAACAGCGGGGAAGCCGGCCGGTGGGAGGCCCCCGCCCCCTTCGGCGGAAGCAGGCCGAGGAGCGGGTACGCCGCGTTCCCGGGGTGCCGCTCCATATGACGGTGCCAGTCCTCCAGCGGTACGTCGGCGAGCCGGTGACCCAGCCCCCTCAGGCGGTCCACGATCTCGGTGAACGGGCGCAGCCGCTCGCTGGAGACGTGGAACGTCCGCCCGGCCGCCGCCGGGTCGGCGGCCAGGGCCGTGATCGCCCCGCTGACGTGGTCCACCGGCACCAGGTCGAAGTCCGAGACGTAGTCGCCCGGGGCGAGGCCCGCCTGGACGCAGCCCTTCACCAGCAGCCAGAGGAAGTCGGACGTCTGGCACGCACCGGTCACGCTGGAGCCGCCGATCCTCGTGGGGCGGTACACCGTGACGGGCAGGCCGCGCTCCCGGGCCCGGGCGACGAGGGTCTCGGCCACCCACTTCGACTCGGCGTACCCGTTGCGCAGCAGGGTGACGTCGCCCAGAGGGTGGCCGGGCAGGACCCGGCCCGTCGGCGGACCGGCCGGCGGGAAGACCCCGACGGTGGAGACGTGGTGCACGGGCACCGTGCGGTGGGCGGCCGCCAGGCGCAGGACCTCGGCGGTCCCGTCGACGTTGGCCGCCTTCAGCCGCTCGTAGCCGTACGCGAGGTTCACCTCGGCGCCGGAGTGGAACACCACGTCGACGGTGCGGGCCAGCTCGTCGAACCGGTCCTGTCCGAGCCCCAGCCGTGGCAGGGCCAGATCGCCGGGCACCGCCAGGACGCGGTGCGCCCGGGAGCCGTCCCACAGCCCGTACCGCTCCAGCGCGGCGCGGAGGCGCTCGCCGGCCGCGGCCGTCCCCCCGGCGCGTACGAGGCAGTGCACGACGGCACCGGTCCGCTCCAGCAGATCGCGGAGCAGGAACGCCCCGAGGAACCCGGTGGCGCCCGTCAGGAGGATGTGACGCGGGTCGTCGGCGACCCGCACCACCTCCGGGGCGGGCGCGATGTCAGGGGCGAGGGTCTGCGGCCCGATGACCGGCACGGCCCGCCCGCGTGAGGCGGCGAGCGCGGTCAGGGCACGGAGGGTGGGCGCCGCCACGATGTCGGCGGGCCGGATGTCCAGCCCCAGCTCGGTACGGAGGCGGACGGACAGTCGCACGGCCAGGAGGGAGTCGCCGCCCAGGGAGAAGAACGACCGGTCCGGGTCGGTGTCCCCGGTACGCAGCACGTCGCCCCAGACGGCGGCGAGAGCGGCGGGAGCAGCGAGGGTGGGAGCGGCGGGGGTGGCGCGGTCCGCGCGCCCGGCGGATCCGTACAGCCGGTGCACCGCCGCCCGGTCCGTCTTACCGCTCGCCGTGAGCGGCAGTTCGGGGACGCGGACGAGGGACGCGGGGACGAGATGGCCGGGCAGCCGCTCCAGGAGCGCCGCACGCACCTGCTCCGGTCCGGGGCCCCCGGCGGCGGTGGCGGTGAAGTACGCGACGAGCCGCCTGTCGCCCGCGTCCGACCCGTCCACGTGGACGACGGCGTCCGCCACCCCCGGCACCGCCTTCAGGGCGGCCTCGGCCTCAGCCGGCTCGATCCGGAACCCGCGGATCTTGACCTGGTCGTCGTCACGGCCCAGGAACCGGATCGTGCCGTCCGGCAGGAGACGTCCCCGGTCACCGGTGCGGTAGAGGAGACCACCGGGCCGCGCCGGACCGAAGGGGTCCGGCACGAACCGGCCGGCCCGCGCGGCCTCCTCCGAGAGGTAGCCGAGGGCGACGGAGTCACCGGCCACGCAGATCTCCCCGACCGTGCCGATCGGACACGGCCGGAGCCGGCCGTCCAGGACGTACACCCTGCTCCCCGGCACCGGCCGGCCGATCGGCGGGCGGTCCGGCCACGTGGCGGGCGGCCCCGTGAGGCGATGGGCGGTGACCACATGGGTCTCGGAGGGGCCGTACTGGTTCTCCAGGCGCGCACCGGGGCAGCCGGTGGTGAAGAAGCTCCGGATCGCCGGGGTCACGTACAGCTGCTCCCCGGCCGTGATCACCTCGCGGAGGGTCCCGGCGGAGCGGCCGCTGGCGTCGGCGTACTCGGCCAACTGCTGGAGGGCCACATAGGGGAGGAAGAGACGGTCGACGGCGTGCCGCTCCATCAGGTCGAGCAGGCGGTGCGGGTCCCGCCGCGTCCCGTCGTCCGCGAGGACGAGCGCCCCTCCGCACGCCCAGGTGGCGAACGTCTCCTGGAACGCCACGTCGAAGCCGAGCGGCGCGAACTGGAGCGTGCGCGAACCGGCGCCCGCCGCCGAACCGCGGCACTGCCAGTCCAGGAGGGCAGCCAGCGACCGGTGGGGCATGGCCACGCCCTTGGGGTGCCCGGTCGAGCCGGAGGTGTACACGACGTACGCCGGGTCGTCCGGCGACGTCCGGGGGAGCGCCTCGCCGGACGGCTCCCCGGGGAACTCCTCCAGGAACAGCACGGGTATGCCGGTGTCCGGCGCGGCCGGCGTCGAGCGGGTCGTCAGGATGGCGGCCATACGGCTGTCGCGGACCATGCAGGCGGTGCGCTCGTCCGGAAGGGCGGGGTCCAGCGGGACGCAGGCGGCGCCCGCGCGCAGGACTCCCAGGACGGCGACGAGGGCCCGCGCCGACCGCTCGACGCGGACACCTATCCGCTGCCGGGCGAGCCCCTGGGACACCAGCCGCCGGGCCACGCCGTAAGAGGCGGCCCAGAGCTCGGCGTACGTCATGGTCCGCTCGCCGTGCACCACGGCAGGGGCGTCCGGCGCCGACCGCACCGTCCGGGCGACGAGCTCATGGGCGTGCGGCGCCGGCCACGGGGCCCGGGGCCCGGGGCCCGCGCTCAGCACCTCCGTCACCAGACGCCGCTCCGCCCCGGGCATGACGGCCAGATCGTCCACGGCCGTGTCCGGGTTCCGGGTGGCGTCGGCGAGGAGGGCGAGGAAGCGCTCGGTGAGGCGCCCGGCGGTCGACGGGTCCAGGACACCGGTCGCGTACTCCAGCAGGGCGCGGTAACCGCCCCCTTCCCGTGGGACGAGTTCGAGGAACACGTCGAACTTGGCGGTGCCGTTGTGGCCGTGGAGGCGTTCGGCGGACACCCCCGGCAGCCGGAGCCCGGGCGCGTGGGCGTCGTCCACCGTGAACACCACCTGGAACAGCGGGAACCGCCCCGGCACCCGCTCGCCCGCCAGTTCCGAGACCAGTCGGCTGTGCGGCACGTGCCGGTGCGCCATGGCCCCGCGTACCAGCGTGGTGCTCCGCTCGACCAGTTCCCGGAACGTCAGCCCGGGCCGGACCCGCTGACGCAGCGGCATGACGTCGCTGAGACACGCGATCAACGGTTCCAGCTCCAGCCGGTCCCGCCGGGTGACCGGAGTGCCCAGCACGACGTCGTCCTGGCCGCCGAGCCGCGCCACCAGGGCGGTCAGGGCGGCGGTGAACAGGACGAAGGGTGTGGCACGGAGCCTGCGGCAGGTGGCGCGCACGGCATCGGCGAGCTCGGGGCCGATGGAGAACTCGATCATCCCGCCCCGGTGGTCCGGTACGGCCGGGCGGGGCCGGTCCAGCGGGAAGGTCGACTCGGCGGGTGCGCCGTCCAGGGCCTGGCGCCAGTAGTCCAGACCCTCGTCCGGGGCCGCTTCCGCCCGGCGGCGCTGAGCACGCGCGTACGCGCCGAACGTCGTGGTCAGGTCCGGCAGTCGCGGAGAGCGGCCCTCGACGGCGGCCCGGTAGCACTCGCTGAACTCCTCGTCGAGCAGGCGCAGCGACCACCCGTCGACGACCGCGTGGTGCAGCGCGACGGCCAGTACGGCGTCCCGCTCGCCGACGCGCAGCAGCGTCGCCCGCAGCAGCGGTGGCCGGTCCGTGGGCAGGGGCCCCGAGACGGCCGCCCGGATCGCGTCGGCCGGCGCGTCCGGTCCGGCCTCCCGGACGGCCAGCGGGACCGGCGCGGGCGGGAACACCCGCTGCACGGTCCGGCCGTCCTCCAGCACCAGGGCGGAGCGCAGCGGCTCGTGGCGCGCCACGACACCCGTCAGCGCGGCCCGCACGGCACGGACGTCGACGTCGCCGCGCAACCGGTGGATCCAGGACTCGACGTACCGTCCGGCCCCCGGCTGGAACTGGTCGTTGAGCCAGATGGACTCCTGCTCGGACGACATCGGGTGGCTGGTGTGGGCGCCTCCGGCCGCATACGGGGTCACGCGCCGGCCTCCGTGCCGCTGCCCAGCGGACCGAGCGAGCGCAGCAGCGCGGACCGGTCCAGCTTCCCGTTGGCGGTGAGCGGCAGCTCCGCCGGACCGCGCACCAGGTCCGGCACGAGGTGGCGGGGCAGCCTGGCGGCGAGCTCCCGGCGCACGGCCCGGGGCGGCGGCGGGGTGTCGGCGCGCGGCGACGCCGTGTAGAAGAGCGCCAGGCGCTCGTACCCCCCGCTCGGCCCGGGGACGGGGACGACCGCGCAGTCGGCCACGCCCGGCACGGTGCGCACGACGGCCTCCACCTCCTCCGGCTCGACCCGGTGACCGCGCACCTTGACCTGGCGGTCGGCGCGGCCGGTGAAGTGCACCATGCCGTCGGCGTCCTGGAACCCGAGGTCCCCGGTCCGGTACATCCGGGTGGGTACGCCGTCGACGGCGACGGTCGGGAAGACGCGGGCGGTCAGCTCCGGGTCGCCCAGGTAGCCGAGCGCGATGCCGTCACCCGAGACGCAGATCTCACCCGTGGTGCCCGGTGCGGCCGGCCGGCCGCCGGTCAGGATGTGCACCCGGCGGCCCGGTACCGGTGTGCCGACGGGGATCCCGGACGGGACGTCGCAGTCGGAGCGGCGCACCCGGCGGGCGGTGGTGAAGACGCAGGTCTCGACGGGCCCGTAACCGTTGGTCAGCCCGACGGCCGGGTGGCGGTCGAGGAAGGCGCGCACCCGCGACACGGAGAGCCGTTCACCGCCCGTCAGCACGTGGCGCGTTCCCTCGAAGCAGCCCGGGTCCTCGTCGACGAAGAGGTGGAACAGCGACGCGGTGAGCCACACCGTGTCCACGCCTTCCCGCTCGACGAGGGCGCGCAGCGTACCGGGCAGGAGGTAGCCGCCGTCGAGGAGCACACTCGTCCCCCCGTTCACCAGCGGGCCCCACACCTCCAGCGTGAAGCCGTCCCAGGACACCGGGGCCGCCTGGGGCATCACCGGCGGCCTCGGGCCGGTGGAGGTGAACGGCTCGAAGCAGCCGTCGAAGAGGCTGAGGGTGGCCCGGTGTCCCGACACCACCGCCTTGGGGCGGCCGGTGGTGCCCGACGTGAAGAAGACCGTGGCCGGGCGGGCCCCGTCCACCGGTGGCCGTGGTCCGCGCCACCCGGCTGGCCGGTGCGTGGCAGGCGCCCGGGACGACGCCCCGGGGAGCAGGCCGTGCGCGGCGGGGCCGCACCACGCGCCCTCCGCCCACGTCTCCCGCCCGTCCGCCGCGACCGTCACGCGGGGCGCGAGCATGCCCGCCACCGAGCGCAGCCGCCCGACGGGCCAGCCCGGGTCCAGGGCCGCGTAAGCGGCGCCCGTCTTCAGCACACCGAGGAGGGCCGCCACGAGCGTCGCCGAACGAGCCAGCACGACCGGCACGAAACCGCCCGGTCCGGCGCCCCGGACCAGCAGCTCGGCCGCCCACGCGTCGGCCGCCGCGTCCAGTTCCGCGTAGCTCACCCGCCGGTCGCCGTCCACCAGGGCGACGGCGTCCGGGTTCCGCGCGGCGTGCCGCGCCACCGCCTCGTGGATCAGGGACGGGCGGCTCCCGCCCGCCGTGGGGGCGGCGGTGACACCGGGGGCCACGGCGGGCCCGGTCACCGCGCGCCCCGGGCGGCGGCCACGGCCGAGGCGAACCCGGCGAGGTCCTCGCTGTCGAGCAGCGTCTCCGGAGGGACGTCCACGGCCAGTTCGCGTCCTATGCGCAGGCATATGCGAACCGCGTCCAGGGAGGTGCCGCCGAAGTCGTAGAAACTGTCCGTCAGCCGGTGGGGCCCGGCGCCCGTCACCTCGGCCACCACGGACAGGACGACATCGCCGACATCGCCCTGGGCGGGCCGGGCGCTCTCAGTGCTCACGTGGGGGGCTGACACCCTGGAAGTCCCTTCTCGTCACTCGGCTCGAATTCACCACCGCCGGACCGGTTTTGTCGAACAAGTCCGGCAAGCCTTCGCACATCCTGCCGTATGACTGGCTCGTTCGGAGCGGGGCGGTCACCCCGTGGACGGTGCCCCAAGTGGTCGTTTCCCCCGGCGGACGGTTTCCGGTGAAGGCGCGTACGGAAGGCCTCTCCTCGAAGGAACCGTGCCGGAAGAGGTGCCACCGCCCGCCGGATGCGCCATGACCGTCGCTGAGGCTGTTCTCCGTGTGCCGGACCGGCCGCCCGCCACTGGAAGAGAGCGGAGTCCCCGTGCGTCCCTCCCGCCAGGACGACCATCACCACCGTGCCCGGGAACCCCGTGCCCGGTACCGATCCGCGCGTGCGGCGGGACGGCGGCACGCGCCCGGCCGGGCCGGGCGGGGCCGGGGCGCGCCGACCGTGGCCGCCGGGGCGGCCGGCCCGGAGGGGG